>NZ_CP133148.1:3060000-3360000 GCF_036488675.1 Sinorhizobium chiapasense
CGATGCGGACGCCGAAGCTCCAGCGGCAAGGACGGGCACCATCTATGGCTCCGATGTCGAATCCGAAGTGGCGCTGAAGACCGTCGACTTTCCGCTGAAGGGATCAGGCTTGGCCTTCGGCCCATCCATGTCGCTCGACGAGGTGGAGGAAAACGTCCGCACCAATGGCTCGGTCCTGACGGAGGGCAATACGCAGGTTGCTTCGCTCTTCTACGTCGACCCGCAACGCTTCGCTTCGGATGCAGGGGATCTCGATCTGATCCAGGGGCTGTCCGCCCGGATCGTCGAGGAGAACATGAGCGTTTCGGCCTACGAGAACATCACCAAGCAGAGCACCGAATATGCCGACGACGTCATCCCCGTGCGCCGACCGACGCCGATCGCAACCGTGATGGTGAATGCCGGCTACGCCAAGGCGCAAGCCGAGGATGCCGGAAACTATATCGCAGAAGCACTCGGCGCCAAGGAACTGGCCGCCGGCGACGTCCTGCGCATCGGCATCATTCAGAAGGGTGAAGAGGCGCGCATCGTGCGCGCCACCATCTACTCGCGCAACCGTCACGTGCTCACCATGGCCGTCGACGACCGGGGCCATTTCGTTCCGGGTGCCGAGCCGCCGAAACTCGATGCCGTCGCGACCGCCTTCGACGACAACGGCACGCCGGTCGTCACCAGCGGCCATGATCTGCCGCGCGTCTACGACGGTATCTATCGAGCCGCCCTCTCTTACGGCATGAATTCCGACATGGTGGCCCTGGTCGTCAAGCTGCTGGCAAGCAATGTCGATTTCCAGGCGCAGTTGAAGCCGACGGACTCGCTCGAGGCGTTCTTCTCGGTCACCGACGAAAGCGGGCTCGCGACGGATGACTCCGAACTTCTCTATGTGAATGCCAAGTTCGGCGACGCCGAAACCCGGTTCTACCGCTTCCAGGATCCGGACGACAATTCGATCGACTACTTCGACAAGGACGGCAAGAGCATCCGCCAGTTCCTCTTGCGCAATCCCGTTCCGAACGGCCATTTCCGTTCCGGTTTCGGTATGCGCCGCCACCCGATCCTCGGCTTCTCCCGCATGCATACGGGTGTTGACTGGTCGGCGCCGCGTGGCACGCCGATCATCGCCGCCGGCAATGGTACGGTCGAGAAAGCCGGCTGGGACTCCGGCGGCTACGGCAACCAGACGCTGATCCGCCATGCCAACGGCTACGTCTCGTCCTACAATCACCAGAGCGCGATCTCCAAGAGCGTCAAGCCGGGCGCCAAGGTCGTCCAGGGCCAGGTGATCGGCTGGGTCGGCACGACCGGACTTTCGACCGGCCCGCATCTCCACTACGAGCTGATCGTCAACGGCAACAAGGTGGACCCCCTGCGCATCCGCTTGCCCGGCGGCAAGTCGCTCAAAGGGGAAGCGTTGGCGACGTTCGAAAAGGAGCGCGAACGGATCGATGAACTCCTCGGCAAGGACGAGGGCAACGAAGTGGCGAGCAAGTAACGCGCATCGCCGCACGGTCCACGCAAAAAGGCCGCCTTCCGGCGGCCTCTTCTTTCTTGATCCTCTTCCTTATGCGGCTTCCTTCGCGGCGGAGGTCCCCCGCTTGAAGTTCAGCCGGTCGGAGCCGGCGATGACCTTCACCACCGAGCCGTCCGGGAACTCGCCCTGCAGCATCTTTTCGGCCAACGGATCCTGAACATATTTCTGGATCGCCCGCTTCAAAGGCCGAGCGCCGTAGGCGGGGTCATAGCCCTTGTCAGCCAGGAAGGCACGCGCATCGTCTTCCAGGTCGATGGTGATCTTGCGATCGGCAAGCAGCTTGCGCAGCCTTTCGAGCTGGATGTCGACAATCGCGCCCATTTCCGAGCGGTGCAGGCGGTGGAACAGGATGATCTCGTCGACGCGGTTCAGGAATTCAGGACGGAAGGCGGCTCTCACCACGTCCATCACCTGGTCGCGAACCGCATCGCTGTCCTCGTTCTCGCCGAGCGCGGTCAGGTATTCCGCACCGAGGTTCGAGGTCATGATGATCATCGTGTTCTTGAAGTCGACCGTGCGACCCTGACCATCGGTCAACCGTCCGTCGTCAAGCACCTGCAAAAGCACGTTGAAGACATCCGGGTGAGCCTTCTCTATCTCGTCGAAGAGAACGACCTGGTAGGGCCGGCGGCGAACGGATTCGGTCAGTGCGCCGCCCTCCTCGTAGCCGACATAGCCCGGAGGCGCACCGATCAGTCTGGCCACGGAGTGCTTCTCCATGTACTCCGACATGTCGATTCGCATCAGCGCCGTCTCGTCATCGAAGAGGAACCGGGCAAGCGCCTTGGTCAGCTCCGTCTTGCCGACGCCGGTAGGCCCAAGGAAGATGAACGAGCCGATCGGCCGGTTCGGATCCTGGAGCCCGGCGCGCGAACGCCGGACCGCCCGCGACACGGCCTGCACCGCATCGCCCTGGCCGACGACCCATTTTGCCAGTTCGTCCTCCATCCTGAGCAGCTTCTCGCGCTCGCCTTCGAGCATCTTGTCGACGGGAATGCCGGTCCAGCGCGAAACGATATGGGCGATGTTGTCGGGGGTGACGACCTCCTGCACCATCGCATCGGCGCTCGAACCGTCCTGGCTTTCCGCTTCGGCAAGCGCCTTCTCGAGCGTCGGGATCACACCGTAGGCAAGCTCACCCGCGCGCTGAAACTCACCTTTGCGCTGAACGATCTGAAGCTCGTTGCGCGCCTCGTCGAGCTGTTTCTTGAGATCGGCAGCTTGCCCGAGTTTCTGCTTTTCAGCCTGCCAGCGCGCCGTCAGCGCGGCAGCCTCCTCTTCAAGAGAAGCCAGGTCGAGCTCAAGCTTCGCGAGACGATCCCTGGAGGACGCGTCGGTCTCTTTCTTCAGGGCCTCGCGCTCGATCTTCAACTGAATGACACGCCGGTCGAGTTCGTCGAGTTCCTCCGGCTTGGAGTCGACCTGCATCCTGAGGCGCGACGCCGCCTCGTCCATCAGATCGATCGCCTTGTCCGGCAGGAAACGGTCGGTGATGTAGCGGTTGGAAAGCGTTGCGGCGGCCACCAGCGCGGAATCCGAGATCCGCACCTTGTGGTGCTGTTCGTACTTCTCCTTGAGACCGCGCAGGATCGAGATCGTATCCTCGACCGTCGGCTCGTCCACCATCACCGGTTGGAAACGGCGGGCAAGGGCGGCATCCTTCTCGACATGCTTGCGATACTCGTCGAGCGTCGTCGCGCCGACGCAGTGCAGTTCGCCGCGAGCAAGCGCGGGCTTCAAGAGGTTTGAGGCATCCATCGCCCCGTCCGCTTTGCCAGCGCCGACGAGCGTGTGCATCTCGTCGATGAAGAGAATGATTTCACCGTTTTCCGATTGGACCTCGTTGAGCACCGCCTTCAGCCGCTCCTCGAATTCACCGCGGAATTTTGCGCCGGCGATCAGCGCGCCCATATCGAGCGCCATCAGCCGCTTATCCTTGAGGCTCTCGGGCACGTCACCGTTGACGATGCGTAGCGCCAGGCCTTCGGCGATCGCCGTCTTGCCGACGCCCGGCTCACCGATCAGCACCGGGTTGTTCTTGGTCCGGCGCGAAAGTACCTGGATCGTGCGACGGATTTCGTCGTCGCGGCCGATCACCGGGTCGAGCTTGCCCTCCCGCGCTTCCGCGGTCAGATCGCGCGCGTATTTCTTCAGCGAATCGAAGCCCTGCTCGGCATTGGCGCTGTCAGCGGTTCGACCCTTACGGATTTCGTTGATGACCTGGTTGAGCTTGGTCGGTGTGACGCCCGCCTTCGACAGGATCGACGCGGTTGCAGCCGAGCTTTCGATCGCCAGCGCCAGGAGCAGGCGCTCGACGGTCACGAAGCTGTCGCCGGCCTTCTTCGCGGCCTGTTCGGCTGCGGTGAAAACCTTGGCGAGCGGCTGCGACAGGTAGACGGAACCATTGCCGCCGGAAACTTTCGGGAGCTTGGCCAGAGCGGCAGCCGTGCCAGCTCGCGCCTCGCGTGCATCACCGCCGGCGCGTTCGATCAAAGATGCGGCCATGCCCTGATCATCGTCGAGCAAGACTTTGAGGACGTGCTCGGGCGTGAACTGCTGGTGTCCTTCTGCCAGTGCATAGGTCTGCGCCGATTGCAGGAAACCACGGACACGCTCCGAATATTTCTCAATATTCATTCTCTACCTCCATAGCCCGGCGAGCCCATCTTCGTGGCACTGGCCGGTGTTTCAGGATCAGGCTCCCGCATTCGGCAAGCCTGTCATTCCAGCGCCGCGCGTCTTATCAGACGCGCAAAGGTCGCTGACACTTTGAAATGCTGCATAATTTTATCCTTAGATCGATTTCGATCTAAGGAATTATGCAGTGAGAGCTCGTCCTCGCATTGCGCGTGATCAAGTCCTCGAACCGGAATATGGGACAGCATTTTCAGAAATTAAAGGGCCATGACGGAAGCCGCTTGGGATTGTCGACGGGTACATGGAGCGACCAGATTCCGGCAAAAAGCATCGCGGCCCGGCGCGCAAGCAGCTGACATAAAAAAACCCGGCCGCCAAGCAGCCGGGTTTTCAACAATCCGTGGGCAGACGCCCGTGGGCGCAACCGTGAACGAGCTTATTCCGAGGTAGCAAGCGCCGGCGCATCGCCGGAAGCTTCTCCGCCCGCCGATGCTTCGTCCTGCGTGCGGCGCGGCTGACGGCGCGGGCGGCTCGCGCTGCGACGGCGAGAGGCCGGGCGGCTGGACGCGGACGCAGGCGTTTCCTCCTCCATTGCAACTTCGGCAGGTGTGCCTTCGATCACCGGCTGCGGACCGGAACCGTCGATAACCGGCTGAGGCGCACTCACCGAGGGCGAGGCAGCAACAGAGGCGGGCGTTTCCTCGGCATAGACCTGATCCAGATCGTCCTGATCGCGATCGATCACGTCCCTTTCCTGATAGTCCTGGCGCTCTTCACGCTGGAACCGATCCTGCATCTGCGCCTGCGCCGCCGCGATGATGCGGTTGTAGTGCTCGGCGTGCTGCAGGTAGTTTTCGGCCATGACGCGGTCGCCGGAGCTCTGGGCGTCGCGCGCAAGGGCGGCGTACTTCTCGGCGATGTGCTGGGCCGTACCGCGAATCTTCACGTCGGGGCCGGAGCTGTCGTAAGTCCGCGTAAGCGGATTGGATCCCTTACGATTGTGATTGTTGTTTCCGTTATTGTTGTTATTCCGCCCACGGCCGCGCTTGTTTTGCTGTCCTGGCCTCATAGTACATTCACCCGAATTTTCTTGATAATGATGATCATATGGTTCCGCATCCCGGCCGGATCTGTCCGCGCCCGAGAAAACACGCGCCGCAACAGACCGCATATCGCGATCTCGGCGCCGGCTGACGTCAAATTAACAGGTACCCGCACGAGGCACTGTCGAACCCTAGCAACTCTTTCTTGAGAGCAATCCCCGTGGCCAGGTCATACCGGAGCGAATCTTTGGTCGATGACCTTACTGCCCAGTGCGCGGGGGCAAACTAGCCCGCTTCCTTTAGGATTCCAAGCCCTTTCTTTGCCCTTCGAGAAAAGAGATGCGCCGATGCAGCATTTTTTCAACGATCACTGCCGCATTCTCTGTCCGCTTGAACACGAGGACCCGGTCGTTGCCGCCAAGATCCTTCGCGCTGTCGTGCAAACGCAACCCTTGCGCCGCGAAAAGCGCCGTTACCGCCTGCTTTTGATCGAAACCGATTTCCAAGCCTATTACGCCGTCTGCTTCAAGATGACGATCAGCGTGAAGGGCGATGGCACGATAGGCATTCAGCCCGTCGTCTCCGCCATCGAGAGCAGCGGCCGGATCATGGTATTTCACTTCCGGCTCAAGCTCATCAACGACTCTGGACCGGATATAAGGCGGATTTGAGACGATTACGTCGAACCGCCCCTCCACCTTCCCGAACCAGTTGCTCCGAAGCGTCTGGAACCGTCCAGCTAGACCATTGCGCTCCGCGTTGTCGCGCGCAGTTGCCAAGGCATCTTCGGATATATCGGTACCAAGGCCGCGCGCTTCAAGTATCTGAGCGAGGAGAGCGAGACAGATCGCCCCTGTTCCAGTGCCGAGATCGACGATCCGGCAGGCGCCCTTGCTGGCGACAATCCGCCGCATATGCGGGACCATGCAATCGACCAGCGTCTCCGTGTCCGGTCGCGGTTCGAGCGTGTCCTTCGAGAGCTTGAAGGTCAGTCCGTAGAACTCTCTTTCGCCCAGGATACGGTAGACCGGCTCTCGCGCTGCGCGACGGTCGATGGCGGCACGGACGCGCGCCGCGACGGTGTCGTCGACCGCCTCCCCTCCTTGCGCCATCAAGGCGGCGAGCGAAAGCCCGAGCAGCCCCGAAATCAGATGCCGCGCATCGAGCGCCGCAGTCTCGATACCGGCGGCCTTCAACCTGTCGCGGCTTTCTGCAAGAAGGCGGTCAAGCGTCTCGGACATTACGGCTCAGCCCTGCTGCTCGCCGAGAAGCGCGAGTTGGCTCGCCTGATAATCCGCCAGCAGCGCATCCACAACCTCGTCGATCTCTCCTTCCATCATCCGGTCGAGCTTGTAGACCGTCAGGTTGATGCGATGATCCGTGATGCGCCCTTGCGGGAAATTATAGGTGCGAATGCGCTCCGAGCGATCGCCGGAACCCACCTGGCTCTTGCGATCCGCCGACCGCTCGCTGTCGGCACGCTGGCGCTCCATGTCAAAGAGCCGCGAGCGCAGCACCTGCATCGCCTTGGCGCGGTTCTGATGCTGCGATTTCTCCGAACTCGTGACGACGATGCCTGTCGGAATATGGGTGATACGGACCGCCGAGTCGGTCGTGTTGACGTGCTGGCCGCCAGCGCCCGAAGACCGCATCGTATCGATGCGGATATCCTCGGGGCGGATTTCGATATCGATCTCCTCAGCCTCGGGCAGTACCGCAACGGTCGCAGCGGAGGTATGGATGCGACCGCTCGCCTCGGTCTCCGGCACGCGCTGCACCCGGTGGACGCCGGATTCGAACTTCAATCGCGAGAAAACACCACGACCCGACACGGTGGCGATGATTTCCTTGTAACCGCCGGCCTCGCCTTCGCTCGCTGATAGGACCTCGACGCGCCAGCCCTTTGTCGAAGCATAGCGTTCGTACATTCGGAAGAGGTCGCCGGCAAAGAGTGCCGCCTCCGAGCCGCCCGTGCCGGCGCGGATTTCAAGGATCGCACTTTTTTCGTCAGCCGCGTCCTTCGGCAGGAGCAGGATCTGAATTTCCTGCTCGAGCGCCTCGATCTGCTCCTCGACCTCGGGCTTTTCCATCTCCGCGAGGTCGCGCATCTCCTTATCCGTCGTCCGGTCGGAGAGCATTGCGTCGATGTCGGCAAGCTCGGCCGTCGCCTTCTCGTAGGCACGGATCTTCGTCACGACCGGTTGCAACTCGGAATATTCCGAGGCCAGTTTCACATAGACGTCCGCCGCCGGTCCGGCCGACATGCGAGCTTCGATTTCACCGAACCTGCGCTCCAGTTCGCGCATCTTTTCAACGGGAAGCTTTGCCAAATGTAACTCCAAATGCGTTCGCCCCGCCCGGTTCCATCCGGGCGTGCCTACTGCATGATTCCTTAGATCGGAAGCGATTTAAGGACAAAATCATGCAGCAACTCAAAGCTCTACAGCGACCTTCGCGCGTCTGATTAGACGCGCGGCGCTGTAAGGACGCTTCAATCTTGTCTAAACCGGTATGCCGTTCGCCGCTGCGAAATCGACAAGGAGCTGCCGAACCGACGTTTGGCACTTCACGTCGTCGAGCGCAGCTTCCAGGATCTCGGCCAACTTGCCGGCATCGAGGGCCAAAAGCATCGCCTTGACCGGCCCGACTGCGGTCGGCGACATCGACACCGAGCGGAAACCGAGGCCGAGCAGCGCCATCGCCGACAACGGCTTGCTCGCCATTTCGCCGCAGAGCGTGACCGGCGTGTCGTTGCGCTCGCCGGCCCTGACGATATCGCGCAGGATACGCAGGAATGGCCGGTCGAGAATGTCGAAACGATCGGACACGCGGGCGTTGCCGCGGTCGACGGCCATCGCGAACTGGAAGAGATCATTCGAGCCGACCGAAACGAAATCCACCTCGGCCATCAGTTCGTCGAGCTGCCACATCAGCGCCGGAACTTCCAGCATCGCACCGAACTGCAGCTTGCGCGGCAACTGCTCGCCAAGCTTCGACTGGCGCTCGATCTCCTTCTGCAAAAGTTCGCGCGCGATCTTGAGCTCGGAGACTTCCGTCACCATCGGCAGCATCAGCTTGAGCTCGGCGCCGGCCGCCGCCCTCAGCATCGCCCTCAACTGCGTGCGCAGCAGCCCGGGCCGGTCGAGGGAAAGCCGGATCGCGCGCCAGCCGAGCGCCGGGTTTTCCTCTTCCGCCGCGCGGAAATAGGGTACGACCTTGTCACCACCGATGTCGAGCGTGCGGAAGGTTACCGGCTTGCCACCCGTCTGCTTCAGCACGCTGCGATAGAAGGCCTCCTGTTCCTCTGCCTTCGGCATGGTCGAAGCGATCATGAATTGCAGCTCTGTGCGGAAAAGGCCGATGCCTTCGGCTCCCGCCTCGTTCAGATGCGGCAGATCGACAAGCAGGCCGGCGTTCATCTGCAGCGTGATGCGCTCGCCATCCTTCGTCAGCGGCTCGACATCTTTCAGCGCGCGAAACTGGGCTTGCCGGCGGGCACGGAACCGCACCTTCTCCTCATAGGCCCGCTGCAGGTCGGCCAATGGCCGCAAATGCACCTTCGCATCGTCGCCGTCGACGATGATCGCGTCACGGTTTTCCGCAAGCGCCACGGCACCTGCCGCCTGGCCCACGACAGGAATCCCCATGGCGCGGGCGACAATCACCACGTGGCTCGTGACCGCGCCCTCTTCAAGGACCAGGCCGCGCACTCTCTCTCGCGGATAGTCGAGCAGCTCGGCCGCACCCATAGCGCGGGCGACGATGATCGCGTCGTTGGGGAAATCGGCTGCCGAAAGCCGGGCGCCGTAGCCGGAAAGCTGGCGCAACAGCCGGTTGGCAAGGTCGTCGAAATCGTGCATGCGCTCGCGGAGATAGGGATCCGTGAGCCGGATCATTCGCGCCTTGGTTTCGCTCTGGACGCGTTCGACGGCCGCTTCCGCCGTCAGACCGTTGCGGATCGCTTCCTCAAGCTTCCTCACCCAGCCGCGGTCGTGAGCGAACATCCGATAGGTTTCCAGCACCGCCCGATGCTCGCCCTCCATCGACACGTCACGGCGCGACAGCATATCGTCGATCGAGATGCGGAGTGACCCGAGCGCCTCTGCGAGGCGCTGCAGTTCCTGTTCGGTGTCCTCGTTGAGCAGGTTCGTGACGACGATTCTCGGCTCGTGCAGCACGACGTAACCGAGGCCTATGCCTTCGCCAAAGCTGTTGCCTTCGATCGAGACCGGGCGCGAAAGATCGAGTTCGAGCCCCGGCTTGGTGATCTTCTTCAATTCGCCGGTCGCCACCATCTCGGCGAGAACCATCGCCGTCGTTTCCAGCGCCTCGACCTCGTCCTCGCGATAGTTGCGCATCGCCTTGTTCTGGACGACGAGAACGCCGAGCGCGCGTCCCGTGCGCAGAATCGGCACGCCGAGGAAGGAGTGGTAGATCTCTTCGCCCGTCTCCGGCAGGTAGGTGAAGGCCGGATGCGACTGCGCATCGGAAAGATTGAGCGGTCGCGCCGAGGCGGCGATCGTACCGACGAGACCTTGCCCCATCTTCAACTGCGCCAGGTGGACCGCGGTCTTGTTCAGACCTTCGGTGGCGTAAAGTTCGAGCACGCCATCCGAACGCAGCACGTAGACGGAGCACACTTCCGCGACCATGTTCTGTGCGATCTGGCGCACGATCCGGTCCAGGCGCTCCTGCGGCTCAAGCGGTTCCGCCATGAGCTCGCGCAACCGCTTGAGGAGAACGCGCGGACCTGCGGAAAGGTCTCTCATCGCGTAAGGTCTCCAGAATAAGAATTACCGACGACATACATCCGGACCCACGGCCCTTCGAGCCGCGAATCCCAAATCGAAATGTCTACTGTTTAACTCTTATCCAGACCGTAGGCGGAATGCAAAGTGCGAACCGCCAATTCAGCGTATGGACCGTCGATCAGGATGGATATCTTGATCTCCGACGTGGTGATCGCCTTGATGTTGATTCCCTTGTCGGCAAGCGCCCGGAAGGCGGATGCGGCGACGCCGGCATGGCTGCGCATGCCGATGCCGATCACCGAGACCTTGACGAGGCCGGATTCCGACTGCGCGACGTCGTAGCCGATCTTTTCCTTGTTGTCGGAAAGCACCTTCAACGCCTTGTCGACATCGCCGGAGGGAACGGTGAAGGTCATGTCCGTCTTCGAGCCGTCTTCCGAGATGTTCTGTACGATCATGTCGACGTTGATATGGGCTTCCGCCAGCGGACCGAAGATTGCGGCGGAAACGCCCGGCCGGTCTGCCAGACGGCGCAGCGAAATCTGGGCTTCATCCTTGGCATAGGCAATGCCGGTTACGACTTCCTGTTCCACGATCTCATCCTCATCACAAATCAGCGTTCCGGGCGGGTTCAGAAGGTCACCCATGCCCGGCGCATCGGGATCCTCGAAAGAAGAGCGCACGAAGGTGCGAACCTTGTGCACCATGGCGAGCTCGACCGAGCGCACCTGCAGCACTTTCGCGCCGAGCGAGGCCATTTCCAGCATTTCCTCGAAGGCGATTTTCTTCAGCCGGCGCGCCTTGGGCTCGATCCGCGGGTCGGTCGTGTAGACGCCATCGACATCCGTGTAGATGTCGCAGCGGTCGGCCCTGACGGCGGCGGCGATCGCGACCGCCGAAGTGTCGGACCCACCGCGCCCGAGCGTCGCCATCCGATTGTCCGGACCGAGGCCCTGGAAGCCGGCGATCACCGCCACCTGGCCCTCGCCCATGCGGCGAATGATGTCGGCGCCTTCGATGTCGAGGATGCGGGCAGCGCCGTGGGCGCTGTCGGTCTTGATCGGAATCTGCCAACCCTGCCAGGAGCGCGCGTTGATGTTCATCGATTGCAGCGCGATCGCGAGCAGCCCGGAGGTCACCTGCTCGCCGGAGGCGACGACGGCATCGTATTCACGCGCGTCGTAGAACGGGGCGTTCGAACCGGCGACCTTCGGCATGTTTTCCACCCAGCCGACCAGTTCGTTGGTCTTGCCGGACATGGCGGAAACGACGACGGCAACCTCGTGGCCGGCATCGACTTCACGTTTCACATGGCGGGCGACATTGTAGATGCGTTCCAAATTTGCGACGGACGTTCCGCCGAATTTCATCACGATGCGTGCCATTTCGCCTCTACCGGTACCGATGTTTGCGCGCGAGCGCGCGACAGGGAAAGCGTCCCCGCCGGCGCCTGACGATCAAAAAGCTTGGGACTTCTCGGACATCGGCCAGTCACCGCTTCGGGGAGCGGAAAGTCGCGGCGTCTCTTAGCGGATCAACGGACGACGTGCAATGGCAAGGCGACGGAATGGCGAGGTTCCAGGAGGTGTTGGAACCGGCCCCCCGACCCCTCGTCGCGCCCAGGTTGAAAATCTTTGTCGGCGGTGCTAACAAGGCGCCGCAACTCAATTGATGAAGGGAGGGCTGCGCGTGATCACTTATTTCCGGCACCACCGCCAGCGTGGCCCCGTCTCAGCCCTGCAAACGCGTTTGCAGGGCTGACCAGAGACTGAATCTCATTCTCATCGCTTCCTGGTCTGCCCAGTCGTCGTGCGGCGCCGAACGATATGGTTCGTGGCACCGCTCATCGTCACCAAACCGAGCCGTGTGGCCCCAAGTAACGCGCTGACGTTCGTATCCGGCCACCCACTTTCCTCTCCAGCATTGCCGGAAGCGGGAGCACAGCTCGGCCAGTCCAGAGAACGACAATGGCCTTGATCAATGTAAAGAACCTCGGCGTCACCTTGGGCGCGCCGCTCTTCTCGAACCTCAACCTTTCGGTCGCAGCCGGCGACCGCATCGGCATCGTCGCCGCCAACGGCCGGGGAAAGTCCACGCTTTTGAAATGCATCGCGGGCGGGCTTGATCCGACCGCAGGCGAAATCACGCGCTCGCGTGGCCTCACTGTCGGCCACGTCGAGCAGGCGGTACCGGCCGCAATCTTGGACAAGCCATTCTACGAAGCCGTCCGCCAGGCGTTGCCGGAAGAACAGGCGGAAACCGAAGGCTGGCGGGTCGACGTCATGCTGGATTCGCTCGAAGTCCCGCCGGAGCTTCGCGAACGGCCGATCGCACAGCTCAGCGGCGGCTGGCAGCGGCTTGCGCTTCTCGCCCGCGTCTCGGTCACCGATCCGGACGCGCTGCTGCTCGACGAACCGACGAACCATCTCGACCTCTCCAAGATCATGCAGCTGGAAAATTGGCTCAACAGCCTGCCCCGCGATGTTCCGGTGCTGATCTCCAGCCATGACCGCGCCTTTCTCGATGCAACGACGAACCGCACGCTGTTTCTGCGGCCTGACCAGTCTCAGGTGTTTTCGCTGCCCTATTCGCGCGCCCGCGGCGCCTTGGACGAGATCGATGCCTCGGACGAGCGGCGCTATCAGAAGGAGATGAAGACCGCCCAGCAGCTGCGCCGGCAAGCGGCCAAGCTCAACAATATCGGCATCAACTCCGGCAGCGATCTCCTGACCGTCAAGACGAAGCAGCTGCGGCAACGGGCGGAGCGTCTGGAAGACGCGGCGCGGCCGGGCTTTCAAGAACGATCATCCGGGGCGATCCGGCTTGCCAACCGCGGCACGCATGCCAAGACGCTGGTGACGCTCGACGATGTGTCCGTGGAAACGCCTGACGGACGCCTGCTCTTCAAGACGGGCAAGCTCTGGATCTGCCAGGGCGACCGCATCGTGCTGCTCGGGCGCAACGGCGCCGGAAAATCGCGCCTCATCAACCTGATCAGGACGGCGATATCCGAACCGGGCCACGCATCGGAAAGCATCAAGACAACGCCGTCTCTCGTGCTCGGCTACAGTGACCAGGATCTCGCTGGCCTGCCGGATGAGGACACTCCCCTTGCGGCCCTCGGTCGGCGTTTCGAGATCGGCGGTCAAAGGGCGCGCGCCCTGCTGGCGGGCGCCGGCCTCGGCATCGACCTCCAGATGCGCCCGATCGGTGTTCTTTCAGGTGGCCAGAAGTCAAGGCTGGCCATGCTTGTCCTGAGGCTCACAAATCCGAATTTCTACCTGCTCGACGAGCCGACCAACCATCTCGACATCGAAGGACAGGAAGCGCTGGAATCGGAACTAATGGCCAACCAGGCGACCTGCCTCCTCGTCTCGCACGATCGCAGCTTCGTGCGCTCCGTCGGTAATCGCTTCTGGCTGGTCGAAAACCGACGGCTCGTCGAGGTCGAAGGACCGGAGGACTTCTTTGCCTCCGCGGCAGCAACTCCGATGTAAAGCACAAAACCTCGGCGGCGATCCTATCCTGCTTAGTCTGTTTCTAGCTCTTCGTCGCCGATCGGGGCGCCTCGAGGGCGTGCGTGACGGTTGAGGGCGCCCCTTGACATCGCCCTTCGATCGTCCGACTTCACGATCAGAATGAAAAACTGTCGAGCGGGTCGAACCTTATCCGCCGACTGCGAGGAGGCTCTGATGAGCGAGACGGCACGTACCACGATCGACCAGAGCGAAGTGGACCGGTTTTCCGCGATGGCCGCGGAATGGTGGGATCCGACCGGCAAGTTCCGTCCGCTGCACAAGTTCAATCCGGTGCGCCTTGCCTATATCCGCGACAAGGTATCGGAACATCTCGGCCGTGACCCCAAGGCTCCGCAGCCGCTCAAAGGCCTGCGGCTGCTCGATATCGGCTGCGGCGGCGGGCTTCTCTCCGAGCCGATGGCGCGCATGGGCGCAGATGTCCTCGGCGCCGACGCATCGGAAAAGAATATCGGCATCGCCAAGACCCACGCGGCCGGGAGCGGCGTTTCCGTCGACTACCGCGCAGTCACCGCGGAGGCGCTTGCCGAAGCCGGCGAAAGCTTCGACGTCGTCCTCAACATGGAGGTGGTGGAACATGTCGCCGACGTCGATTTCTTCGTCACCACCTGCGCCCACATGGTGCGTCCGGGTGGGCTGATGTTCATAGCCACCATCAACCGCACGGTGAAAGCCGCCGCGCTCGCGATCTTCGCCGCGGAAAACCTGTTGCGCTGGCTCCCACGCGGCACCCACCAATACGAGAAGCTGGTTCGTCCGGAGGAGCTGGAAAGGCCGCTGGAGGCGAGCGGCCTGGAAATCACCGACCGCACAGGCGTGTTCTTCAACCCGCTCGCCAATCAATGGAACCTGTCGAAGGATATGGACGTCAACTACATGATCGTCGCCAGACGGCCACGCTGAGTATTGAACCCTCGCATTCCAGAGCGCCGTGCGTTTAAGCGAACGCACAAAGGACGCTCTAGCACTTTGATTCTAGAGCATCTTATCCGCTTTCAGTGATTCCACTTGAAAACGGGAGGCTCTAGACGAAAACCGCTACGCACTTTCCGGAATTACTTGAGCCGGAGGCTCAGTTCGCATCATCCGGCAGCACCGGCAGGGGTGCGATCTCGATACCTTCCTCCAGAAGCGCGATCGCCTCGTCTGCGCTTGCCTTGCCGATCAGCCCGCGCTGCTCGGCCTCGCCATAGTGGATCTTGCGCGCTTCTTCCGGAAAACGTTCGCCGACGTCCTCGGCATTCTCGCGGATCGAGTTGACCAGTTCGCGGATCTTGGCGATCGTTTCCTTCTGGGCCCGATCCATCACCAGCGCGCGCGTCGCCTCCTTCTTGCGCGCGGTCGATACCGAAGGCGCCATCAGCTGCTTGCTGACGGAGTGAGAGCCGCAGGTCGGACAGGCGACCAGACGCCGCTCGACCTGGGAATCGAAGTCGCCGCTCGACGCGAACCAGCCTTCGAAGTCATGGCCATCGTCACACGAAAGGTTGTAACGGATCACGCTGCAACGCCCCCTTTCCCGGTCGGCGTCACCTCGTCCAGCACGAAACTGCGGGCATTCTTGAGATTGGGTATTTTCGCACGTGCGCCGTGAACTGCGGCGGTGTCGATATCGGCAACGATAATCTCCTCACCAGCCGGGCCCGCCTCGGCGAGCACGCGACCCCACGGGTCGACAATCATCGAATGACCGAAGGTTTCACGACCATCCTCGTGCTTTCCGGCCTGCGCAGCGGCGACGACGAAGAGGCCGTTTTCGATGGCGCGGGCGCGCAGCAGAACCTCCC
The DNA here is from genome assembly GCF_036488675.1 of Sinorhizobium chiapasense. NCBI lineage: Bacteria > Pseudomonadati > Pseudomonadota > Alphaproteobacteria > Hyphomicrobiales > Rhizobiaceae > Sinorhizobium > Sinorhizobium chiapasense. Next base: position 3,075,286 of record NZ_CP133148.1, read on the forward strand.
AGTGCGCCTCGCCGGTCTGCTTGGTGAAGGCCGCAGGTATCGACATGATCTCGGCACCGGCAACGGCCTGCTGACGGAAGAGCTCGGGGAAGCGGACGTCGTAGCAGATGGAAAAGCCCAGCTTGCCGAAGCCAAGATCGGCGATGCGCGCTGTCGCGCCTGGTTGGTACGCTGCACTCTCTCGCCAGCTTTCGCCATTCTCCAGATCCACGTCGAACATATGGATCTTGTCGTAGTCGCAGATCTTCACCCCCTCCGGCCCGAAGAGGAAGCCGCGGTTGGCGATTTTGCCGTCGGAAAGCGCTATCGGCGTCGAGCCGATATGGAGATAGACGCCGAGCTCGCCGGCAAGGGTCGCGGCCTCGCGCACGACGATGTCGTTCGCCTCGTCCTTCAGCACGGATCGAAGTCCTGTCCGATCGCGCTGGATGGCACCGGTCATTTCCGGGGTCTGGATGTAGGTCGCGCCTTGAGCGGCCGCCTCACGCACGAGCTTCGCCATCGTCTCCACGTTTCTTGCGGGATCGACGCCGGAGCACATCTGGACGGCAGCAGCTTTGAAACTCATCTTCTTCTCTCCGTAGCCATCCGCGCGCGCAGGGCCTCACACGTTCGCAATGGCTGCGCGCCGAACCTTCAGGCGACGAGCAGGGCGTCGAGCTTGCCGGCGCGGTCGAGCGCATGCAGGTCGTCGCAGCCACCGACGTGGAGGTCGTTGATGAAGATCTGCGGGAAAGTCGTGCCGCCGTTGGACTTTTCGATCATCGTCTGGCGCAGACCCGGATCATAGGTCGCATCATGTTCGACAAAGTTGACGCCTTTGGTTTCGAGAAGTTTCTTCGCTGCCGAGCAATAGCCACAGAACTGACGCGTATAAATGACGACCGAAGCCATATTGTTGAACCGCTCCTTCACCGGCACGACGCCGGACACTTGATTGTCATATAGGACCGGACATGGCTCTTGCAAAGGTCAAAACCGTGACGTCTCCAGCCCCCGCCCGCTTCAGCGCACGGGTGGCGGCCGAGACGGTTGCACCGGTCGTATATACATCGTCGACGAGTATAATTCTTTTCCCGCTGAGACCCTGTCTGCCGCTTTCAGGGACGACAAAAGCGCCGCGGACATTCTCCTCACGCGCGCGGGCTCCGAGTCCGACTTGCCGGCTGGTGCGTTTGATGCGGCGAAGCACGTCTGGTCGGTAGGGTTTTCCCGCACGCCCCGCGATGACACGGGCGAGCTCGGCCGCCTGGTTGAACTTTCGCCGCCACAGGCGAAATGCATGGAGCGGAACCGGCACGATCATGTCGGCAGCGGCGACCGCGCCGTCGCTCGCGCGGATCATCCATTCACCCATCATCGGCGCAAGATCGGTGCGGTCGCGGTATTTCAAACCGTGGACGAGATCGCGCACAACACCGTCGTGGATCGCCACCGAGCGAAGCCGGTCGAAGACGGGCGGATCAGCGATGGCTTCGGGGGAGACGGAACCCGGCCCGGGATCAAAGGCAAAGGGCAGCCCGAGGATCTCGCAATAGGGGCGCTCGATCAGCCGCAGACCGGACCAGCAGGCCGGGCATACGGCATGATGATCGCCGGTCAGCCGTCCGCAGCCGCAGCAGACTGGCGGATAGACGATGCCGACCGCTTCGCGCCCGAAGCGGCGCAACAGCGCCGCCCAACGCGAGGCCAGATTTCGCCATCCTTCCGGCTCCATATGGTTGACTTTGTCCACGTCAGGGTTTCTTTGCATCCGTGATTTCGGAGAGAGTACCGTGGAAATCATCTTTGACCAGAGCCTCGTCGAGGCGCGCCGCCACAGGGCCCTCATCAACGGCGACCAGAAGGCAACCTTCCTGCTCGATATCGTGGCGCGGGAGCTCGCCGAGCGCGTCAGTGTCGTTGAAAGGCATTTCGACCGGGCAATGGAGTTGCATGGCTACACCGGTCCCACGGCGCGCTGCCTTGCCGCGACGGGCAAGGTCGGAACCATCGAGCGGGTGGAAACGGAGGACGGCTTCGGTTCCGGCGACCGACCCGTTACGGTCGCCCCACTGGAGCGGATTCCCGCCGCACCGGAGTCGCTCAATCTCCTCGTGTCGCCGCTTTCGCTGCATCTGACCAACGATACGCCAGGCGTCTTCATCCAGGCCCGTCGTGTATTGAAGCCGGATGGCCTCTTCCTTGCCGCGATCCCGGGCAACGGCACATTGCAGGAGCTTCGCGATTCGCTTCTTACGGCCGAGGCCGAACTGACGGGTGGGGCGAGCCCAAGGGTCATTCCCTTTGCCGACGTTCGTGAAATGGGTGCCCTCCTGCAGCGGGCGGGTTTTGCCCTGCCGGTCGCGGATGCCGAAACCTACACGGTCCGCTACGATTCACTTTTCGGCTTGCTGAGGGACCTCAGAGCCATGGGCATGGCCAACCCGCTGGCAGCCCGCAGTCGCGTGCCGGTTTCCCGGCGGTTCTTCCTGAGGGCGGCCGAGATCTATGCGGAACGCTTCTCCGATCCCGATGGCCGCATCCGCGCGACGTTCTCGATCATCTATGTTTCCGGTTGGGCGCCGCACGAGAGCCAACAAAAACCGTTGAAACCCGGCTCCGCGAAGCAAAGGCTGTCCGAAGCGCTCGGCGTCAACGAACATCCGTTGAAAGAAAAATAGGCGACACGACAGCGCCGTGCGTCTTCAGACGCGCAAAGGTCGATGTAGCACTTTAAATTGCTGCATGTTTGTATTCGTTAAATCGGCTAGCGCATCCGCCCGAAAATCGGAATCGATTTTCGGAAAGCACGATGCGTAGAATCAAAGACTTACAGCGTCCTTTGTGCGTCCCGAAGGACGCACGGCGCTGTAAGGATACAGGCAGTGGACGCCGGCGTTCCGGCGCCTTCGGTGCATCCTCACCCCCAGGCCGACTCCGCCGTGTCCGCCACAAGATCGAAGAGACCGAGCAGCGCGTCGGAGAAACTCTCCAGACCGACGATGAGACCGACGGAAATAAGCGCGGCGACGAGGCCGTATTCCACGACTGTGGCGCCGTCTCTGCTGCGAATGAAGCCTGCGAACCTGGCCATGCGCCCTTCCCCCGTTTCGACCACCCGGAACGGAAAACGCCGGCCCTGCCGCGGCGTGCGTCTTTTCACACGCACAAAGGTTGCCGCAGCAGGCCTGGCATTTCGTTCAACTCAGCATCCGCTCTTGCTGCCATCCGCATCGATGATGCAGACGGCGCCCGGCATTTCCTGCAGCACGCTGCGGCGTACGGTGTAGCGCTTGCTCGTGCCGTTCGAAGGAATCGAGCCGGTCGAAATATTGTCGTATTCCATCGGCGTATTGGCCAGCACGCGCTTGTCCGCCTTTGACGACAGCATCGGCGTGAGGATCATCGTCAGCGCAATCACCGCCGTTCCGAACAGCAGCGACAGATTGAGCACGCCTGTCCGGCGGGCCTGGCTCGCCGCCAGATCCTTGTCCTGAACTGTCCTCCAGAAATCTTCGTCCACCATCCCAGCCTCGCAAACACGTAAAGAGCGGCGGGCGAAGCACCCTTCCCAAGCCTCGACCTGACCACACCTGCTCGAAACCGGTGCCATTCCAAAACGGAAGGCACCGAAACTGATGGCCCTATCATGGCGCGAGGGTGATAAACTTTTGATTAATAAAGTTCGAGATTTCCGGTAGATTCGCGTCTTCACGGGGAAAACAATGCGGCCAAGCGCAATGGCATGCGGCCGTTTCGGATCAGAGTAAGTCCATCAGAAACGGGATCAGCGGCTCGTCCGCCGGAGGCATCGGATAGTCGCGCAGCGCTTTCGGCCGCACCCACTTGATCGTCTGGCCCTCGCGTCCCTCGGCAAAGCCCTCGTATCGCCGGCATACATAGAGCGGCATCAGCAGGTGGAAATCGTCATAGCTGTGGCTCGCGAAGGTGAGCGGCGCAAGGCATGCGACCTTGGTACGGATGCCGAGTTCCTCCTCCAGCTCGCGGATCAGCGTCGCCTCGGGCGTTTCACCAGGCTCCACCTTGCCGCCCGGAAACTCCCAAAGCCCGGCAAGCGACTTCCCCTCCGGACGCTGCGCCAGGAGAATGCGGCCATCGGAATCGACCAGAGCGCAGGCCGCAACCAGAACGATCTTCTTTCCCTGCACATCCATGCGTCAGGCCCCCGGCGTGCGATAAAGGTAACGATAGACCTCGGCGAAGCCGGCCTTGCGGTAAAGTTCGACCGCCGCTTCGTTTTCGGCCTCCACCTGCAGCCAGGCCTTCTTCGCACCCTTAAGGCGCGCCCAGCGCAGTGATGCATCAAGCAACGCCGAACCGACGCCCTTTCGGCGCACACCTTCGGCGACCGCGAACTGCATGATACCGGCCAGATCGTTGTCCTGGACGACCAGCGACACGGCGGTCGGGCCGATCTCGAGGTCTTCGAACAGGAAGAGACCGCACTCCGGCCTGATGGCATTGATGATTTCGGTGAGCGCCGGCTTGGTCCGCGGCTCCTCCCTGCCGATCAGGATGCGCGCATCGACGAAACGACCGATATCCTTGATGGGGAGGTGGTCTATGCCGTCGCCGAATTCGCGCTCGGCCAGGTCCGCCGTCAGCACCAGGCTGTGTCCGAATGCGTCCCAGCCCTCATTGTCCATATAGGCGATCAGTTGCGGCGGCGTCAGCGGCGTCTGGCGAACGGTGAGTGGACGGCCGTAATCGGCGAAGCGCTTGCCTGCTTTTTCGAGCCGGAGGGGAATGTCGCGGTAATCCGACGGATCAAGTGGGTTGACCGAGTTCAGGCGTTTGGACGCATGTCCCGCCGTAAGGCGGATCAGCCAGCTGCCGTCATAGTGAACGCTCGCGGCCGGCCAGGCGCGGAAGCCGACAGCTTCCAGGCGGCGCACACTCGGAAGATCAACCATGGTCGTTTCCCCAACCGCCGCGTCCGTCATCGGCGGCTGCCCGTCATTCGATGTCATTCGTTCGCAACCTCGGATCGAAGGAACTACAGCGCTGTGCGTCTTTTTAGACGCGCGAAGGACGCTGTAGCACTTTGAATTGCTGCATGTTTTGTCCTTAAATCGGTTACGGTTTAAGGAAACATGCAGTAAAGCGTCAGCTTCTGTAGTCGCCGTTGATCTCGACATATTCCTTGGTCAGATCACAGGTATAGACGGTCGCACGGCCCGAACCGAGGCCTATGTCGACGCGGATCGGAATGTCTTCGCCTTTCATGACGGCACTTGCCGCCGCCTCCGAATAGTCCGGATCCCGCTCGCCCTCGACGGCAACGCGCACATCGCCGAACCAGATCGCGAGCCGGTCTCGTTCGGCCATCTCTCCGGACTTTCCTACGGCCATGACCACCCGACCCCAGTTCGCATCCTCGCCGGCAACTGCCGTCTTGACGAGCGGCGAATTGGCGATCGACAGCGCAATGCGCTTGGCCGCGGCATCGTTTTCGGCACCTTCGACGGTCACCGCGACCATCTTGCGGGCGCCCTCGCCGTCGCGCACCACCTGCAGAGCCAGATCGTGCAGCAGATCGTTGAGGGCGGCACGGAAGGCGTCGAGACGCGGATCGCCGGCGTCCACGACCTTCGCCTGGCCGTCCTTCGCCGCCGCGCTGGTTGCAAACAGCATCAGCGTGTCGGAGGTGGAGGTGTCGCTGTCGACCGTGACGGAGTTGAAGGTCGGGCCGACGCCGGCGGAAAGCAGGGCCTGAAGTGCCGGCGGCGCGATGTCCGCGTCCGTCACCACGAAGGAAAGCATCGTGGCCATATCGGGCGCGATCATGCCGGCGCCCTTGGCGATGCCGTTGATCGTCACCGTAACGCCGCCGATCTCGGCACTGCGGGTCGCGACCTTCGTATAGGTATCCGTGGTCATGATCGCCTTGGCGGCCTCGAACCAGAAATCTTCCTCGGCGGAAACGGCAAGACCATCAAGGACGCCGGCGAATTTGGTCGCATCGAGCGGTTCGCCGATCACGCCGGTCGACGCGAGGAAGATCTCGCTCTCGCTGCATCCGACGGCCTTGGCCGCGGACTGCGCGGTAAGTTCGGTAGCCTCCCGCCCCTTCTTGCCCGTGAACGCATTGGCATTGCCCGAATTGACGACGACGGCGCGTGCAACGCCTCCCGACAGATTCCTGCGGCAGAAATCGACCGGCGCCGACGGGCATTTCGATCGTGTGAAGACGCCAGCGACCGCAGCGGGCTCGTCGAAGATCATCATCAGCACGTCTGTGCGGTTCTTGTACTTGATCCCTGCCGCGGCCGTAGCCATCCGCACACCTCGAAGCGGCGGCATTTCGGCGAAGGTTTTCGGAGCGAGCGGAGAAACTGAGCCGGACATGGGATGAACCTGCTTTGGAGAAGCCTGGATACTGTTGCGACAAATGCCCGAACGGCATCGCGCCGTCGGGCATCGACAATGCGTGAAGCCGGATGTCGCTCGACCTTCGGCCTGGCGGCATCCGGCAAAAGCCTACTTCGTTTCCTGCGGCTTGTTGGCCTCGTCATAGGCCTTCTTGAGCGCCGGATCCAAAATTTCGACGCCGGTTTCCTTTTTCGCGGAAGCCAGAAGCTCAAGATATTTGTCACGCATGACGAGCTGACGAACCTGCGGCTCGACCTGTTCCAGCGTCGGCGGCGCCTGCGGCCGCTTGTCCTCGACGAGGATGACGTGGAAGCCGAACTGGGTCTTCACCGGGGTCTTGGTGTAGGTGCCCTTTTCGAGGGCGAAAGCGGCCGCCTCGAATTCCGGCACCATCCGGCCCTTGGCGAAGTAGCCCAGATCGCCGCCGTCGTCCTTGTTCGGATCGGACGACTTGGCCTTGGCGAGCTCGACGAAGCTCTTGCCGGCGTCGAGCTCCTGGATCACGGCCTTGGCCTCATCCTCGGTCTTCACCAGGATATGGCGTGCCTTGATCTCTTCCTGTGCCGGGATCGCGGCAATTTCCTTGTCGTAGCGTGCCTTGACGTCTTCCTTCGTCACCGCATCCACGACATGCTTCTTGAAGAACGCGTTGTGCAGCTCGCGCTCGGTAAGGTAGGCGATACGCTGCTTGAAGACGGCGTCGTCCTGGAGGCCTTCCTTCTCAGCGTTCTTTGCCAGAAGCTTGACGTCGATGACAGCCGAAAGCGCGGCAGCGCGTTTCTGCTCTTCCGGCATCTGCTGAAGCTGGGGATCAAGACCACCGAGAGCGAGATTGAGCTCGGATTGGCGGACCTCCTGCTCGCCTACCTTGGCGATTACCGGATCGGTTTCTTCGGCGCGCGCTCCGTTGACAGCGATCGCCGCGACGAAAACCGCAGCCACCAAAGTCTTGTATCTGGACATTTCACTAACCTCTCACCATTGGCCGCCGGCGCGATTGCCTCTGGCCGTTGCGGCTGCACAACACCAGAATGTGGCCGTTCTGCAGCCATCCGGCAGTGCAAGTGCGTTGACATAATCCGACCCCCCTCTTATCTGTCACGCAACCTCGCGTCCAGAACAGTTTCCGGGCGTTTCATGGCATTATGTGGTTTTTCAAGCCCAACCTGAAACCCTAGGCGACAAATAAAGAAAGGGCCATTCATATGGTCAGTCTCGGCGGCCTTGCCCGCAAGTTGTTTGGTTCCGCCAATGAGCGCCGCGTCCGTAGTTACAATGGCCGGGTGGACGCCATCAACGCTCTCGAAACCGAAATGAAGGCGCTCAGCGACGAAGCGCTGGCGGCAAAGACCACGGAATTTCGCCAGCAATTGGCCGAAGGCAAGACGCTCGACGACCTCCTCGTGCCGGCCTTCGCCGTCGCGCGCGAAGCCGCGCGCCGCGTCCTCGGCCTGCGTCCCTTCGACGTCCAGCTCATCGGCGGCATGATCCTGCACGAGCGCGCCATTTCCGAGATGAAAACCGGCGAAGGCAAGACGCTTGTCGCGACACTGCCCGTTTATCTCAATGCGCTTGCCGGCAAGGGCGTGCATGTGGTCACCGTCAACGACTACCTTGCCCAACGTGACGCCGGCATGATGGGCCGCGTCTACGGCTTCCTCGGCCTGACGACCGGCGTCATCATTCACGGCCTCACCGACGAGCAGCGCCGCGATGCCTATGCCTGCGACGTCACTTACGCGACCAACAACGAACTCGGCTTCGACTATCTGCGCGACAACATGAAGTATGAGCGCTCGCAGATGGTGCAGCGCGGTCACTTCTTCGCGATCGTCGACGAAGTCGACTCCATCCTGGTCGACGAGGCGCGCACGCCGCTGATCATTTCCGGTCCGCTCGACGACCGCTCCGACCTCTACAATACGATCAACGATTTCATTCCGCTGCTTGCGCCGGAAGACTACGAAATCGATGAGAAGCAGCGCTCTGCCAACTTCTCGGAGGAAGGCACCGAGAAGCTCGAAAACATGCTGCGGCAGGCGGGGCTCTTGAAGGGCGAGTCGCTTTACGACATCGAGAACGTCGCGATCGTCCACCACGTCAACAATGCGCTGAAGGCCCACAAGCTCTTCACGCGCGACAAGGACTACATCGTGCGCAACGGCGAGATCGTCATCATCGACGAGTTTACCGGCCGCATGATGCCGGGGCGCCGCTATTCCGAAGGCCAGCACCAGGCCCTGGAGGCCAAGGAAAAGGTGCAGATCCAGCCCGAGAACCAGACGCTCGCCTCGATCACCTTCCAGAACTACTTCCGCATGTACGAGAAGCTTGCCGGCATGACCGGTACGGCAGCGACGGAAGCAGAGGAATTCGGCAACATCTACGGCCTCGAAGTAATCGAAGTTCCGACCAACCTGCCGATCAAGCGCGCCGATGAGGACGACGAGGTCTATCGGACGGCGGGCGAGAAATACAAGGCGATCATAGACGAGATCAAATCTGCCCACGAGCGTGGCCAACCGATGCTGGTCGGCACCACCTCCATCGAGAAGTCCGAGCTTCTCGCCGAGATGCTGAAGAAGAGCGGCTTCTCCAGGTTCCAGGTCTTGAACGCCCGTTACCACGAACAGGAAGCCTATATCGTCGCCCAGGCCGGCGTCCCTGGCGCCGTGACGATCGCCACCAACATGGCCGGCCGCGGCACCGACATCCAGCTCGGCGGCAACCCCGACATGCGCATCCAGCAGGAACTGGCCGAGATGGAGCCGGGTCCGGAGCGCGAGGCACGCGAAAAGGCGATCCGCGAAGAAGTGCAGAAGCTCAAGGAGACGGCACTCGCGGCCGGCGGGCTCTATGTTCTCGCCACAGAACGCCATGAGAGCCGCCGCATCGACAACCAGCTGCGCGGCCGCTCGGGCCGTCAGGGCGATCCCGGGCGTTCGAAGTTCTACCTGTCGCTGCAGGACGACCTGATGCGCATCTTCGGGTCCGACCGCATGGACGGCATGTTGCAGAAGCTGGGCCTGAAGGAAGGCGAAGCAATCGTCCATCCGTGGATCAACAAGGCGCTCGAGCGGGCACAGAAAAAGGTCGAGGCGCGCAACTTCGACATCCGCAAGAATCTGTTGAAATATGACGACGTGCTCAATGATCAGCGCAAGGTCATCTTCGAACAGCGCATCGAGCTGATGGATGCGGAGAGTGTCACCGAGACAGTCACCGACATGCGCAACGAAGTGATCGAGGATGTCGTCAGCAAGCGGATTCCCGAGCGCGCCTATGCCGAACAGTGGGATGTCGAGGGCCTGAAGGGAGACGTCCAGCAGTATCTCAACCTCGACCTGCCGGTCACCGAGTGGGCGGCCGAAGAAGGCATCGCCGAGGACGATATTATCGAACGCGTCACCGTTGCCGCCGACAAGGCTGCGGCCGACCGGGCGGAACGCTTCGGCCCCGACATCATGCAATATGTCGAGCGCTCCGTCGTGCTGCAGACGCTCGACCATCTCTGGCGCGAACACATCGTCAACCTCGACCATCTTCGTTCGGTCATCGGCTTCCGCGGCTACGCCCAACGCGATCCGCTGCAGGAATACAAGTCCGAGGCGTTCGAACTGTTCCAGGGCCTGCTCGGCAATCTCCGCCAGGCCGTAACCGCACAGTTGATGCGCGTCGAACTGGTTCGCGAGGCGCAGGAAGCACCCCAGCCGCTGCCGCCAATGGAAGGCCATCACATCGATCCGCTGACCGGCGAGGACGACTTCGCCCAGTCTGGTGCGCCGCTGCTGGCCGTTGCGCAGGCCAACCGCAATCCGGCGGACCCCTCGACTTGGGGTAAAGTATCGCGCAATGAGCCCTGCCCTTGCGGCTCGGGCAAGAAATACAAGCATTGCCACGGAATCTACGAGGCGTGACCGGATGCCGGTCTACTGCACGTGTCCTTAAGTCGGAGCCGATTTAAGGACACACATGCAGCCATTCGAAGTGCTACAGCGTCGTTTTGGCGTCTGCCGCATCAGCCTTCGCGTTCGTTCGCGAGGGCGATCAGGTTCTCAAGCGCCCGTATTCCCATCCGGTTGATGTGCCGCCGGCCGAGCGCCACATTGATTCTGAGCGCGAGTTCGGCGGCATCCGCACCCTTCAAATCCGCCAGGCGCTCGATGCCGATCTCTTCCAGATAATCGATCATGCGCGGGCCTATCGAAAAGGCCCGCAGCATGAGCTGCCGCTCACCCTCGCTCAACGGCATGCACCACCTCCTTACCGAAACGTCCCGCTGAACCGTTTGTTAACGCTGATCTGGCAGAAGTGAAGCCCTGTATTGCGTAATGTCAGGGTGTCCTCGTGTTCATGGCGGTATGTCAATCGGCCGGACGAATGCTGCCGTCGGCGCTGAGGCACCGCCTGTCTCCGCTGCTGGGCCGGTTTGCATCGGTCGCGTCCGGCGTCGACCCCAAAAGCCGTGCGCAACGCACAGCCCTGATCGCTTTCGCGATCCGCATCTTCAGTGCAGCCATTGCCCTCGTCTCGCAGATCGTTCTCGCTCGTCTGATGGGCGAGTTCGAATACGGCGTCTTCGTCTTCGTCTGGGTCCTCGCCATCCTGTTCGGCAACCTGTCCTGTCTCGGCCTGCACGCGGCCGTGATCCGCTTCGTACCGGAATATCAAACGGCAGGCGCCATGGCCGAAATCCGTGGGCTGACGACGGTGGCGCGTATCTTTGCACTGCTGTCGGCGACGGCACTCGCCATGGTCGGCGCCATCGGTCTCTGGTTCTTTGCGGACATGATCGAGCACTATCATCTCGTCGCCCTTTATCTCGGCCTTGTCGCCCTGCCGATGATTGCGCTCGGCGACGTGATGGACGGCACGGCCCGCGCGCACAGCTGGCCGCTCGCGGCGATGAGCCCCACCTTCATAGTCCGGCCGCTGCTCATCCTAGCCTTCATGGTGCTGGCCACCGCCGCCGGCTTGCCCAATTCGGCGAAGACCGCAATGGTCGCCGCGTTAGCGGCCACCTACGTCACGACGCTCGGGCAATTTCTCGCAATGACGCGGCGGTTACGCAGACGTTACGTTCGCGGGCCGATGAAGATCGACCTCGGACCATGGCTGCGCCTTTCCGTGCCGATATTTCTCGTCGAAGGTTTCAGTTTCCTGCTGACCAATTCCGACGTCGTGATCGTCGGGCTCTACCTGCCGCCAGACGACGTGGCGATCTACTTCGCCGCTGCTAAGACCATGGCTCTCGTCCATTTCGTCATGTTCGCCGTGAAGGCGGCGGCGGGCCCGCGCTTTTCCGAGGCGATGGCTTCCGGCGAAAGCCGCCAACTCGCCGAAATCGCAACCGAAAGCGCACACTGGTCCTTCTGGCCCTCGCTCGCGATGGGCAGCACGGTGCTTGTCGCCGGTCGTTTCCTGCTGTCGCTGTTCGGCCCGGCCTTTACCGCGGGCGCGCCGTTGATGGCGATCCTGTTTGCCGGGATTCTGGCCAAGGCCTTCGTCGGCCCCGTCGAAACTCTGCTGACCATGACCGGCCGGCAGAAGCTCTGTGCGATCCTTTACGCGACCGCGCTCGCCGTCAACATCGCGCTGAACATTGTCCTCATCCCGGCCTTCGGCCTGATCGGCGCAGCGTTCGCTACCGCCGGCGCGATGTTCTTCGAGGCGGCACTTCTGCACCTTGCTGCAAGACGCACTTTCGCCATCCCTCTCCTCGCTTTCGCGGGCGCAGGAAGCGGCAACGACAAGAACGAGGCGATCCGTCCATGATCGGCAATACACCCTTTCCCGGAGACACGAACGGCAGGGCGAGCCGCCTGCTCGGTGGATTGGCCCAGCCCGGCTTCGATGCGTCGCGACCAGAACAGACCGTCAGCGTGGGGCGGCCTGGCCGCTACCTTTCGATCTATTCCGCAAGGGCCGGCTACGAACTGCAGCGAGAGCTCGATTTTCTCTCCAACCGCGCGATAGAACCGAACATATTCTTCACGGGCCGCTTCCTGGCGCCGGCGATGCCGCGACTCGAGGACCGGATCATCCGGCTCGCCGTGATCCGGGACAACAGTGAGCGCCGCAGCCGAATGCGCTTCCTCATGCCGTTTTCGATCGAGAAGCCGGGTTTCGCGATCGGCGCGTCCATCATTCGTGCCTGGTCCAACCCGTTTGGCCCGCTGGGCGTGCCGCTGCTCGATGCAGAAGATGCGGCCGAAACGATCAGTAATCTTTACGAAGCGCTGGCCACGCCCTCGTCCGGCCTGCCGCCGGTGCTCGTGCTCCCGGATGTGAGGCTCAAGGGCCGGTTCGCACAGCTCGCACGCGCCGTGGCGATCAGCGAAAACCTGCCGCTCACCGTGACCGACACCTTTGAACGGCCGATGCTCGAAAGCCTGCTCGACGGCCCGACCTATTTGCGCAAGGCAATCAAGCGCGCGCATTTCAAGGAATTGCGGCGCCAGTGGAAGAACCTCGAAAAGCACGGACGCCTGATCTACAACGTCGCGCGCCAGCCGGAGGAGATCCGGGTGCGCATGGAGGAGTTCCTGGCGCTGGAGGCTTCCGGCTGGAAGGGACGAGAACGCAGTGCCATGGTCACGGATCGCTTCCGTGCCGCCTTTGCCCGCGAGGCGATCACCAATCTCGCCGAAACGGACAGCGTCCGCATCCACACACTCGATCTCGACGGCAAGGCGATCGCCGCCATGGTCGTTCTGCTCATGGCCGGCGAGGCCTATACGTGGAAGACCGCCTATGACGAGCGATATGCGTTATATTCCCCGGGCAAGCTGCTGCTCGCCGAACTGACGGAATGGCACCTCGACGACGCCAACATCGCCCGCTCCGATTCCTGCGCGGTGCCCGACCATCCGATGATAGGCCGCTTCTGGCAGGAGCGCGAGGAGATGGGAACGCTCGTCATCGGCTTGCAGTCAATCCGTGACCGCGACGTCCGCCAGGTTGCAGCCCAGCTCCACCTCTATCGCAATACCCGAAACATGGCGCGGCTGCTGCGCGAGAAGATACGGGCGCTTGCCGGCCGCTAGAGCGTCCTTTGTGCGTCCTGAAGGACGCACGGCGCTGTAATGCCGCCGCTACCTGCGAAGCGCTTCGGCAGCCGCCCGGTCGCGCAAGAGACGGCGGATCACCTTTCCCGAGGTCGTCAGCGGCAGGCTGTCGACGAACTCGATCTCGCGCGGGTATTCGTGCATGGAGAGCCTGGTTTTCACCCAATCGCGAATCCCCGCCGCGGCCTCCTCATCGGCGGAGACGCCCGGCTTCAGCACCACATAGGCCTTGACGATCTCCGTGCGGACCGGATCGGGCTTGCCGACGACCGCCGCCAGTTGAACGTCGGGATGGCCCGCCAGACAATCCTCGATCTCGCCCGGACCGATGCGGTAACCGGACGAGGTGATGACGTCGTCATCACGGCCGAAGAAGGTGAAGTAACCGTCCGCGTCCATCACGCCCTGGTCCCCGGTCGTCATCCAGTCACCGATGAACTTCGTTTCCGTCGCCCGCTCGTTGCGCCAATAGCCGAGGAACATCACCGGATCCGGGCGCTGCACAGCCACCTGCCCGACCGTGCCCGGCGGCAGGATCGTCCCTTCGCCGTCAATGATCGCCACCCTGTGACCGGGTGCCGCCTTACCCATGGAGCCCGGCTTCAAGACACCGAGATCCGCGGCCGAGGAGACGACGATATTGCACTCCGTCTGGCCGTAGAACTCGCTGACTTCGATCCCGAGCGCTGCCTTTGCCCATTCGAAGGTCTCCCGCCCGAGCGCCTCGCCTGCGGAGCCGATCGTCCGCAGCTTGAGAGCATAATGGTCACGCGGCCGGTCGACGCCCTTCAGGAGCCGAAGCGCCGTCGGCGGAATGAAAGCGTTGCGCACCTCCATCTCTTCCAGGATCCGGAAGGCCATATGCGGATCGAATTTCTGCGCCGGTGAGGAAACAACCGGTACGCCGAGCAGCAGCGACGGCAGCAGCGCGTTCAGAAGCCCGCCAGCCCAGGCCCAGTCGGCCGGAGTCCACATCCGGTCGCCCGGCTGCGGCAGGAAGTGATGATGGAACTGGAAGCCCGGCAGGTGACCGAGCAGGACGCGATGGCCGTGCAGTGCCCCCTTCGGCGGGCCCGTTGTGCCGGAGGTGTAGATCATCAGCGCCGGATCGTCCGGCGTCGTATCGGCGGCCGCAAAACGCTTCCCGCTGTTTGCGAGCCGGTCGAAACGAACCGTGCCTGATTCATCCTCTTCATCCGCCAACACGATGAGACCGAGTTCCGGGAGTTTGTCCCGGATCGCCGCAAGCCGCTGGTAGCCAAACCGGTTGGTGACGATCGCAGTCGCTCCCGCATCCAGTAGCCGGTATTCGAGTGCGTCGACACCGAACAGCAAAGCGAGCGGCAAGGCGATCGCGCCGAGCTTGTAGGTCGCAGCATGCGCGATCGCGGCCTCGAACCCCTGTGGCAGGAAGATGGCGACACGATCACCGCGCTTGACGCCATAGTCTGCCAATCCCGCCGCAAAAGCGGACGAGCGCGCCGCAAACGCACCATAGGTCAGAGACAGATGCCCACCGTCAGGCCTGAAATGCTGAAGGCAGACACGCTCCGGCTCCCGCTCGGCCCAGGCATCGCTGACGGCGACGCCGATGTTGAACTTCTCCGGAATCCACCAACGGAAATCGCGGTAGAGTTCATCGTAGTTTTCGATCTTCGGGAGCATAGGCGACCGCAACAGAGTTTTCCGCCATGCAGCTAGCATTTTCGCACCCGCCTGTTCAATGGAGGTGCGGCTACGGAACCTCTCCGATCGTCTGGGGGGGTGTGGTGGTGCCCCATGCCGGGGTCGAACCAGCACTCCTTTCGGAACTCGATTTTGAGTCGAGCGCGTCTACCAATTCCGCCAATGGGGCTCAGGCTGTGATGTCAGCGGTTTGCGATTTACACGATCGATTTCGCGCCGGTCAACCGCGAAAATGCATTTCGCCATCCGGCGATCACAAAAGCGTGCAACCGGTGTGTCGTGCGGGCAATTTACAGCGCCGCTGATCCTTCCTAAGAAGGCGTCGGTAATTGCCGGCCGGCCGCCAAGCCGTCCACCCTGTCGCTCGACCGCGAGGTATCCATGACCGCAGCTTCCGTCGCCCAACGCCAGCATCTGGTTGGCGCCGTTCTCGTCACGCTCGGCATGGCGGCAACTGTCGGCGGCGCGCTCGGCTTCGAGCATATCGGCGGCTACATCCCCTGTGCGCTCTGCCTGCTGCAGCGCAATCCCTATTACTACGGCATTCCGCTCGGCCTTCTGGCCATCATGTCGAGCGCTCTCAAGTTGCCGGTCTGGATCACGCGAACGCTGCTTCTGCTCGTCGGCATCGTGATGCTCGTCGGCGCGGGCATGGGCGTCTATCACTCGGGCGTCGAATGGCATTTCTGGGAGGGACCGTCGACCTGCGCGACAGCCGCCCAAGGCGTCTCGTCCGATGTCGGGGACCTGCTCGGCGATCTCGATGCGAAGCATGCCCCCTCCTGCACGGATGCGGCACTCCGCGTGCTCGGACTCTCCTTTGCAGGCTGGAACGTGATCGCAAGCCTTATGCTGGCTGCGATCGCATTGCGCGGCGCCGCCAAGGCTTGACCATCACGGCTGCAGTTCGACATCCCAGTAGAGATAGTCCATCCAGCTTTCGTGCAGATGGTTCGGCGGGAAGAGCCGGCCGTTGTTGTGCAGGTCCTGCACTGTCGGCTGGTACGGCCTCTGATGCGGGAACATGTTGGCCTGCCGCGGCAGCTTGCTGCCCTTGCGCAGGTTGCAGGGCGAACAGGCGGCCACGACATTTTCCCAGGTCGTCAGGCCGCCGTGGGCGCGCGGCACCACATGGTCGAAGGTCAAATCGTCAGGCGATCCGCAATACTGGCACTCGAACTTGTCACGGAGGAAGACGTTGAACCGGGTGAACGCCGGATGGCGCGACGGCTGCACGTAACTCTTGAGACAAACGACGCTCGGCAGCCGCATCGAAAAGCTGGGCGAAGAGACGGAATGTTCGTATTCGGCGAGGATCGTGACGCGGTCAAGGAAGACGGCCTTGATCGCGTCCTGCCAGGACCAGAGCGACAAGGGGTAATAACTCAGCGGCCGGTAGTCGGCGTTCAAAACGAGCGCCGGCAGGGCTTGCGGTGAGACTGCAATCGTCAAGCGTATTCTCCTGATCGATTCGGCATCTGCACCTTCTATATTAGTCGTGTTGCGACAGGATTGTGAAGCCACAAAGAAAAACGGCGCGAAGGATTCGCTTTTTTCTTCAAGGCGTCACCGGCAGCGCATCACGCCGCATTTCCTGTGCATAATAGGCCCAGAACAGCCGCGCGGCGACGCTGCGCCACGGTGACCAGGAGGTCGCAAGCGAATCAATCTCGCTCGCCGTCGGGCGCAGGTCGAACTCCAGCGCATGGCCGATGGCGTTCTGCAGCGCAACGTCGCCGGACGGAAAGACGTCCGGATGGCCGGCGCAGAAAAGCAGGTAGACCTCCGCCGTCCAGCGACCGACCCCCTTGATTGCCGTCAATTCGTGGATCGCCACGGCGGCCTCGGCGTTGCAGATGGCGTCAAGGTCGATCTCCCCGGCAACCGCAGCGGCCGCGACGCGCCGCAACGTGTCGGCCTTGGCGCGGGAGAGGCCGAATTGCCGGCAATCTTCGTCGCCGAGAGAAAGGACTGCGCCCGGACTGATCTCGCCGAGAGCGGCCTCCATGCGCCGCCAGATCGCGGCAGCGCTCGCCTTCGAGACCATTTGCGACACGATGATGTTCGCGATACCGCGATAGCCCGGATCCGTTCGCCTGAGTGGCACTGGACCCGCCTTGGCGACCACGTGCTCGAGACGGGCGTCGAGCATTATCAGACCGGCAAGCCCAGCCTCGATATCCTCGTGTGTCCGGATGATCCGCATGCGCCCTCCACTGCATGTTTCCCTAAATCGTAAGCGATTTAACGACAAAAACATGCAGCAATTCAAAGTGCTACAGCGTCCTTTCCGCGTCTGACAAAACGCACGGCGCTGTAGAAAGCGGATGACCTTTATACCGCTTCCATGCCAAAGGGAAACGATGACCATTTCGCCAGAGCAACCCGTTTTTCGTTTCGCGCCGAGCCCGAACGGCCTGCTGCACCTCGGTCATGCTCTGTCCGCCATCCTCAATCATGACATGGCGGCCTCCGCCAATGGACGCTTTCTGCTGCGGATCGAGGATATCGACCGTACACGTTGCCGCCCGGAGCTGGAACAGGCGATTTTCGACGATCTCGGCTGGCTGGGTCTCAGTTGGCAGCACCCGGTACGCCGACAATCCGAGCACCTCGACCTTTATACCGAGATACTTCGGCGCCTGCGGGCAATGGGTGTCGTCTATCCATCCATCATGACCCGCGGAGAGATCAGAGCAGCGGTCGCCGCCGCGGAAGCCGAGGGGTCGGCCTGGCCGCGCGATCCGGACGGAACGCCACTTTATCCGGGCCGCGAGCGCGACCTATCGCTCGGCGAGCAAGCCGCACTTATCGCCGGCGATCGGCCCTTTGCCTGGCGTCTCGACGTCGCGAAGGCGATCGATCTCGTGCCCAGGCCTTTGACGTGGCAGGAAGCCGGCGCAGGCCCCGCCGGGGAAACGGGCCAGATCCCGGCAGATCCCGCAAGCTGGGGCGATGTGATCCTGTCGCGTTCCGACGCGCCATCGAGCTACCATCTCTCCGTCGTCGTCGACGACGCGCTCCAGGGCGTCACCCATGTCGTGCGCGGGCGGGATCTCTACCATGCGACTTCGGTCCATCGCCTGCTCCAGCGGCTTCTCGATCTGCCGGAACCGGTCTACCACCATCACCGCCTTATCCTCGGGCCGGACGGCAGGAAGCTGTCGAAGAGCAGCAAGGACACCGGAATCGCGGCTTTCCGCGCTGCCGGAAAGACGCCAGCGGACATTCGCGAGATGGTGCTATGAACCGTTCTCGCCGGAGACGGGGCGATCGTCGCTCTCGCGCTGGCCCGAGAAACTGCGGATGACGAGGCGCTTGACGCGGAATTTCATGATGGCGGCATTGATCTCGGCGCCGATGATGAAGATCGCGCCGATCATGTACAGAAACACCAGGACGATCACGACCGAGGCGAGACCGGCATAGGTGGTCACATAGCTGGAGAAAGCCGTGAGATAATAGGCAAAGACATAGGCTCCGAGCGACCAGAACACCAGAGTGAGAACGATCCCGGGAAGGACATCGGCAATCTTACGGTGACCGTCCGGAAGCCAGAGATGCGAAACCAGCAGCCCGCCGGTGAGCATCACCAGGGCCAGCGTCAGGCCCCAATCGTCGACCGTTGCGAAGACGGAATCGAGCCAAGGCAGCCATTGGTCGGCATTGCGCACCGCAAGCGGCACCGCAACGAGCAGAATGCTGATGACCGCAAGGATCAACACGCCGGCGATCACGAAGCCGAGGCTCGCGAGCCGCGTCACGTACCACGAGCGGCTCTCCGCGACCCGATAGGCGCGGTTGAGCGCGATCCTGAGCGCCTCTACGCCGTTGGAGGCAAAATAGGCGGCCGCGAGCACGGAAACAGTGAGCACGCCGCCGCGCGGAATTGTCAGAACCCGCACAACCTCATCGGCCACTGGTTGGGCGATCGATTCCGGCCAGGCATCGAAAATCAGATGGACGGCCGTCTCCGCAAACTGGTCGGCGCCGAGGAAGCTGCCGAGTGCCGTGCCGAAGATCAGGAACGGAAAGACGGCCATCAGCGAGGACAGCGCAACGTGGCTAGCCATCGCCCAGCCGTCGTCCTCGCTGAAATGCCAGAGCGCATCGAACAGGACCTTCCAGATGATGCGAACGACGGCCGGCATGCCTTCTCCGAGCTTGCGGTATCCACGGGGCCGGCGGGCGCCCGTGTAACACACGCAATTCAATTGTATCCCACCGATGAATATGGGAAACGGGGGATGGATTTCTACAGGAATCGACCGGATGCCCGATCGCCCCACCATCATTGTCACAGGCTGTTCTTCCGGCATCGGCGCCTATTGTGCCCGCGCGTTGAAGGCGGACGGCTGGCGCGTCTTCGCGACCGTTCGCCGGCCCGAAGATCAGACGGACCTGGAGGCCGAAGGCATCGAGACCTTCATCATGGACTACACCAGGCCGGAAACGATCGTCGCACTGGCGGAGGCGGTGATGGCCCGTTCGGGCGGGCGCATCGACGCCCTCTTCAACAATGGTGCCTATGGCCAGGCGGGTGCCGTCGAGGACCTGCCGGCCGAGGCGCTCAGGCTGCAGCTCGAAACCAATGTCGTCGGCTGGCACGAGCTGACGCGCCGCGTGATACCGGCAATGCGCGCCCGCGGCCACGGCCGCATCGTCCAATGCTCGTCGATCCTCGGCATTGTCCCCTACCGCTGGCGCGGTGCGTACAATGCCTCGAAATTCGCGATCGAGGGACTGTCGCTGACCTTGAGAATGGAGCTTGCCGGCAGCGGCGTCGAGGTCAGCCTGATCGAGCCCGGGCCGATCGCGTCGAAGTTCACGGCCAATGCCATCCCCTATATCGAGCGCTTCATCGATCTTAAGAATTCCGTCCACCGCACGGAGTATGAGCGGCAGATGCGACGCCTGCGCGGCGAAAGCAAACCGGCAGCGGGCAAGCTCGGGCCGGACGCCGTTTATGCTGTTTTGAAACACGCACTGACGTCACGCAGGCCGCGACCGCACTATATAGTAACAAGACCTGCCAAGCAGGGTGCGCTGCTGAAGAAGCTCCTGCCGGCGGCCCTATTTTATCGCATTATCGGCCGCCTCGGCTGACCGAAACGGGAGGATATGCATCATGTCCACTTTCTTCACCGGCCTGACCCTGCTCGTCATGGGCCTCGTCGTCATCGTCCTGATCCGCGGCCTCCTCAACATGGCCACAGGCGGCAGCGGCAATACCTCGAACAAGCTGATGCAGGCGCGCATCGTTCTCCAGGCGATCGCTATACTGCTGATCATGCTGACGCTGTGGATTACCGGCGGCGGACGGCCGGGCTGAGAACAGGCGACTAAACCATGGTAAGGCTCAACAAGATCTACACGAGAACAGGCGACGACGGCACGACCGGACTTGTTTCCGGCCCACGCCGCGCGAAATGCGACCTGCGCGTCGAAGCCTACGGCACGGTCGACGAGACGAACGCTTTGGTCGGCCTTGCACGCCTGCATACCGGCGGCATGCCCGATCTCGACGCGATGCTGATGCGCATCCAGAACGACCTCTTCGACCTCGGAGCGGACCTTGCAACACCCGATACCGGCGAGAAGCTGGACTATGAACCGCTGAGGATTGCCGCCGCCCAGGTCGCAAGGCTCGAGGGCGAGATCGACCGCCTCAATGCCGATCTCGAACCCCTGCGGTCCTTCGTTCTTCCGGCAGGCAGTCCGGCTTCCGCGGCCCTGCACGTTGCCCGCACCGTCGCACGACGCGCCGAACGCCAGATCGTGGCCCTTGCTGCCGGCGAGATCGTCAGCCGCGACGCGATCGCCTATATCAATCGGGTCTCGGACTTCCTTTTCGTGGCCGCTCGCTGGGCAAATGACAAGGGACGTTCCGATGTGCTTTGGGTTCCGGGCAAGAACAGATAACGTTCGTCAGGAATCGCGCTCGGGGGCCGCATGTTCATACCGCTTCACGACAGCAACACGCTTAAGCACATCAGCATGCAGTATGTGACGATCGCACTGATCGCCACGAACATCGCGGTCTGGCTGATTACCGGCCCGATCGCCACGGAAGCATTCGCGAACGCGGCCGTCCTCGGGCTCGGCTACATCCCGGCTGTGATCTTCGACTACGCCGATCTCGATCCGTCGCTCGTCATCGTTCCCGACCAATTCACGTTCGTCACCTATTCGTTCCTGCACGGCGACTTCACGCATCTGGCGATGAACATGCTGTTTCTCTGGGTTTTCGGCGACAATGTCGAGGACGCGCTCGGGCATTTTCGCTTCCTCGTCTTCTACCTGCTGTGCGCCGCCGCGGGCGCGCTTGCGCACGGACTGCTCGATCCTCACTCGGAAGCGCCGCTGATCGGCGCCTCGGGCGCCATCTCGGGCGTTGTCGCCGCCTATTTCCTGCTGCATCCGAAGGTGCGGGTGTGGGTTCTCGTGCTCTTCCGCATTCCGTTGCCGCTGCCTGCAGCGATCCCGCTGGCTTTCTGGATCGGCCAGCAATTCTTCATGCTGGTGGTCGACTCCGGCAGCGGCGTCTCCTGGAGTGCTCATGTCGGCGGCATTGTTGCGGGGCTTCTGCTGGTGGTCGTTTTGCGACGCCGCGGCGTTCCGCTTTTCGATCGCACGATCGTCACTCCGCGTGCCGTCGAGCATCGTGCGGAGCGACCCGAAGCGGTCGACGCAAGCACGGCAAGCGCCCAAAAACCGCCTACTCCATGGGGGCGCCCGACCTGAGGGGTGATGCTGGCGCGCAATGTCCGCGCCAATATGGATCGCAATTTCAATATGTTGTTCGTTTCGTAGGCGGGAAAGTCCGAGTCATTCGACGTTCCCCGCTTCGACCCTTGCTAGGCGCCTACCTGACGTGTACGTAAACGTCACTCGGAATCTCGAGGTTATATCGATTTAGCATCGCGGGCGGCGATTGTAATTGGAGAAAAAACGCGTATCGATGTCGCCAACCGACAATCAGGCAGCTCTGTTAAGGGGCATTTTCCTGCGAAAGCTCTTGGAGGGAATGAATCCATGAAAATCCTAGTCACGGTGAAGCGTGTGGTCGACTACAACGTCAAGATCCGGGTGAAGGCGGACGGGTCGGGCGTCGAGCTGGCCAATGTCAAGATGTCGATGAACCCGTTCGACGAGATCTCGGTCGAAGAGGCGCTGCGCTTGAAGGAAGCCGGCAAGGCGAGCGAAGTGGTGGTCGTCTCGGTCGGCCCGGCCAAGGCCGAGGAGACGCTGCGGACCGCGCTCGCCATGGGCGCCGATCGGGCGATCCTGGTCGAGACCGAGGACCAGGTCGAGCCGCTCACTGTGGCCAAGATCGTCAAGGGTGTGGCGCAAGCGGAACAGCCGGGGCTGATCATCGTCGGCAAGCAGGCGATCGACGACGATTCGAACCAGACCGGCCAGATGCTGTCGGCGCTCTTGGGCTGGGCCCAGGGCACGTTTGCCTCCAAGGTCGAGATCGGCGACGGCAAGGTCGACGTCACCCGCGAGGTCGACGGCGGCCTGCAGACGGTGGAACTGAAGCTGCCGGCGGTGGTGACTACCGACCTCAGGCTGAACGAGCCGCGTTATGCCTCGCTGCCGAACATCATGAAGGCGAAGAAGAAGCCGCTCGACAAGAAGAGCCCGGCCGATTTCGGCGTCGACACGGCGCCGCGGCTGAAGGTGCTGAAGACGGAAGAGCCGTCCGGCCGCAAGGCCGGCATCAAGGTCAAGTCGGTCGCCGAGCTCGTCGAGAAGCTCAAGGGCGAAGCCGGCGTATTGTAAGGTTCAGGAAAGGGAGAACACCACCATGGCCATTCTGCTTCTGGCTGACCACGACACCACCCACCTTTCCGATCAGACCGCGAAGGCGCTGACGGCGGCCACCAAGATCGGCGGCGATGTGCATGTGCTGGTCGCCGGTTCGAACGTCAAAGGTATTGCCGAACAGGCTGCCAAGCTCACCGGCGTATCCAAGGTGCTCGTCGCCGACGACGCGAGCCTCGCCAACAACCTCGCCGAGCCGCTGGCCGCCACGATCGTCGCGCTCGCCGGCTCCTACGACACGCTCATTGCCGCCGCCACCTCGGTCGGCAAGAACGTCATGCCGCGCGTTGCGGCGCTGCTCGACGTCGCACAGGTGTCGGAGATCATCGAGGTGGTTTCGTCTGATACCTTCAAGCGGCCGATCTATGCCGGCAACGCCATCCAGACGGTGCAGACGAGCGAGCCGAAGAAGGTGATCACCGTCAGGACCGCCTCCTTCGCGTCGGCGCCGGACGGCGGCGCGGCATCGGTCGAGACGGTTGCGGCCGCCGCCAATCCGGGCGTTTCGAGCTTCGTTGCCGATGCGCTGTCGTCGTCCGACCGGCCGGAGTTGACCTCGGCGAAGATCATCATCTCCGGTGGCCGCGCGCTCGGCTCGTCGGAGAAGTTCAAGGAAGTGATCCTGCCGGTCGCCGACAAGCTCGGCGCCGCCGTCGGCGCCAGCCGCGCCGCCGTCGATGCCGGTTATGCGCCGAACGACTGGCAGGTCGGCCAGACCGGCAAGGTGGTCGCGCCCGACCTCTACATCGCCTGCGGCATCTCCGGGGCGATCCAGCACCTCGCCGGCATGAAGGATTCCAAGGTGATCGTCGCGATCAACAAGGACGAGGAGGCGCCGATCTTCCAGGTCGCCGACTACGGCCTCGTCGCCGACCTCTTCGACGTCCTGCCGGAACTCGAAAAGGCGCTGTAACCACACGTAAAACGCGTTTACGTCCGGCATGAAAAGGGCTGGAAAAAGCGCGGGCTTGGCATTAACAATCGTACCGGGCCGGCCCAAGCGGCCCGGTATTTTTGTATCTGCGGCTGCAAAGCTGCCGAAATCTCTTGAAGATGGGTGTTCGCTTCGATGATCAAGACGGTCGGAATTATTGGCGCTGGTCAGATGGGCTGCGGCATTGCCCACGTTTCGGCAGCCGCCGGATACAAGGTGCAGCTCTACGATCTTGCTGCGGACCGCATCGAGGCCGGGCTTGCGACCATCAACGGCAATCTCGCCCGTCAGGTTTCCTCCGGCAAGATGACCGACGAGGACCGCAAGAAGGCGCTTTCCCTGATCAAGGGGTCCGCTGACATCAACGACCTCTCTCAGGCCGACCTCGTCATCGAGGCGGTGACGGAAGACGAAACCGTAAAGCGCAAGATTTACGGTCAGGTTTGTCCGATCATGAAGCCGGAAGCGATTCTCGCAACCAACACTTCGTCGCTGTCGATCACGCGGCTCGCGTCCGCGACCGACCGGCCGGAGCACTTCATGGGCATCCACTTCATGAACCCGGTTCCGGTGATGAAGTTGGTGGAACTGGTGCGCGGCATTGCGACCGATGAAGGGACCTTCAAGACGGCGAAGGAGTTCGTCGCTCATCTCGACAAGACCGTCACCGTCGCCGAAGACTTCCCAGCCTTCATCGTCAACCGCATCCTGTTGCCGATGATCAACGAGGCGATCTACACCCTCTATGAGGGCGTTGGCACCGTGGATGCCATCGACACGGCGATGAAGCTCGGCGCCAACCATCCGATGGGGCCGTTGCAGCTGGCCGACTTCATCGGCCTCGACACCTGCCTTTCGATCATGCAGGTGCTGCATGACGGCCTGGCCGACTCGAAGTACCGCCCCTGTCCGCTGCTGGTCAAGTATGTCGAGGCCGGCTGGCTCGGCCGCAAGTCCGGCCGCGGCTTCTACGATTATCGCGGTGACGTTCCCGTTCCGACGCGCTGACGACGGTCAGCTGCCGGCCGTCGCGCCCAACGCTGCCTGGATGAGCCCCTTCGCATCTTCGCTGTCCCAGGCGGCGGGGCCGTTCATCGACCCGATCAGGCAGCCCTTCTCGTCGAGGAGCAGGGTCGCAGGAAGGCCGAAGGCGAGGCCCTCCTTCTTCAGCGTATTGAACACGCCCATCGACGCATCCCGGTAGTAGCCGAGCTCGTGAACCCCGACCTCATGGAGGAAGGCCCTCGGCTTATCGTCGTCGCCGGTGTCGATGTTGATCGCGACGACCTCGAAGCGATCGCTGCCGAGCGCTTTCTGCAGTCCGTTCAACGCCGGCATCTCCTCGCGACAGGGCACGCACCAGGTCGCCCAAAGGTTGACGAGGATGGTCTTGCTGGCAAAGGCGGCAAGGGTCAGCGGTTTTCCATCGGGGCCGTTAAAATCGAGGCCACTGATCGGGCGCGGGTCGGCCGCCGGGGTCATGGCGGCGACCTGGCCCTTCATGAACGGGGTCAGCGAGGCGACCTTTTCCTTGGTTTGTGGACAGCTCCCGCCTTCGGCCGTTTGCGTCGCCGCACGGTCAGCGGATCCTGTGGCATTGCCAGACCCGGTCTCCTTCACGTATACCGCAGCCGCGCCGACGATCACGCCGAAAAGGGCGGCGAGCGCGAACAACCGGACGGCCAGGGGGCTTTTCTTCTGGTCTGGCATTTCATTCTCCAAGGCGGGCATCCTCATGGCTGACGGCAGTTCCGAGACGAAATCCTCCAACCAGATGTGGGGCGGGCGCTTCGCCTCTGGCCCGGATGCGATCATGGAGGAGATAAACGCCTCGATCGGGTTCGACAAGAAGCTCTATGCCCAGGACATCCGCGGCTCAGTGGCGCATGCGACCATGCTGGCGCATCAAGGCATCATTTCAGCCGAGGACAAAGACAAGATCGTTCACGGGCTCGACACGATCCTGTCAGAGATCGAAAGCGGTGCATTCGAATTCTCGCGGCGCCTCGAAGACATTCACATGAATGTCGAAGCGCGGCTGGCAACCCTGATCGGGCCCGCTGCCGGCCGGCTGCACACGGCGCGCTCGCGCAACGACCAGGTCGCGCTCGACTTTCGCCTGTGGGTGAAGGAAGAGCTGCAGAAAACCGAAAGAGCCCTGACAGCGCTGATCTCCGCCTTCCTGGATCGCGCCGAAGAGCATGCCGATACCGTGATGCCCGGATTCACCCATCTGCAGACGGCGCAGCCGGTCACCTTCGGACATCATTGCATGGCCTATGTCGAAATGTTCGGCCGCGACCGCTCACGCGTCCGTCACGCGATCGAGCACATGGACGAAAGCCCGATCGGCGCTGCGGCTCTGGCAGGCACGGGCTTCCCGATCGACCGGCACATGACGGCAAAGGCGCTCGGCTTCCGCGAGCCGACCCGCAACTCGATCGACACGGTCTCCGACCGCGACTTCGCACTGGAGTTCCTTTCGATCGCCTCGATCGCGGCGACACACCTGTCGCGCCTCGCCGAAGAGATCGTCATCTGGTCGACGCCGCAATTCGGCTTCATCCGCCTGTCGGACGCGTTCTCGACCGGCTCGTCGATCATGCCGCAGAAGAAGAACCCTGACGCCGCCGAGCTCGTGCGTGCCAAGACGGGTCGCATCAACGGCTCGCTGATCGCACTGCTGACCGTGATGAAGGGCTTGCCGCTCGCCTATTCGAAGGACATGCAGGAGGACAAGGAGCAGGTCTTCGACGCCGCCGAGAGCCTCGAACTGGCAATCGCGGCAATGACCGGCATGGTGCGCGACATGACCGTGCGCGCCGATCGAATGAAGGCTGCGGCCGGCTCCGGCTATTCGACCGCGACCGACCTTGCCGACTGGCTGGTCAGGGAGGCGGGTCTGCCCTTCCGCGACGCCCACCATGTGACCGGCCGCGCGGTGGCGCTTGCCGAGCAGAAGGGCTGCGATCTCGCCGATCTGTCGCTCGCCGACCTGCAGTCGATCAACCCGGCGATCACCGGGAAGGTCTTCGACGTGCTCACCGTCGAGGCCTCGGTCGCACGCCGCACCAGCTTCGGCGGCACCGCGCCCGCCGAAGTGCGCAAGCAGATCGCCTGGTGGCGGGCCCGCAACTAATGCATGTCGCCCGAAGGTGTGCAGCGGTTTCGGGACAACGACATGCACGCAAGCAAAGACCTAAAGCGCGTCGCCTGGCTCCCATTGAATGCGACGCGCTTTAGGCAGCGCAGAAAGAGGGTGCACAAGGCCCTGAAAAATCGATAAGACATCGCACCAGAGCGGGACAGAAAGACCCGCCTGCTCCAACTCACTCGGCTTCTGTTCCGGCAAAGGAAATTGACGATGACATTGACGAAGGCAGCCCGGCTTGCGCTTGTGCTCGCTATCTCCGGGCTGGTTCTCATCGGTTGTGGGCGCAAGGGCGATCTCGACAGGCCGGGCGCCACGACGCTCAACACCAGAGCGCCGGCAGGAACCGTCGAAGAGAAGGCTACGGTAGAGGACCGGCCCTTCCTGCTTGATCCCCTCCTCTGAACCGAGCGAAACCCGTGAACCATTTCGAATACCGCGACGGAATTCTCTACGCCGAAGACGTCCCCGTAACGGACATCGCAAGAGCCGTCGGAACACCCTTCTATTGCTATTCCACCGCAACGCTGGAACGCCACTACCGGGTCTTCGCGCAGGCCTTTGCCGATGTTGACGCGATGGTCTGCTACGCCATGAAGGCCAATTCGAACCAGGCCGTGCTGAAGACGCTGGCCCGACTTGGCGCGGGGGTCGATGTGGTTTCCGAAGGCGAACTCCGTCGCGCGCTTGCTGCCGGCGTGCCGGCGAACCGGATCATGTTTTCCGGCGTCGGCAAGACCGCACGCGAGATGGATTTCGCGATCGAGGCGGGGATCTATTGCTTCAATGTCGAGTCGGAACCGGAGCTGGAGGTCCTGAACCAGCGGGCACTAAGAGCCGGCAAGCAGGCACATGTCTCCTTCCGCATCAATCCGGACGTTGATGCCCGCACGCATGCGAAGATTTCGACCGGCAAGAAGGAGAACAAATTCGGCATTTCCTGGGAGCGGGCGCGCAGCGTCTACGCCCATGCCGCCACCCTGCCCGGCATCCAGGTCACCGGCATCGACATGCATATCGGCAGCCAGATCACCGAGTTGCAGCCATTCGACGATGCCTTCAAGCTGCTGCGTGAACTCGTAGATACCCTCAGGTCCGATGGCCATGTGATCGACCACGTCGATATCGGCGGAGGTCTCGGCATTCCCTACAGGGAAGACAACAATCCGCCGCCATTGCCCGATGCCTATGCCGACATCGTCAAGAACCAGCTCAAGGGCCTCAATTGCCGGATCGTCACCGAACCCGGCCGGCTGATCGTCGGCAACGCCGGAATTCTCGTGACCGAAGTGGTCTACGTGAAGGATGGCGGTGACAAGACCTTCGTCATCGTCGATGGCGCGATGAATGACCTGATCCGCCCGACCCTCTACGAGGCCTATCACGAAATCCGCCCGGTGAAGATTTCGGCCGCCAACGCACCACGCATCAAGGCCGACGTGGTTGGCCCGGTTTGCGAAACCGGCGACTACCTGGCGCTCGATCGCGAGATGGCGATGCCGAAACCGGGCGATCTGTTCGCAATCGGCTCGGCCGGTGCTTACGGCGCGGTGCAGTCGGGTACCTACAACAGCCGCCTGCTCGTGCCGGAAGTGCTGGTCAAGGGCGACCGCTTCCACGTCGTGCGGCCGCGCCAGGACTATGACAGCCTGATCGGCCTCGATTCGGTGCCGGACTGGCTCGACTGAGCCGCTCAGGTTCGGTTTCTGGCGGAGACGCCGCAGAGCCGTGCGGCGATCACGATTTGTTGTCGCCCTCGTCTTCGCCACAAACGGTGTTATCCTGCGGTCCAAGGATCACTACGCGCCGTGCGTCTATTCAGGCAGGCAAGGACGCTGTAGCACTTTGAATTGCTGCATGTTTTATCCTTGATCGGCTAGGATCTAAGCATACATGCAGAAGGACGACCATGAGCGACCGAAAGGGAACTTGGGCGAATGACGCAATTCCGGCGGGATGACACGCCACAACCGAAGCTGTTTGCCAGGATGCTGGCAACCAAAAGGTTTTTCGCCCGCTTGGTCCTTTTGGCGGAGCAGGTTCTGCCTCGCGCGCTGATACCAGCGTCAATCGTTCTCCTGTTCCTCTCCGCCGGCTGGCTTGGCTTCTTCCGCGTCGCGCCGTTGTGGCTGCACGCCGCGATCCTTCTCGCCTTCTTGGCGGGACTGTTCTTCTCGCTCCTGCCGCTGACCCGGATCCGCTGGCCGGAAAACACCGATGCCGACCGGATGCTCGAAGAGCGCAACGACTTGCCGCATCAGGCCATCCGCGTCCAGGACGACACACCGGCGACAGAGGGAGCGTTCGGGGCAGCTCTGTGGCGGGAGCATCAGGCGCGCATGGCCCGATTGGTCCGCGGATTGGACACCGGCCTTCCGCGCCCCGATATCGCGCGCCATGACCCCTGGGCACTCAGGGCGGTCCCCGTGCTGCTTGCCTGCATCGCATTTGCCTATTCCTATTCGAACCGCGCGGGGCTGGTAACGGACGCCTTCCGGCTGCCCCAGCAACAGGTTGTCGCGGCGGACATCCGCATCGACGCCTGGGTGACGCCGCCGGCCTATACGGGCCGTGCGCCGATTTTCCTGACCGGCCGGCAGGACACGGCAACCGCTCAGGAGCAGGCCCCCGCTCAGGAAAAGACCCTCTTCACCGTGCCGCAGTTCAGCGATTTGACTGTCAGGATAACCGGCGCCGGGCCGGAGGCACGTGTGAGCTATGCCGAAGCCGGTGGAACGGGAGAGATCACCATTCCGGCTTCCGCCGACAAGGCGAAATCGGAGCCGAAGACAGAGCCGCAGGAAACCGCGCAGATGCCGCGAAACGGCGTCCGCAACCATCTCTACAAGATAACCAAGGACGGAACGCTTTCGGTCGGCGGGCAAAGCTGGAACTTCAAGATCACGCCGGACAGCGTCCCCGACATCGCGTTCGATGGCGTGCCGCGCCCGACCGCGAATGCGTCGCTCGAAATGAGCTTCCTTGCGCATGACGACTACGGCATCTCGCAGGCTTGGGCTGAGATCAAGCCGTTGGACGAGCCGCCTGCCGGCGCCCGGTCGCTCTACCCTCCGCCCGAGTACCGCCTCGACCTGCCGCGGCGCAACGCCCGCGAGGCCAAGGGGACCACGAGCCGGAACCTCAGCGAGCATCCGCTCGCCGGAAAGCGTGTGCGCATCACCCTGGTCGCCCGCGATGCCTCCGGCCAGGAAGGCCGAAGTGTGCCGCAGGACATGATCCTTCCGGCACGCCAGTTCTTCGAACCGCTCGCCGCCGCCATTGCCGAGCAAAGGCAGGTCTTCGCGCTCAACGTCAACGATCTTCCGCGCGCGATCGACCTCAGCGACGCGCTGACGCTCTATGCGGAGGAGACGATCCCCAACCTCACGCATTTCCTGCTGATCCAATCGGCACGCACGCGCATGGCGCTCGCACGTAACGACGACATGCTCCGGGACGCAGCCGATCATCTCTGGGAGATTGCACTCGGCATCGAGGACGGAGACCTGTCGCTTGCCGAACGGCGGCTGCGCGACGCTCAGCAGGCGCTTTCCGACGCACTGGACCGCAATGCGTCCGACGAGGAAATCGCCAAGTTGATGCAGGAATTGCGCCAGGCGATGCAGGAATACATGCAGGAACTTGCACGGCAGGCCGCGAAGAATCCGCGCATGGCCAGTCCCGACCAGAACAACGTACTGCGCCAGCAGGACCTGCAGAAGATGATGGACCAGATCGAAAACCTGGCCCGGTCCGGCTCGCGCGATCAGGCGCGCCAACTTCTGTCCGAACTGCAAAGAATGATGAACAACCTGCAGGCCGGACGCATGCAGCAGATGGGCGAGCAGAACAACGCCATGCGTCAGCAGATGGACAAGCTTGGCCAGTTGATGCAGCAGCAGCAACAATTGATGGATGAGACCTTCAAGCTTGACCAGGCGCTTCGCGACCGCATGCAACGTGGCGACCCGCTGCAAGGCGAGGATAACGAGCTTTTCGGTCAGGACATGCCGCAGGACCCGGGGCAGCGAAACGATCCCAACGGCCAGCCCAACCCGCTCGACGACATGACCGCCGAACAGTTGAAGGAAGCGTTGAAGCAACTGAGGCAGCAGCAGGAAGGGCTTGGCAAGCAACTCGGGGAACTGCAGAAGGGCCTCGAGCAGCTTGGCGTAAAGCCCGGCAAGGGCTTCGGCGAGGCGCAGCGCGAGATGAAGGGAGCGGCTGATGCGCTTGGCGAGGGCGAAGGCGAACAGGCTGTCGGCAGTCAGGGCCGGGCGCTGCAGGCGTTGCGCGAAGGCGCGCAGGACATGATGAACCAGATGCAGGCCCAGGGGCAGCAGGGTCCCGGACAGGGCATTCCGCAATACGGCCAGAATGGACGTGACCCGCTTGGCCGTCGTCAGCAGAACATCGGCCCCGACTTCGGCGACCAGGTCAAGGTTCCGGACGAAATCGATACGCAACGCGCCCGCGAAATCCTTGATGCGATCCGCCGCAAGCTCGGCGACAGCCTGTCTCCGGAAGCCGAGCAGCAATATCTCGAGCGCCTGCTCGATATGCGTTGACCACAGCGTAATTCCTTACGGCGACGGGTGTGCGTGCAGAAGGACGCATGGCGCTGGAGCTGGCCGTCGCCGGCAAATCGGCGAAGGCCAGAAACCGGAACGGTTGTCAGGCGACGAGCGCCAGGGCGACCGCCTTGCGGATGTCGGGCAGCGAAAACGGCTTGGAAATCACATCGACGACCTTTCCCGAGAGATCGTCCGCGCGTTCGCGCTGTTCCGCATAGCCGGTCATCAGCAGGATCTTGAGCGCGGGAAACGCGGCAGATGCCTGATGCGCCAATTCGATGCCGTCCATCACCGGCATGCGGATGTCGGATAAAAGCAGATCAAAGGCCTGGCTTTGCAGGCAGGCGAGGCCATCGGCACCGTCTCCCGCCTCGACCGTTTCATGCCCATCGAGTCGCAATGCGCGCGCCACAAATGAGCGCAAGGCATCCTCATCCTCGGTAATCAGGATTCTCGCCATCATGGCCTCCCGTATTCGCTCCCATAGAGCGCCATGCGTCCCCTGGCTTTGCAAAGGACGCTCGTCACGTTGAACTCGAGCATCATGCCTTGTGAAAATCGCTGCCGATTTCGAGCATATGCCGACGCCACGTTTCGGCATGGCCGAAGCCGTGACGCCACTCCAAACAACCAGCTTTTCGTTTGCTTTCGGTAAACGCTGTAACGTCGATTTTCAAAAAAGGCCGCGCATGTCTCCTCGGATCGGTCCGATCCGGGGAAAAAATCATGGAGGATTCAAATGACGGCAGCGGCCTTTGTGCGTCTTGTGAGACGCGCGGCGCTGTAGCATCACTCGGCGTCGCCGGTGACGACGCCGACGAAAGGCAGTTCGCGGAAGGCATAGGCGACATCCATGCCGTAACCGACGACGAAATGGTCCGGGCACTCGAAACCAACATAATCGGCCTCCAGATCGACTCGCCGCTTCATCCGCTTGTCCAACAGAACGGCGATCGTGACATTGCGCGCGCCGCGCTCCAGAAGCAGATCCTTCGCGAAACGCAAGGTGCGGCCGGACTCGAGAATGTCGTCGATCAGCAACACATCGCGACCGTGCACGTCGCTGTCGATATCCTTAGTGATCTTCACGCCCTTGGATTCGGTTCCCGTGCCGTAGCTCGACAGCGTGATGAATTCGACCTCCGGCGCAAGACCGGCGTCATGCATGGCACGGATCAGATCGGCCGCGAAGATGAACGAGCCCTTCAATATTGAAATAACCAGCAGATCCTTGTGCGGGCCGCGAACGATCGCTTCGGCCAGTTCGTGATTGCGGGCGGCGATCGTCCCGGCGCTGTAAAGGACTTCGATGTTCTTGCCGCGGACGACGGGCATGCGGGGCTCTCCAGCACTTCATTGCGGAAGACAAGGACCGCCTTCCTTTCAAGCGCCGCTTAGCACGATCAGAGGCGAGAAACACTGTTTTCGGCGAAAGAAACCGTCACGTCCGGCATTTTTCCGCCCGTATAGGGAAGGCGGGCAGCGAAATGGCGGCTCTCGCCGGGCGCAATCGACGCGCCGTCGGGCATCAGACGCGTTGCCGTGACCTTGCGTCCGTTGCTCCTGACGTCGACCACGACAGGCGGGAGACGCTGTTCGGCGCCGGAGCGGTTGTCGATGCTTCCGTAGACCGAAAGCACACGCATGCCGCCGGCATAGTCGAAGGAGGTCGTGACGCCTCCGATCGACAGAGGTTGGGTATCGATCTGTCCTTCGCTGAAAAGGCCTGCGATCAGAAGGAACGCCCCAAGGCCCAGACCACTGACCAGTCCGGCGAAATGGCGGGTTGGCATGGCGCGCAACCTGGCCTCGACAATCGTCAGAACCTGCCGAGCGGGCTTTCCGCGCCCGCGGCGAGCGGCTTGCCGGTTGTCGTTGAAAACCGGATAAGGGCTTGGCCGCGCCGTGATGCCGATCGTCTCGAATTCAGCATCGACATAGTCGAGGTTTCTGGCCGTGGCGCCGCCTGGACGCGCCTCCCGTTCCGGAGGAATGAGATCGACGTGTGCGGTGGTTCTTGAACGAAATGCCTGCATGGGTTCCCCCTCGGGACCACTCCGTCGCTCCTCGCGGAGCACTGTGCGCACGGATCGGCAGCTCGACCGACGGTAGCCTTGAGCGGAGCTTGCGGGCAATGCCTGTAACCGGCCTGTGCAAGAAACAGGGCATTGCATCAAATCCTGACGACACGTAAACCGAAATGGTTAATGTTTCGGAAAGAAGCCGTGAAAGCGACGCCTTTTCATGGAAAGTTAACCGACGCTTAACCGCCGTGCCGCAAACGGTTTTGCCTTGGCGGACTTGCTGTCCTGTACGGGGCGATCGACTTGGCGGCGGATGTCAAAGGTCGTGACGAGAGACTGGGCTGTCCCATTGATTCACTTTGAGAACGTCGGATTGCGCTATGGCATGGGACCGGAAATCCTCCGGGACCTGACATTCGACATTCCACGCCGGTCGTTTCAGTTTCTCACCGGACCTTCGGGCGCCGGCAAGACGACCTTGTTGCGGCTGCTTTTTCTGTCGCTGCAGCCGACGCGCGGCTTGATCCGCATGTTCGATCGCAACATCTCGTCCATCCCGAGAGACGAATTCCCGATGCTGCGCCGACGCGTCGGCATCGTCTTTCAGGACTTCCGCCTCCTTGACCACCTGACGACCTACGAGAACGTTGCCCTGCCTCTCAGAGTGCGCGGCAAGGAGGAGGCAAGCTACCGCGCAGATGTGCTCGAACTTCTCAAATGGGTGGGCCTCGGCGAGCGTATCAACGTGCTGCCGCCGGTGCTTTCGGGTGGCGAAAAACAACGTGCGGCTATCGCCCGGGCCCTGATCGACCGGCCGGAGATCCTGCTCGCCGACGAGCCGACAGGCAACGTCGACCCGCCGATGGCGCGCCGGCTGCTGAA
The DNA here is from genome assembly GCF_036488675.1 of Sinorhizobium chiapasense. Taxonomy (NCBI): domain Bacteria; kingdom Pseudomonadati; phylum Pseudomonadota; class Alphaproteobacteria; order Hyphomicrobiales; family Rhizobiaceae; genus Sinorhizobium; species Sinorhizobium chiapasense. The sequence goes on from NZ_CP133148.1 coordinate 3,109,806, forward strand.
CCTCTTCCTCGAGCTCAATCGGCTTGGAACGGCGGTGGTGATCGCCACCCACGACCTGTCTTTGATGGACCAGGTCGAGGCCCGGCGCATGATCCTGTCACAGGGACGGCTCGACATCTATGAATGAGAACAGCGTCCCCCGCCGCGAACCCGAACAGCAGCAGCGCCGCGCCGAGATGCGCGTGCGCCCGACAGGTCCGATCGTGCCTTCGGCCAATGTTTCCGGTCATGCGCTGATGTGCGTCGTCGCGATCATGTCCTTCCTCGCCTGCCTGACGCTCGGTGGCGTCAGCATGGTGCGGGCGACCGCGCAAAGCTGGCAGTCCCAGATCTCGCGGGAAATCACCATCCAGATCAAGCCCGACGACAATCTCGACATGGATAAGGCGCTCGCCGATGCGCGCGACCTGGCTCTGACCTTCAGCGGCACGACCGGCGGAAAGATCATCGACCGAGCCGCCACGGCCCGGCTGCTCGAGCCGTGGCTCGGCGAGGGTCTCGACCTCGACGAACTGCCTGTGCCGCGGCTGATCGTTATTACGATCGACGAGAACAATCCGCCCGATTTCGCCGCCATGCGCAAGGCGCTGACGGAAACCATCCCGCAGGCCTTCCTCGACGATCATCGCACCTGGGTCGACCGTCTGGTGGCGATGGCCAATACCACTGCGATGATCGGGAGCGGCGTGCTCGCGCTGGTTTTCTCGGCCATGGTCCTCACAGTCGTCTTCGCAACCCGAGGCGCATTGTCCGGCAACCGCCACATCGTCGAGGTGCTGCATTTCGTCGGTGCGGAGGCGGGTTTCGTGGCCTCCGAATTCCAGAAGCACTTCCTGCGAATCAGCCTGAAAGGGGCCGGCGCCGGCGGTCTGCTGGCCGCACTTTCCTTCGCCATGGCCAGTTTCTGGCAATCGCAAACGCTTGCCACCCCCGAATCGGACCAGGCGACCGCACTGTTCGGCCGATTTGCCATCGGCTACACCGGTTATCTCGGCATTTTCGCGATCATAATCGTCATCGCCCTGCTGACGACTCTGACGGCGCGCCTTACAGTCATGCGGACGATCTACGAAATAGATCTCATCCGGTCGGACCCTGGCCGGACGGACACCTATCAAAGCTGACAGCCATGCACCGCCTTCACTCCATCTATTCCCTGCCGCAATCTGCGGCTACTGCATGATTCCTTAGATCGGAATCGATTTAAGGAATCATGCAGCAATTCAAAGTACCACAGCGACCTTTGCGCGTCCGACTGGACGCGTGGCGCTGTAAGTGAAGAGAATCGTGATGGTGCGAGAATTGGGCGAGAGCGGAATGGCCGAGAGGGGCAGATGGCGGGAGCGGGCCGCGCGCCGCCGCCGGTCCCGCAGCCTGTTGCGCAAGCTGCTGCGCCGGACATTTTTCGTACTGCTCGTCTTCCTTGCCGTTTTCATCGCCGGCTTCCTGCAATTTGCAGACACCGTTGCGTCACTGCGGCCGCCCGCTCACCCGAAAGCAGACGCAATCGTCGTCCTGACCGGCGGTTTCCAGCGGATCGATCAGGCAGTGGATCTTCTGAAATCAGGGGCAGGCAAGCGGCTGCTGATCTCAGGCGTCCATCCGACGACAACAGGAACCCAGATACGCCGCAACACGCAGAGTTCGGCCGACCTTTTCAAATGCTGCGTCGACATCGGGCACGAAGCGATCGACACGATCGGCAACGCCACCGAGGCCGCCCAGTGGATCCGCAATCTCGGCTACAAGAGCGTGCTCGTGGTCACCAACAATTATCATATGCCGCGCAGCCTTCTGGAATTGCGCCGCGCCAAGCCTGACACGGAATTCATCGCCTATCCGGTCGTCAATTCCGATCTGAAGACGACCAACTGGCTGCGCAATCCGCTGGTCCTGAAAGCCATTCTGCTCGAATACGGCAAATATTCCGTAGCCTCCCTGCTCGACACGATGGGAGCACGTCCGACGAACGGCCTTAGGGCGGCCATTTCTTCTCGGGTGACCCCGGCCGAAGAATAGCAAGAAAGCCGGGGCCGAGGGTCACGGCGACTTTTGCGCTGGTAAAAGCGTGCCGAGCCGTCGCGGCGGTTTTCCTCGACGATATATTCGTGTAGGCAGCGGAATGGCCGGCCCCGGCCGCCGCCCTGCACCGCATCGAGAGCCACCTGATGATCATCCTGCGTTCGATCCTTTTCAATCTGGTCTTCTATGCCAATCTGATCGCGCAGATGATCGTGCTGACGCCGATCTACTTCATTCTTCCCCGCAAGAAAGCCTGGTTCGTGCCGAAGAATTGGGTGCGCAGCAATCACTGGCTTCAGGAGAAGATCGTCGGCACGACGTTCGAAATCGAAGGCTTGGAGAACATTCCGGAGGGACCCTATATTTTTGCGCCCAAGCACCAGTCCTTCTGGGATGCCTATGCGCTCCTGCCATGGCTCGACGATCCGTTCTACATCCTCAAGCGCGAGCTTACCTGGATACCGCTGTTCGGCTGGTACATCATCAAGCAGCGCATGGTGCCGGTAAACCGCGCGGCACGCGGCAAAGCGATGACCGACGTTATGGAGCGCACCAAGAACGAGATGGCGACTGGGCGGCAGTTAATCATCTATCCGGAAGGCACGCGTCGTCCTCCGGGGGCACCGCCCGAATACAAATATGGAATCGCTCGCCTCTACCGTGATCTCAAAGTCCCGGTCGTGCCCGTTGCCATGCATCCCGGCCTTTTCTGGCCGCGACGCAAATTCCTGCGCTTCCCCGGTCATTTCAAGGTGCGCGTCCTGCCGCCGGTCGAGGCGGGTATGGATCCGGATGCGTTCCTCAAGAAGCTGATCGAGGTGACCGAGGCCGCAAGCGATGAACTGCTTGTCGAAACCGTGAAGGCCAATCCGCAGCTACCGTTGCCGCCGACCGCAAAGCGGCGGTTGCGTGAACTCGGGCAGGCCTCCTGAGCCGCAGCCGCGCCACAGCAAGGCCAGGAAAAGTGTGTAACGGTTTTCCGTCTGGAATTGCTCGATCTAACTGCATGTTTCCTTGACTCGGCGTCGATCGACGAACGTGCAGCAATTCAAGGTGCTACAGCAATCTTCGCGTCTCCGGAAAGACGCGTGGCGCAGTCGTTGCGGTCAATCTTGCAACGACCTCTTCCAGCCACTGGTCACGGATACCCATCTCCTGGAGATGCGCGAGCGTATTGAGGACGTATTCGCTGTTCGGCCCGGACTTGCCGGAGGCGGTCGCGACCGTTTCCGCCGCGTCCGCCGCGCTGAGTGCCCCGGCATATTGGGCGTGGCCGCGGTCGACCACGTAGGCAAGTGCCGGCACGCGGCGTCCGTCGGCAAGCTGGACCGGCATCGTCCTCTCCCTGTAGACATGCGTCACAAGTTCGCGCTCGCGCAGATAGCCGATCACATCGGCTTTTTCGCTTTCCGGCACGCGAAATGCGGTGCCGATGCAGGAGCCGCCATAGTCGAGGCCGAGCACAAGACCGGGCTTCTGCTCCGTGCCGCGATGCACCCAGGAACGCACGCAGAGGGAGCGGCGGTAGCCGAAGGCACGCGCCGTCGACTTCTCCTCAAAACGGAAACCCGGGTTCCACATCAACGAGCCGTAGCCAAAGACCCAAAATTCGTCCATATCCACTGCCATTCAATCCATGCCACCTGCCACGTGTCGCATCATTCGCCAGCACTTTCGTAATTGATCAAGCCGAAACTTCGTAGGCACACGGAAAAGGGGGCCGGCAACCGTATACAGGAATGGAAAATAGTTTGCAGGATCGGCAACCGCCACCCGGAACGGAATGAGAAGCGCCAAGTCGTTTTTCCATCCCTTCCGCCTTCGCTCGCAATGGTCCGAAGCGGTTCCCACCACAGCAGCAATTGGAGTACGCGATTAGAATGACCGTCACCGACGTCGCCAACGGATCACCAGCCGGCAAGAAATTTCTCTGGCTGACGGTGGGTATCGTGCTAGCGGCCGGCATTTATTCTGCCGGCTGGATCTTTGCTGCGGACCAGATCGAAAAGCGGCTGACAACCTACCTTTCGGAAAAGCGGCAAGACGGTCTGGGCGGTGAGTGCACGGACATGGAGGTGCGCGGCTTTCCGTTCCGCATCGGCCTTTTCTGCGACAAGCTGCGGCTCGACGACAACCGTCGCGGCGCTTCCGCATCCTTCGGCGCGTTGAGAACGGCCGCCCAGGTTTATCAGCCGGGGCATGCCGTCGTCGAACTCGACGGTCCCGCCGAGGTCCGTGTCTCGCCGGGACTTTCGGTCTCGGCCGACTGGACGCTGCTGCACGCGAGCCTCAAGGCGACGATGTCGGGCCTCGACCGGACGTCGATCGCCTATGACAATCTCACGGGAACGGCGCGTTGGCCGCTGACGGGCGACAGCGTGGGTTTCGGCGCAAGCCACGGCGAGATCCACCTGCGCCAGAACGGCGAAGACCTTGACGCCGCCCTGAGCGTGGAGAAGCTCGATCTGCGGCCGGAGCAAGGGCCGAGTCTCGCCGCCCCCGTCGATGTCGCAGCGGACGTCACCGTCGTCGGCAAGGCCGGGTGGATGCAGGCAAGTGCTCTTTCAGAGCATATGCTTCGCGGCAGCAGCGGCGAACTGCGTCACTTGACCGTTGATGCGGGCGAGGGAATGAGTGCGAAACTCTCGGGCCCCTTTTCGGTCAATGATCAGGGCCTGATTTCCGGCGAATTCTCCCTGACCATGATGAATATCGATGCCTGGCGGGAAAGCCTCGTAAAGGTGGTTCCGGAAGAAACGGACCTGATCAACAATATCGCCAACATGCTGAAGGCGCTTGCCGGTGGCAAGAATGAGGCAACGGTGAAACTCAACGTCCGCGACGGTACGGCTTTCCTGGCCTTCATTCCGGTCGGCGTATTGCCGCCACTCTGAAGAGCCCCGAAGCGCAGTACCGATTATTTGGGATCCATTGCATGCCGGCCGAAGTCCGGCATGGCCGTATCCTGGCCAGCCTGGATGATCGAGCGGCGGATTGCTCGCGTGCGGGTGAATAGGTCGAACAGCTTGTCGCCGTCGCCCCAGCGGATCGCCCGTTGAAGGTAGGCAAGGTCCTCGGAAAAGCGAGCGAGCATTTCGAGGATCGCATCCTTGTTGTGCAGGCAGACGTCGCGCCACATGGTCGGGTCCGAGGCGGCGAGGCGCGTAAAGTCGCGGAAGCCTGATGCCGAATACTTGATGACTTCGGACTCGGTGACCGTTTCCAGGTCATCTGCCGTGCCGACGATGTTGTACGCGATGATGTGCGGAACGTGCGAGACGATCGCCAGCACCTTGTCGTGATGCTCCGGATCCATCTCATCGACCATCGAGCCCAGCGTCTCCCAGAAAAGCCGAAGCTTCGCGACGGCCTCTTCGTCGGCGCCGGTGGGCGGCGTCAGGATGCACCAGCGCCCGCGGAACAGTCCGACAAACCCGGCGTCGGGGCCGGAATGCTCGGTGCCCGCGATCGGGTGACCGGGGATGAAATGAACCGTGTCAGGCAGATGCGGCGCCATCTGCGCGATGACGGAGCCCTTCGTCGAACCGACATCGGTGACGATCGCACCCGGCTTCAGATGCGCGGCGATTTCCGCGGCGACGGCACCAGAAGCGCCGACCGGCACCGAAACGATGACGAGATCGGCATCCTTGACCGCCTCGGCTGCCGAAAGCGTGTAGCGGTCGCCGAGGCCGAGCTCGCCAGCCCGATTCAGCGTCGCGGCACTCCGCGTCGAAACGACGAGCGTGCCCGCAAGCTGCTTCTCGCGGATTTCCCGGGCGATCGACGATCCGATGAGGCCAATACCGACAAGGGCGATCTTTTCGAACTGTTGAGCCATTATTCTTGTCCCATGAATTCAGTCAGTGCGGCGATGACGCCTTCGTTCGCTTCCGCGGAACCGATGGTCATGCGCAGAGCATTGGGAAAACCGTAAGCACGCACAGCGCGCAGGATAAAGCCGCGAGCCGTCAGGAACGCGTCCGCCTCTTCGGCCGACTTCCCACCGGTCTCCGGAAAATGGATCAGCACGAAGTTGGTGACGGAAGGCGTCACCCGCAAGCCGATTTCCTGCAAGGCCGCGGTGACTTTCGCGAGCCAGGTAAGATTGTGATCGACCGCCGCGGCAACAAAGGCCTGGTCGCGGATCGCTGCCGCGCCGGCAGCGATCGCCGGCGCATTGAGATTGAACGGGCCACGCACGCGATCCACGGCGTCCACGACCTCGCGCGGGGCAAACATCCAGCCGATGCGAAGGCCGGCGAGCCCGTAGATCTTCGAAAACGTCCGCGTCATCACGACGTTGCGATTGGCCGATACCAATTCCAAGCCCGCCTCATAGTCGTTGCGCCGGACATATTCCGCATAGGCGCCATCGAGTACCAGCAACACGCCGGGGGGAAGGCTCGCGTGCAGCCGGCGGACCTCGTCCACGGGGATATAAGTGCCTGTAGGGTTGGCCGGGTTGGCGATGAAGACGATCTTCGTCCGCTCGGTCACCGCTGCGAGGATCGCGTCGACATCGACACGTGCATCCTTTTCCTTGACCGTAACCGCCGTGGCGCCCGCCGCCATGATCTGGATCTTGTAGACGAGGAAGCCGTGCTCGGTAATGATTCCCTCGTCGCCCGGGCCGAGATAGGTGTGGCACAGCAGCCCGAGCAGCTCGTCGGAACCGTTGCCGCAAACGATATTGGCCGGGTTGAGGCCGTGAACCGCAGCGATCGCATCCTTCAGCGCGTGCGCCTGACCGTCCGGATAACGTTCGAGATTGAAAGCCGCCTTCTGGAACGCCTCGATCGCGCGCGGGCTGGCGCCGAGCGGCGTCTCGTTCGACGAGAGCTTGTGGACCTTGGCAACACCCGGCACATGTTCCTTGCCCGGCACATAGGCTGCAATGTCCAGAATACCGGGACGCGGCTGCGGGCTCTTTGAAACAAGATTCATCGGATCGTCTTTCACGGGAGGAAATGTGGCAAAGCCAATAGCCGGACCAACGAAATTTGTCGAGTGCAGCAAGCCCGCGCGACTACAGCACCCTGCAGCGCCGCGCGTCTTTGAGACGCGCGAAGGTCGCTGTGGCACTTTGAATCGCTGCACGATTTTGTCCTCAGATCGATTCCGATTTGAGGAATCATGTTGTGGCGGTCGGGCGCTTGCGCGTGCTCGGCACGCCATGCGGTGCCAGCACCGGAACGAAGACGCGACGCGACGCCCGAACAGCCACCGGAAGCCCCTGGTAGAGCCGCTTTTGCGCCTCGACGATGATCACGCCGGAAAATACCGGCCATAGCGACCGACCGAACCGCTCCAGGCTGCGCCGCAGACGAAGGACGATCTTGCGCTTCGACGGCGGAAAGAACAGTGCCTCGGAGGTTGCGCCGGGCGTGAAATTCGTCTCGCGCAGGAGCGCCGTCAACTGACCCCGGGAATAGGGCCGTCCCGAGCCGAAAGGGGTGTGTTCCATCCGCGCCCAGACACCGCGGCGGTTCGGCACGACGATGACCAGCCGGCCGCCGGGTGCGAGGACCCGCCAGATTTCCTTCATCGTTTCGCGCGGGCTTTCGGCGAACTCCAATGAATGTACCATCAGCACGCGGTCGATCGAAGCGTCGGGCAGCGGCAATTCCTCGTCGAAGACCAGCGCCGTCGAAGACAACTCCGCGACTGGCCAGTTCACCGCACCCTGCCCGGCCGGCATGAAGGCGAAGGTCCGCTCGGTATCGGCGCGGAACCGCTCGAGATAGGGAACCGCGTAGCCGAGGCCGACCAGCCGCTCCTCAGGCAGACGCGCCCAGACCGAGGAGAGCGCCATGCTGACGGAATGTTCCGCCATCCGGCCCAGCTCGGAATGATAAAATTGGCGAAGATCGACGATATCAGTGTGCATGGCCAACATGTTAGCTTTGGAGCGGTAGACTTCAAGGCGAGCGTCGCTACATTCGGCTGGAGCGGGGCGGACGTGGTATCGCCCGCATCCCGCGACACGCCGATCGGAGGATCTCAACATGGCCGCGCTCGAACTCGACCTCTTCCTCTGCCGCACCGATAATTTCGGTGTGCTTCTCCATGATCCGGCAAGCGGTGCGACGGCATCGATCGATGCTCCGGAAGAACGACTGATTCTCGAAACGCTGGAGCGACGGGGCTGGCGCCTCACGCACATCCTGACGACTCATCACCACGGCGACCACGTGGCGGCGAATGTGAGCCTCAAGGAACGCTTTGGTGTCACCATCATCGGGCCAAAAGGCGAGGCATCGAAGATTCCCGGCATCGACAGGAGCGTCGGCCAGGGGGACCGCTTCGATTTCGCCGGTCATCCGGTCGAGGTCATCGAAACGCCCGGACATACCGCGGGCCACATATGCTTCCATTTCCCGAAGGATAAGCTGCTGTTTGCCGCCGACACGCTGTTTGCGCTCGGCTGCGGGCGGCTGTTTGAGGGAACCGCCGAGACGATGTGGCAATCGCTGAACCGGCTGATGGCGCTCCCGGACGACACGTCCGTTTATTTCGGTCACGAGTACACGCTCAGCAATGCGCATTTCGCCGTGACGATCGATCCCGAAAACGCAGCCCTCAAGGCGCGTGCCGCCGAAATCGAGGAGACGCGATCGGACGGCGGGTTCACCGCGCCGACCACGATCGGCCTCGAAAAGCGGACCAATCCGTTCCTTCGCGCGGGCGACCAGAAAATCCGCAAGCATCTTGCCATGGAGAACGCGAGCGACGCGGAGGTGTTTGCAGAGATCCGCAAGCGCAAGGATAATTTCTGATGGACGTCCCACGGGATCTCACGCCAGCCGCAATTGTCGACGCGCTTGGATTGGCGAGACATCCGGAGGGCGGCTGGTATGTCGAGACCTTCCGCGATGACGGTGGCGCGCCGCGCAGCCATTCGACGGCGATCTACTATCTTCTCGAAAGGGGCGAGCGGTCGCACTGGCACCGCGTCCGTGACGCAGCCGAGATCTGGCACCATTACGCGGGCGCCCCTCTCGAACTCAGCATCGCCGAACCGGGCAAGCCGGCTTCGCGCTTCCGCCTCGGTCCGGATCTGCTCGACGGGGAAAGGCCGCAACACGTCGTTCCCGCCAACTGGTGGCAGTCGGCCGCCCCGCTTGGAGACTGGACGCTCGTCGGCTGCACCGTGGCGCCGGGTTTCGATTTCTCCGCATTCGAGATGGCGGCACTCGACTGGCGGCCGCCGGAGAACTGACGCCTATTCCGCTGGCTGCAGGGCAGTACTGCTTTTGCGAAAAATCATGTCCTTCGCCGCCAGCATCGCACCGCCGGTGACGAGCAGGCAGGCGCCGGCAATTCGCCACGAGGGCTCCGCAAAGCCGAACAGGATGAGGATCAGCGTCGAGAGGACCGGTGCGGCATAGCTTGCCACACCGAGAAGCTGGATGTCTCCGTTCTTCACACCGAAGTCCCAGGCATAGAAAGCCGCGCCGACCGGCAGGAGACCAAGTCCGGCGACCGCGAGCCATTCGAAAGCCGTCTGCGGCCAGATCGTCGCTTCGAGACCGAGGTGGCAGAGGAAGGAAAGGATGGAAGTCGCGAGGCAGAAACCCGTGACGACATCGGTCGAAACCGCGTCGAAGCGGCGCGTCAGCAAGGAATAGCCCGACCAGGTGAAGGCGCAGAGCAATGCCGCGCCGTAACCGAGGGTATAGGCTTCGTCGAAGGCGATGCCATTGCGGGCGACGATCAGGATCGTGCCGCCAAGCCCCGCGAGCGCGCCGGCGATGTGATACCAGCGAAGCTTCTCGCCCGGCAGCAGCGCCGAGCCGACCACGATGAGCAGCGGCCAGAGATAGGCGATCAGGCCCGCCTCGACGGCCGGGGCGTTGCGAAGCGCGGTGAAATAGAGAAAGTGATAGCCGAAAAGCCCGACAATTCCGGTGATCCAGACCTTGGCCGGCTGCTTCAGCAGCTTGAATCGCTCCGGCTTCAGCGCAAGCACCACGATGCCTGGCAGGCTGCCGATGAGGAAGCAGATCGCCGACAGTTGGAAAGGCGGCATTTTGCCCGACGCCGCGGTAAAGAGCGCCAGCAGCGACCACATCAGGATCGCGGAAAAACCGATCAGCGTTGCATTGAACTTCATTCCTGTCCCCACGCCCGGCTCACTTTCGTCAAAGCCGCGTCAATTCAATCATGCTTTTGCATAGTTAGCGCCCGTTCGCGACGGGCGAAAGAGAAGATCGGGATCGATCAATCGCCAAACCGCGTCGCGGAAACGGTCACGGGACCGAGCTTCGTCGGGATGCGGACATAGACCGGGGCATAGACGTCGACGGCCTCTGCTCTTGCGAACCAGACCTCCATCGTCTCCAGTCGGCGCAGATATTCGACATCCTCTCGCCCCTTCCTGTATCCCGCTTTCGGAACGAAGCGGACACCACAGACGATGACTTCGCCCTCGAATCCTCTGGTCTTGAAGCTTCGGGTTCCCTTCGGCGAGAGCCTGATATCAAGCCGCGATTCGCCATCGAAGATCGGCAGTGTGTTGGGGCAAACCCTGCTCTTTCCGGGAATGATCAGCCCGGAGAGCGGGTCCAGCACGTTGCGCATGTCGCGGCTCGTCACCGGCACCCAGTTTTTCGGAAGCGGGTTGCGCTTCGGGGTCATGCTCGCACGCACGACATTGCCGTTGCGGAAGGTCACGCTGATCGCACGCGACTTTCTGCCACTGCGATAGGACATCGAATATTGCGAGGCGCGCAGATGATCATTCGCGATCACGCCGGAAACTCGTGTCTGGCCGGACGTGCGGCTGATGATGTCGACGAGTCCCGCGGAATTCAGCGTGCCGGAAATCGTGTAGCGATTCTTTTCAAGTTCGGTGTGGAAAGTGGCGCGTGCCAAAGGCAGGCCGGCAAGCGCAATACTGTAATCTGTCTGATGCTGGATATCCGCAGCCAAGGATGCTGTGGAAAACATCATGGCGGCCAGCAATGCTGACGCCCGGAAGCCATTGCGCCTTTTCATGCCCGAAAGCCCTGTCGTTCCTTAGCCGTTGCAATCCTCTGGGATGCAGGCGGTTTGCGGCTTTTTTTGCGCCAACTGCTCAGATTCCGGCCGCCGCAACGCAGAACGAGCGGCGCCTCTTCATTGCACGGCGTTCAAGACAAATAGCGCAGTGAATAACGGCTTGGAATGGGTATCGGCAGAGATTATTGTAGCAGCGGCGGCGATCGCGTTGCGGTTTTTCGAGAATGCGCATGGTTTGGCTTGACTGGCAGGCCTTCTGTGACTATAGAACCGCGACTTTCCAATAATGGCCAACAGGAACGCGGCCTGGGCTCTGGGCCCGCTACCGCATTGTCCGGCGGCGATAAAGAGAATAGGTGTACCATGTCCCGTAGTTGCGAATTGACCGGCAAGGGCGTCCAGTCGGGCCACAATGTCAGCCACGCCAACAACAAGACCAAGCGCAAGTTCCTCCCGAACCTGTGCAACGTCACGCTGATTTCCGATGCTCTCGGCCAGCGATTCCGCCTGCGCGTTTCCGCAGCGGCTCTCCGCTCGGTCGAACACCGCGGCGGGCTCGACGCTTTCCTGCTGAAGGCTGACGAGAACGAGCTGAGCATGCGCGCTCGCCTGCTGCGCCGCCAGATCGTCAAGAAGACCGCTGAAGCAGCCTGATCGGCGCCAGCTCTTCCGACAAGACTTGAAGGCTTGCCGACTTCGTCCGGCAAGCCTTTTTCTCGTGTCGTGACCTCTTCAGCCGCCGCGCAAGTACCCGGTCACGGTTTCTCCAACTGGTGGCATCACCCAGGATAAAAAAATGCTGATCAACCGCACGTTCTTTATCTATGTCGCACTCATGACCCTCGTGGTCGTGGCATCGAATTTCCTCGTCCAATACCCGCTTCCGGGCTCCATCGCCGGCATGAACCTCGGCGACCTGTGGACCTGGGGCGCTTTCAGCTATCCCTTCGCCTTCCTCGTCACCGATCTTACCAACCGCCATTTCGGACCGCGGATTGCGCGGCGCGTGGTCGTCGCCGGTTTTGTCGTCGGCGTCACTTTCTCGATCTATCTCGCGACGCCGCGCATCGCGATCGCTTCCGGCTCGGCGTTCCTGTTCGGTCAGCTCCTCGACATTTCCGTGTTCAACCGGCTGCGTCGCCAGACCTGGTGGCAAGCACCGCTCGCCGGCTCTCTCATCGGCTCGGCATTGGACACCGCGATGTTCTTCTCCTTCGCCTTCGCGCCGTTCTTCGCGTTCTTCGGACCGAACGACAGCTTTGCGCTGGAGACTGCCCCCCTGCTCGCCGTGCTTGCAGCAGGGGCGCCACGCTGGATTTCCTGGGCGCTCGGCGATCTTCTGGTGAAGATCCTTTGCGGCATCGTGCTGCTCTTGCCCTACGGAGCGCTGATGAGCGTCGTCAAGCCGATGCCGGCGGCCAACGCCACCACCGCATAAGGCAAGCGAGGAACGAAATGACGTTGACGGGGTCGCGGTGCGGCCCCGTTTTCATTTGCGAGCCTGATGCCGTTTCCCGCGCCGACGGTGGGCGCTTCAACTCGAAACCAGCCGGAATTCGAGCATCAGGTTACGTTCGAGAATCGAATGATTGTCATCAGAAACGACGAACACGCGAATCTCGCCGTCGGGCCGAACGACAACATCCAGCCCCTCCATATTGTCGATCTGGTAGCTCATGTCGGCCTTGAGCAACACCTCACCGTCGACCACGGCGCCTGGGCGGATATCGCCCGCGGCGATCCGGCGAATGCGCATGCCGAGACCGGAGGCCAGATTGAAGCGGCGCTCCAAGAGCAGCAGATCGCCGTTTGGCAGGAAGGCACCGTCGGTAACAGCATAAGGATCCTCGCGAACGACCGTGAATGCCCCCTTCATCGGCCCATCGAGAATACCCGCCAGAAGGTTGTCCGACTTGTCGACACTGCGTTCCGCCACGACGACCGCAGCCCCGTGAAGTGGACCGTTCTTCGGCGCGATCGCGATCGTTTCAAGGCCGCCGTTGATGCGCAGTTCCTCGACGGGAAACGGCAGAACCATCTGTCCGACGGGCCTTGATCGCGCGAAACCCGGATCGGGATAGACTTCGATGCGGGCCAACTGCTCGAAACTGACGATCGCCTTACCCTCGCGCAGGGCCAACCCTTCCGAGTCCACCCTCCATTTTTCGAGCTCGGCACCGCCGTCCCCATCGATCATCGATGTCACGGTCAGGTCGCTCAGCCCCAGAAGCCTGCCTCTATCGTCGCGGACAACGGCTCCCTCGACCCAGTGGCCGGTGTCCATCACGGCGACGAAGGAATCGCTGCCCGGATGAAACCTGATCGCCGAAATCGCGCCGAGCAGCGGGTTGCGGGAGGTTATTTCGATGCCGCCGATGAATTCGAGTCTGCCGAACACCCTCTCGTTGGAGCCGGCCTTGAATTGTCTTATCTGCCGCGCCTGAACCGGCACGATCTCGGTCGTCGGCTCCGGCTGCGCGATTGCAGGCGATGCCAGAAGGGAGAGGAGGACAAGGCTTTGACGGAGCATCTAAGAGGGACCTTCGGAGGGCAATGCGAGGGCGTGACAAGCCGCGACGGCATTGCAGCTCTCAAATCGGGCGCAGAAGCCTTCGCAGGCAGAAACTCAATCACTGCGGGGCCGTGGATCGGCTAAACCCTAGCCCGCGCGGCGCATCCGCCCTGGGCGACGATGCAGGCTTTCGTCCTCGAAGAGCGCTGCCAGCTGCTCCGTCATCGCACCCGCCAGTTCGTCCGCGTCGACGATCGTCACCGCACGGCGGTAATAGCGCGTCACGTCGTGGCCGATACCGATCGCCAGAAGCTCGACCGGCGAACGGGTCTCGATCTGCTCGATGACGGCGCGCAAGTGGCGTTCGAGATAGTTTCCGGGGTTCACCGACAAGGTGGAATCATCAACCGGCGCGCCGTCCGAGATCATCATCAGGATGCGCCGTTGCTCCGGCCGCGCCAGCAGCCGGTCGTGCGCCCACATCAGCGCCTCGCCGTCGATATTCTCTTTTAGCAAGCCTTCGCGCATCATCAGCCCGAGATTGCGGCGCGCCCGACGCCAAGGGGCATCGGCGGATTTGTAGACGATGTGCCTCAGATCATTGAGACGGCCGGGCGCCTGCGGCTTGCCACCCGCCAGCCATTTCTCGCGCGACTGTCCGCCCTTCCACGCCTTGGTGGTAAAGCCGAGGATCTCCACCTTGACGCCGCAACGCTCCAGCGTACGGGCGAGAATGTCGGCGCACGTCGCCGCAACCGTGATCGGCCGACCGCGCATCGAGCCGGAATTGTCGATCAGCAGCGTCACCACGGTATCGCGGAAGGTCGTGTCCTTCTCACGTTTGAAGGAAAGCGGCTGCATCGGGTCGATGATGATGCGTTGCAGCCGGGCCGTGTCGAGATAGCCCTCCTCCAGGTCGAACTCCCAGGAGCGATTCTGCTGCGCCATCAGCCGGCGCTGCAGCCGGTTGGCGAGGCGGCCGACCGCTCCCTGCAGGTGCGCCAGCTGCTTGTCGAGGAACGCGCGGAGGCGATCGAGTTCGGCCTCGTCGCAAAGCTCCTCTGCGGTGATCGTCTCGTCGAATTCCCGTGTGTAGACGGTGTAGTCGACCTTCTCGTTGAAATCCGCGAAGGGATGGTTCGGTCGCTTGACCTCGCCGGGCGTCTCGCTCTCCTCTTCGCCCTCGTCCTGAAGGTCGTCGTCGGAAATCTCGGCGCCGTCCATCTCGCCTTCTTCCATCTGCTCCTCGGCAGACTGGTTCTCATCGGCAGGTGCTGCGTCGGAGCCTTCTTCCTCGTCGCTCGCGTTCTCGTCCTGCTCCTGGCTGCGCGGTTGGTCCTCGTCGGTCTCGCTTTCCTGCTCGTCCGGTTCGATATCGTCCTCGCCGTATTGCTCGGCGACATCCATTGACGACAACATGTCGCGCACGACGCGAGCGAAGGCCTGCTGGTCGTTGATCGTGGACGGCAGGTTGCGCATGTCCGCGGCCGCCTTGCTCTCGATGAAATCGCGCCAGAGGTCGAGCACCTTGCCGGCCGATGCCGGTGGCTTCTCTCCGGTCAGCTTCTCGCGCACGAGAAGCGCCACCGCCTCTTCGAGCGGTGCATCCGACTGGCTTTCGATCGCCGCGAAATTCGCCTTGGCGTATTTTTCGTCGAGCATTGTGGAGAGGTTGTCGGCCACCCCGGTCATCCGCAGTGCTCCGATCGCCTCGACGCGCGCCTGCTCAACGGCATCGAAAATCGCCCGCGCGTCCGCTCCCTGCGGCGACATCGTCGCGTGGATGCGGGCGTCGTGGCATGCCTTGCGCAGCGCCATGGAATCACCCAGGCCTCGCGCCACCGCGAGCTCCTGTCGGCTCGGGCGCTTGGAGAGTTCCGGAAGCCGGATGCGCTCGCCCGCCATTCCGGGACGCTCGTTTGCAAAGGCGACCTCGAGCTCGGCATCGCCGGCAATCGACCGGATACAACCGGAAAGCGCCCGCTTGAACGGTTCAGCGGCGTTTTCCCTCGTGTTCGGTTTCGCCTTGGAGTTCGAGCTCACGACAAAATCCTTTTCAGCCAGATACGGTGACATCCGGGCGCTTACAGCGAAGTCTGCGGCAAGGGGCCGACCCCTGTCCGAGGCCGGCGGCGGAAACCACTCAGGCGGTGGCCTCCAGCACGATGTTGGCGGCGCTCTCCTTGAGCTCGACGCCGAAGGCCCGCTGGTAGTGCTCGGCGACCAGCGCCCGCTCCAGCTCGTCGCACTTGTTGAGGAACGTCACGCGGAAGGCGAAGGCGATATCGCCGAAGATATAGGCATTCTCCGCCCAGGTGATGACCGTACGCGGGCTCATGACCGTCGAAAGATCGCCATTGATGAACGCCGCGCGCGTCAGATCCGCGACGCGAACCATCTTCGACACCGTCTCGCGCCCCTTGCCGGCGGTAAAGCCCTTGACCTTGGCGGCGACGATATCGACTTCCTTGTCGTGCGGCAGGTAGTTCAGCGTGGTGACGATCGACCAGCGGTCCATCTGCGCCTGGTTGATCTGCTGCGTGCCGTGATAGAGGCCGGTCGTGTCGCCGAGGCCGACCGTATTGGCGGTCGCAAACAGGCGGAAGGCCGGGTGCGGGCGAATGACGCGGCTCTGGTCGAGCAGGGTCAGCCGGCCCGAGGATTCGAGCACGCGCTGGATGACGAACATGACGTCCGGGCGGCCGGCGTCGTATTCGTCGAAGACGAGCGCGACATTGTGCTGGTAAGCCCAGGGCAGGATGCCGTCCTTGAATTCGGTGACCTGCAGCCCGTCCTTGACGACGATCGCATCCTTGCCGACGAGGTCGATACGGCTGACATGGCTGTCGAGGTTGACGCGTACGCAGGGCCAGTTGAGCCTTGCGGCGACCTGTTCGATATGGGTGGACTTGCCGGTTCCATGGTAGCCGGCAACCATGACGCGGCGGTTGTGGGCGAATCCTGCGAGAATGGCGAGCGTCGTTTCGCGATCGAAGAGATAGTCGGGATCGAGGTCGGGCACATAGGCGTCGCCCTTCGAATAGGCAGGAACGCGCAAATCCGTATCAATGCCGAAAACCTCCCGGACCGAGATCGTCGCGTCGGGGAGGTTGGAAATGTCGAGGTCAATCTTGCTCATCATGTCTCCAGAGCGGCCGCCGGTTGGCACCCGCGCATTCGCCTGCGAAAAGTGCTTTCTGTCATAATCCGCGTTGTTAGCAGAAACCAGCCTGTTTTAACAATTGATAGGCTTGAATAACCGCGCGAAAACGGTCCTCCGATCCCCTGTCTCCGCCATTCGCATCGGGGTGGTGCTTCTTCACGAGCTCCTTGTAAGCCGCCTTGATATCGGCAGCCGTTGCCGAGGCCGCAAGACCAAGCGTTTCGAATGCCTTGGCTTCGAGCGTTTTCAGCTTGCGCAGGCGTGGTTCGTGCCGAGCCGACCGGGCGCGCGCCTCGTTGAAGAAGCCGAAAGGATCCCGCATGCGGGCCTGCGCCCCGGCCGTGCCGGAACGCATTTGCGACTGGGTCGGCCCATTGCGGGCGTTCCTGTTGACGCCGACGGTCCAGGTTGGACGATGACCGGTCACCGCCTCCTTCTGGTAGCGCGCGATCTCGGTGTCGGAGAGGCCTGAGAAGTAGTTATAGCCCTTGTTGTATTCTTTCACATGTTCGAAGCAGAACATGAAATATTCGCCCTCGGCATTGCGGCCGACCGGAGCCCGATGCATCGCCTTCTTGTCGCAGCCGTCCCACTGGCATACCGGCGCAGATGGCTCTGCGCGCGGCTCCACCTTGCGGCGCGTACGGATGCGATCGAAGTATTTTGAATCGAGTTTCATAGCCGACATTATGGGGTTTGGAGGGCCCCACAACAAGAATTGACAAAGACGAATGTTGCTGGCTTTGTGCGAGCATTTTGCGCCGCCAGGGCTCATGCCGAAGGCCGATCCAGGGAAATAGGACGGAAGAATGTCGCTGCAAAGCCGGATCGAACAGAAACTCCTCGAAGCCTTCCATCCGGAGCGCCTCGCGGTGATCAATGAAAGCCATCTGCATGCCGGTCACCAGCCCGGCTTCGACGGCGAAGGTGAGACGCATTTCCGGATCAGGATTGTCTCCAGCGCATTTTCCGGCATGAGCCGAGTGGCGCGTCACCGCGCGATCAACGACCTCCTGAAGCCGGAGCTCGATCAGGGTCTGCATGCGCTCGCCGTCGAGCCGGCCGCACCGGGAGAGCCGACGAGCTGGTGAGCGCGTCACGCTTGCTCCCCCCTCAACCCTTTGAACTAGAGCAATTCCAGGAAAAGTGTGTAACGGTTTTCCGTCCGGAATTGCGTGGTTTCAGAGAGTTAGATCGCTTTAGTGTTTCAGTGAAACAATGAAATGATCTAGAGCGCCGTGGGTTCAAGTGAACGCACAAAGGATGCTCTAGCACTTTGATTCTAGAGCATCTTATCCGCTTTCAGTGATTCCACTTGAAAGCGGGATGCTCTAGCCGATCGACGTTCCATCCTCCGCCGGGCGGATGCGCAGCTTGGTGATCCGGTTCTTGATCCGCTTCATGACGATGAAGCGCTTGCCGTAGAAGGTAAAGGCCTGCCGCTCTTCCGGGATACTCTTCGATTCATGGATGACGAGACCGGCGACCGTGGTCGCCTCCTCGTCCGGCAGCGACCAGTCCAACGCCCGGTTGAGGTCGCGGATCGGCACCGAGCCGTCGACGACGATCGACCCATCCGCCTCCTGCCGCACGCCCTGGATATCGATGTCATGCTCATCGGCGATATCGCCGACGATCTCCTCAAGGATATCCTCGAGCGTCACGAGGCCCTGGACCTGACCGTATTCGTCGACGACGATCGCGAGATGCAGCTTGCGCCGCAGGAAGGCGTTGAGCTGGTCCCTGAGGTTGGTCGTATCCGGGACGAACCAGGGCTTCTGCGCGATCTTGACGATGTCGAGGCTCGCAGGCTCGACATCCGGTTCCGCAAGCGCGCGCAGGAGATCCTTGGAGTGGACAACTCCGATGATGTTGTCCGTCGAGCCCCGCCAGAGCGGCAGGCGCGTGAACGGGGCTTCGAGGATCTCCCGAACGCAGAGCTCCGGCGGCTCGTCCGCGTTGATCGCGCGCATGGCGGTGCGGTGGATCATGATATCGGAAACCTCGAGTTCGCCGAGATCCAGCACCCCACCCAACCGGTCGAGGTCCGCCTTGATCACGGATCCCTCCCGGTGAAGCAGATCGACGGCGCCGCGCAGTTCCTCCTGCGCCGACAGCATCGGCATGTCGGACGAAAGGTTCACGCCGAAGAGGTTCAGCAGGCGTCGGACGATCGTATTGATGAGCGCCGATACAGGACCGGCGATCGCCACGAACGGTCTCACGAGGGGCGCCACGACGAGCGCGAACCGGTCGGGAGAGGCAATTGCCCAGCTCTTCGGCAACACTTCGGCAAAGACCACGAGCAGCACGGTCATGCCGAGTGTGGCGACTGCCACGGCGGAACTGCCAACGAGGCTGATCAGGAGGCTTGTTGCCAGGGAGGTCGCGAGAATGGTGACGAGGTTGTTGCCCAGCAGCAGCGTTCCAACGAGGCGATCACGACGCTCGATCAGCCGACTGACGACGCCCGCCCGGCGATCGCCATTGCTCTCGAGCGTGTGCATCCGCGCCCGGGAGGCCGCGGTCAAGGCAGCCTCCGATCCGGAGAAGAACGCGGAGAGCAACAGAAGGCAAATAACCGAAACGAGAGACAGCCAGTGTTCCGCCAGAAAGGCCAGAAACGCGTCGCCGGTCATTGGGGGTGCTTCTCCTTAAGGAAGCTCAGCACTTCTGAGAACGGAACATCATCGGCGACAAAGGACTGACCGATACCCCTGGTGAGGATGAAGGTGAGCTTTCCGCCCTTCACCTTCTTGTCCTGGGCGATCGCGTCCATCAGCCGTTCGGCTGGCGGCAGGCTGCCGGGTATGTCGGCCATCCGCGTCGGCAGGCCGACCGCTTTGAGATGGGTTTCCACGCGCCGTGCATCGTCCGGGCTCGCGAGGTTCATGCGAGCCGAAAACTCGTGTGCCAGCACCATGCCGATCGCAACGCCCTCGCCATGCACAAGGCGTGCGCCGTCATATTCCGTCGCGGCCTCCAGGGCATGGCCGAACGTGTGTCCGAGATTGAGAAGCGCGCGCAAGCCGTTCTCGCGTTCGTCCGCAGCCACGACGTCGGCCTTCGCCTGGCAACTGACGGCAATGGCCTCGATCCGAGCAGCTCCCCCGGCGAAGACGGCCTGCCAGTTCCGTTCGAGCCAATCGAAAAAGTCCGGCTTGTCGATCAGGCCGTATTTGGCAACCTCGGCGTAGCCCGCGCGAAATTCGCGCGGACTCAAGGTATCGAGGACGTCCGTGTCGGCGAGAACGAGATCCGGCTGATGAAAGACACCGATCAGGTTCTTGCCATGCGGCGAATTGATCCCGGTCTTTCCGCCGACGGAAGAATCCACCTGTGCCAGCAGCGACGTTGGAATCTGGATAAAGCGCGAGCCGCGGCGGACGATGCCCGCCGCACAGCCAGTGAGATCGCCGATGACGCCACCGCCGAGCGCGATCACCGCATCGTTCCGCTCGATCCTGGCGCCGAGCACGGTTTCGCAGACAGGAATGAGATGGTCGAAGCTCTTGGTCTTTTCGCCGGCAGGCAGCACGAGCGAGACGCCCTCGATGCCGTTTTCACTGAGGCTTGCCATCAGCGGCTGAAGATAGCGTGGCGCGACATTCTCGTCGGTAATGACCGCCATCTTCCGGCCCTTGAGGCGCGACGCGATTTCCTTGCCCGCCGCGGCGATGAGGCCGGGGCCGATGAGGATGTCGTAGGAGCGATCTCCTAGGTTCACGCGGACCTTGCGTTCGGCGGCGGGCGTCACATGGCTATTCATGGCTTTGAGCTTTCTGGCGATCGGCGATGGCGGTGAGAACCTCCTCGACGATCATCTCCTTCTTCACATCGCGCGAAAGGACGGTCAGATCCGCCTCCGCGTAGATCGGGTAACGCGCGCGCATCAGGTTTTCGAGCGTCTGCTTCGGGTTCTCGGTTTTAAGAAGCGGTCGCGTATCGCGCTTGTTCACGCGCTCCCACAGCACGTCGAGATCCGCATTGAGCCAGATCGTCACGCCGCCCTTCTTGATCTGTCGACGCGAGCGTTCGTTGATGTAAGCGCCGCCACCGGTGGAGACCACCCGGGGGCCGGATCTCAGCAGGCGTTTTAGCACGCGGGCCTCGAGCGCTCGAAATTCTTCCTCGCCATAGGCCGCGAAAAGCTCGCTGATCGTCATGCGGGAAACCCGCTCGATCTCATGATCGGAATCGATGAAGGGAATGCCGAGCGCCTGCGCGGTCAGTCGACCGATTGCCGATTTTCCCGCTCCCATCAGTCCGATGAAAACGAGGTTGCGCTTACCGAGGGCGAGCTTCGCCCGTTCGGCAAGCGTCGCGGAAACCGTTTCGGTCACGTCGTTCATTGCGCTTCATTTTCCCCATTCCCCTCCGATATCGACAAATCGACGGGGAGCGTCAAGTCGTCGCGCGCGCCGCGCGACGCTTCTTGAACTCGGCGTCGGGGCCGTTCATATAGTTCACGCATCCGCCGCAGACGCGCAAAGGTCGCTGCAGCACTTTGAAGAACGACTGCATGATTTTAACGAGCTCCGATTAGGGATCATGCAGAGGAGACCGAAATGCCGACCCTTTTCCGCTTCCTGTTCTTCTTGGCCGTCTTTGCCGCCATCGTCTATGGCACAATGGTTGCCCTCGTTACTTTCGTCGAGCCGGTCGAGCGGGATGTAACCGTGCGCATTCCATCGGAACGGGTCAACAAACCGCAATGACCGACCGATCCGCCGCCTACGTCGAATCCTTTCTGGAAATGATGAGCGCCGAGCGCGGGGCGGCGACCAACACGCTGCAATCCTATGAGCACGATCTCGAAGACGCGCTCTCCTTCTTGCGGAGCCGTGGCACGCGGTTGACCGATGCCTCGGCCGACGACTTGAGAAGCTACCTTTCGCATCTCGCCGGCGAGGGCTTCAAATCCTCGTCCCAGGCGCGCCGCCTGTCCGCGTTGCGGCAATTCTACAAGTTTCTGTACGCCGAAGGGCTTAGGGGCGACGATCCGACCGGGATCCTCGACGCGCCGAAGAAGGCGCGCGCGCTGCCGAAGACGCTCAGCATCGACGACGTGACCAGGCTGATCGGCCAGGCGGAAACCGAAGCTGCCACCGGCTGTGAAGACGCATTCGCCCAACTGCGCATGCATGCGCTGATCGAGCTCCTCTACGCAACGGGGATGCGTGTCAGCGAACTCGTGTCGCTGCCGGCAACCGTGCTCTCGCAGAACGGTCGCTTCCTCGTCGTTCGGGGCAAGGGCAACAAGGAAAGGCTTGTCCCGTTGTCGCAGGCCGCCATGCGCGCCCTGCGCGCCTATGGCGACGCGCTCAGATCGAAGAACGCGGAGGCCGACCGGCCCGAGGAGAGCCCCTGGCTCTTCCCCTCCTACGGCAAGACCGGCTATCTGCCGCGCCAGGTTTTTGCACGTGACCTCAAGGGTCTCGCGGCGCGCGCCGGCATAAGAGTCGCAACGATCTCGCCGCACGTGCTGCGCCATGCCTTCGCCAGCCACCTGCTCGCCAACGGCGCCGACCTTCGCGCCGTGCAGGAACTGCTCGGCCATTCGGACATTTCAACGACACAAATCTATACGCATGTGCTTGAAGAACGGCTGCATGACCTCGTGCAAAACCATCACCCCCTTGCCAAACAGGCGAAAAAACAGGATTAGGACCGCCGGGCAGGCTGGCTTCGACCGGACAGCCCTGTCGCAAATTGATCGGAAACGCATCTCATGCACAACTATCTCGACTTCGAAAAACCCATCTCTGATCTCGAAGGCAAGATTCTGGAACTGAAGAAGCTCGCCAGCGAAGATGAGAGTGTGAACACATCCGACGAGATCGCGCGGCTTGAGGTGCGTGTGCGCGACGCGATGGCCGAGATCTATTCGAAGCTGTCGCCGTGGCAGAAGACCCAGGTCGCCCGTCACCCGCAGCGCCCGCATTTCCTCGACTACGCGGGCGAACTCTTCACCGAATTCACGCCGCTTGCCGGCGACCGCAACTTCGCCAACGACGATGCGATCCAGGCGGGGCTCGCCCGCTTTCGCGGCATGCCTGTCGCCGTCCTCGGTCAGGAAAAGGGCAACGACACCAAGTCGCGCATCAAGCACAATTTTGGCAGCCCGCGCCCGGAAGGTTATCGCAAGGCGATCCGCATCATGGAAATGGCCGACCGCTTCAGCCTGCCGCTGATCACGCTGGTCGATACGGCGGGCGCCTATCCGGGCGTCGGCGCCGAGGAGCGCGGCCAGGCCGAGGCGATCGCCCGCTCGACCGAAATGTGCCTCAACGTCAAGGTGCCGATCGTGACCGTGGTCATCGGTGAAGGCGGCTCCGGCGGGGCGATCGCGATCGCAACTGGCAACCGCGTCTATATGCTTGAGCACGCGATCTACAGCGTCATTTCGCCGGAGGGAGCGGCTTCGATCCTGTGGCGCGATTCAACGCGCGCCAAGGAGGCCGCCAGCAGCATGAAGATCACCGCCGAGGACCTGAAATCGCTCGGCATCATCGACGGTATCATTCCCGAACCGGTCGGCGGCGCGCATCGCGACCCGGCGTCGGTGATCAGCCGCACGGGGACCGTGATCGCGGACGCGCTCAAGGACCTGTCCGGCCGCAACGGTGACGAATTGCGGACGGACCGCCGGCAGAAATACCTCAACATCGGCCGAAATCTCTGAACCATTGCGATTAAAAACGCCGGCAACGGCAACCGGAAATCAAACTGTGGCCAAATCTTGGCCATATTCATGCGGTCAAGAAAGACGGCGTGCGCAGGGGGATCCTGCAGGGTTAAGATTTCGTGAAGAATAATCGCTTACTGATTCGTCGAGGGCGCCCCTCGACGAGACGGCGCTCAATGACGGATTGTGTTTTTTAACGGGCCTCTGCCGATGCGTTTCAGGAACCTTGTCGCCACCGCCGCTATAGCAGCCGCGCTCGCCGGCTGTACCAACGAGACGCTGGACTCGGTCAATCTCTCCTCGGTCAAGAGCAAGACCGAGTATCAGCTTTCGAGCAAGATGACCGCGAAGATGCGCGAACTGGGGATGCAGAAGACCTCTCCGATCGCGCTACGGATCTTCAAGGAAGAAGGCACGCTCGAGGTGTGGAAGGCGAACGCGGCCAACCGCTTTCAGCTGCTGAAGAGCTACAAGATCTGCGCGTGGTCCGGAAAGCTCGGTCCCAAGGTGAAGGAAGGCGACCGGCAGGCCCCGGAAGGGTTCTATCCGCTGTTCCCGCACCAGATGAACCCCAATTCCAACTATTACCTCGCTATCAATACGGGTTTCCCCAATACCTACGACAAGGCCAACGGCCGCTCCGGCACGCATCTGATGATTCACGGCGCCTGCTCTTCGTCGGGCTGCTACTCGATGACCGACGAGCAGATCATCGAGATCTTCGCGCTGGCACGCGACGCCTTCAGGGGCGGGCAGCAAAGCGTCCAGTTGCAGGCGTTTCCGTTCCGCATGACCGCGGAGAACATGGCCCGCCATCGCAACAACCCGAACATCGAGTTCTGGAAGATGCTGAAGATGGGCTACGACCAGTTCGAGGTGACCAAGCGCCCGCCGGAAGTGAATGTCTGCGAGAGGAAGTACGTCTTCAATCAGCAGAGCGACGGCACGTTCAATCCGATGGGCCAATGCCCGGCCATGTCGACGCCGCCGGCTCTGCAGGTCGCGATGACAAGCTTCGAGAAGGACTATCAGCGCGACTACGACAAGGCGCTGAAGAAGTACGAAGGCATGGTCTGGTATGAGCCGAGCGAAGCCGAGCGCAAGGCGATCGTCGCCGACCAGCGCAAGGGCCGTGAACTCGCCTATGCGCCGACCGGCAATTCTTTCGACGCCGGCAAGCTGATGAAGGTGAGCGACCTCGAAAAGAAGGTTGCAGACGAGAAGGCGGCCGAGGAAGCCAAGCAGGCGGCGCTGATCCAGAAGGAGGCGCTTGAGAAAGCGACCCGGGGCGGCGCGAGCGTGCCGGTGCCGCAGGCAAGCCCGATCGAGCGCCCTGTTCTGCAGGCTGCCGTCCAGCCGGCGCCCGCCAGGAAATCCTTCTGGAACCTGTTCTCGGCAAGCGAGCCGGAAGCCGCGCCCCCCGCGCCGACGGTCCAGGCACCCGAGCAGCCGGCCGCCGTTCAATCGGGCGCACCGCAGCCCGCGGCAAACCAGCAGCCAGCGGCAGCCGACCAGAAGCAGGCGCCCGCCCCGGCCGGAAGCAACGCGCAAGTTGCCGCGACCCCGGCGGAAAACCCGCAAGCGGCAGCCGAACAGCCCCCCGCCGAACAGCCGAAGAAGCGCCCGTTCTGGAAGATCTGGGGCAATTGATGCCGGACGAACCCAGGACCGTCTATGATCTGAGGGGGCTGAAATGCCCCCTTCCCGTTTTGAAGACGCGCAAGCGCATGCAGACGCTCGCTCCGGGCACCCTGCTCGAAATCGAGACCACGGATCCGCTCGCCGTGATCGACATCCCGCATTTCTGCAGCGAGGATGGACACCGGCTCGAGGAAGCGGCGCCGACAGAAGGCGGCCATCGCTTCCTCATCCGCAAGAAAACGTAGCGGTCCAGCGGAATGTCGCTGCTTCGGCCATCATGCATTCCGGCTCCCGGTTCCGGCGGCTGCCTCCGCTGCGTCTGATGAGACTCGCGACATTGAAGGCCCGCCTTCCAGCACCCCATCGAGAGGCTCCAATGCGGTCGGAATTCTTGCTATGATCCCGGCGAAATACGATGGGGCTGCACAATGAACGATGCGGGCGGCAATTTCCAAGACAGTTCCGGCGCGGCGGTGCGGCCGCCGATCGTCTGGGCACTGGCGGCCGTGGCGGGGCGCGTGATTGACGCACTCTACCCGCTGCCTTTCCTCCCGGCGGCAGTGCCGGCCGGTTGGTTGGGCACCATCGTATTCCTCTCCGGCCTCGCACTGTTGATCTGGGCGGCGACGACCTTCCGCCGGGCAGGAACACACATCCCAACCACCCAGCCGACGACGACGATCGTCGAAGATGGACCTTATCGCTTCAGCCGTAACCCGATCTACATCGGCATGTTTCTCGGCCTGATCGGCCTCGCCGTCGGCTTCGACAGCCTGTGGCTGCTCATTCTGCTGGTGCCATTTTACTTCGTCATCCGCTACCTGGTGGTCGCCCGAGAGGAAGCCTATCTCGAAGTCAAGTTCGGTGATGCCTATCGCGGCTACAAAAGCCGCGTCCGCCGCTGGCTGTAGGGGTGGGCAAAGAAGACGGCTTCCGGCGGAGGCTTGCATCTCGCTCGCGCGCGCCCTTCACCGGCAGGGGTATCAAACCGGCCTATTTGAAAGCTTCGGCGCTGATCTAGAATTTCATGCCGGGAACTGCGAGCGGGTTGTCGGAGAGAGCTTGCGCATCCGGCCGATCGATGCGGGGCGTGCCGGTGAAGGCATCGAAGAGGTCGCGCACGAAAGCTTCCTCGAGGCCCTTCGTGATCAGCACCATGCGCGTGCGCCGGTCGGCAGGATCCGGCCACGCCGCCAGCCGCTCCGGCGCATGAAAAACGGTCTGCACGCCGTGCAGAACAAGCGGCCGTTCGGGTTTGTCGGCCACGGAAACGACTGCCTTCATCCGCAGCAGCTTTTCGCCATGGGCCGAACGTAGAAGATCGATGAACATTTCAAGCGCCATCGGTTCGATCGGACGATCGTGGACGATGCTGAACGACCGGATGTCCGAATCGTGGCGCGTGACATCGTGATCGTGATGATCATCATGATGGTCATGGTCGTGATTATGGTGGTCATGATCATGATCGGCCTGCGCCTCGTCCTGAAGCCAGCGGCCGACATCGGCGACCTTGGTCGACGCGTCATAGAGACCGCAGGCGAACAGATCCGCACGGCCAGCCTCTTCCGTGTCGCCGTCGATCACCGGAGCGCGCGGGTTGAGGTCCCGGAGCCGTTCCAGGAGCGCATCGCGCTCTGCGTCATCCGCAAGCTTGGTCTTGCTGACAACGAGCCGGTCGGCGACCGCGACCTGCTTCAAGGCTTCCACGTGGTTCGCGATCGTCTGCAGTCCGTTGACTGCGTCCACGACCGCGACGACACCGTCCAGCCGGAAGTTCTGCGCGATGACCGGATTGCCGAGCACGGATTGCAGCACCGGCGCCGGATCGGCAAGCCCGGTCGTTTCGATGACAACGCGTCTCAGCGGCTTGATGCGGCCGGTCTGCATCCGATCCATGAGGTCGGCAAGCGTGTCGACAAGCTCTCCGCGCACCGTGCAGCAAAGGCACCCGTCGGAAAGTTCTATCACACCATCGCTCGACGCCTCGACCAGCAGGTGGTCGATCGAGACATCGCCGAATTCGTTGATGATGACCGCGGTGTCGGAGAGGTCGGGATCTTTGAGCAAGCGATTGAGAAGCGTCGTCTTGCCCGCACCGAGAAAGCCGGTGAGGATCGATACCGACACCACCGGCAATGAACCGTTCATGGCGGACTCCGTCTTAGATCACGCTGGTTTCGGATCGGATCGTCCGAAATCCAATTGAGACACGGGATGCAGCCGAAGGCCGCGCATATTATCCCGCTCAAAAACTCGGGCGAGGAACCGGAATCGGCACGTTGGCGATCTCGGTAACATCACCCTGCGCCGCGACATCGGTGCCGGCCTTGGCAGTCTTTTCGCCGCTGCCGGGAATAAGCCCCGCAAAAGCGAGCTTCAGCGGGCGATTGATTTCGTGGATATAAGGCGAAAGCAGCTTCTGGCGACCGGCTTCGTCCCGGCCCTCGCTGCGCACCTTCGCCGCGGCCTTGGAGCAGATCTCCTTGCTGACATCGGCAACCATGTCGCGGCCCTCTCCATAGGGCGCGATCTGCGTCAGGGACTGCTTGCCTGCGTCGGCGGTCGTCAGCGCCATCTGCAACAGCCGGGCGGACTCGTCGGCCCGGGCGCCAAGACTGTCTTCCCCGAGGACAACCGAAACGACGCTGCGGCCACCGCGCGTCGCCGACGAGACCTGGTTGAAGCCAGAGGCACAGATAAAGCCGGTCTTCATGCCGTCCGCGCCCTCGAAGCGGCCGATCAGCATGTTGTAGTTGGCATAGTCCTTCTTGCCGGTGGTGAAGCCCTCCAGCGAGAAATAGGACGCATATTCGGGGAACTCCCGCTTCAAGGTGATCGCGAGCACGGCCAGATCGCGCGCCGTCGTGTACTGACCTTCACCGGGCAGTCCGTTGGCATTGATGAAATGCGACGAAGTCATCCCGATACGGCGCGCCTCGGCATTCATCCGCTCGATGAAGGCTGCTTCCGATCCGCCGACCGCTTCCCCGATGGCAACGGCGACGTCATTTGCCGATTTCACCAGCATCATCTTGAGGGCGCTGTCGAGCGTCATCGCCTGGCCGGGCTTGTAGAACATCTTGCTCGGCGGCTCGGATGCGGCATTCTTCGTCATCACGACCGGGCTTTCCAACGTCAACTGCCCCGTCTTGATCGCCCGAAAAGTCGTGTAGGCCGTCATCAGCTTGGTCAGCGACGCCGGGTACCATCTCTTGAAGATGTCCTGATGCTCATAGACCTTGAGCGAGTTGACGTCGACGACCAGCCTCGGATTGGCAGATGCGGGAAGCACCGCCGCCAGGAATGCCGCACAGGCTCCCGCGAGAACGCCCATCGCCCTCGCCCCGTCACGCCCCAAGAATCCACCTGTCACCACAATCCGACCTCGAATTTCCGCAGTTGCCTCGCCTCGTCCCGGTATTTAGCCTATATGGCGAGGAGATGGCAAAGCCCAATCCATGGCTGCCGCGCCAATCCACCGTGACTGAACCGACCGACAGGACGACCCTATGCCGATTCTCAACCGCGCCGCCGAACTCCAGAGCGAAGTCACCGAGTGGCGGCGCCACCTGCACATGAACCCCGAACTCCTGTTCGCGGTGGAAAATACGGCAGCCTTTGTGGAAAGGAAACTGAAGGAATTCGGCGTTGACGAAATCGTGACCGGCCTCGGTCGGACCGGCGTCGTCGGCATCATCCGCGGCAATCTCGGCACCGGCCGCACCATCGGGCTGAGGGCCGACATGGACGCCCTGCCGATCAACGAGGCGAGCGGCAAAGCCTGGGCATCGACAACCGCCGGCAAGATGCACGCCTGTGGCCATGATGGCCATACGGCCATGCTGCTCGGTGCGGCGAAATACCTCGCCGAGACGCGCAATTTCGCGGGCTCCGTCGCGGTCATCTTCCAACCGGCGGAAGAAGGCGGCGGCGGCGGCAACGAGATGGTCAAGGACGGCATGATGGAGCGTTTCGCGATCGAGGAGGTCTACGGCATGCACAACATGCCGGGCATGCCGGTCGGTCATTTCGGCAGCCGCGTCGGCCCGATCATGGCCTCCACCGACGAGTTCACCATCACCATCAACGGCCGCGGCGGGCACGCGGCGCAGCCGCACAAGACGATCGATCCGATTGTTATCGGCGCGCAGATCGTCAACGCGCTCCAGACGATCGCCTCGCGCACTGTCGATCCTCTCGGATCCGTCGTCGTCTCGGTCACCAAGTTCAACGCCGGCTTCGCCCACAACGTCATTCCCGAGCAGGCGGTTCTCGCCGGGACCGTCCGCACCCTGATGCCAGAGGTGCGCGACACCGGCGAGGCGCGCATCCGCCAGATCGCCGAAAGCATCGCCGGCGCCTACGGCGCGACGGTCAACGTCTGGTACGGCCGCAACTATCCGGTGACGGTCAACCACGCCGAAGAAACCGGCCACGCGCTTGCGGCAGCCGCGACGGTCGCCGGTGCCGCCCAGGTCAATGCTTCGCTCGACCCGATGATGGGCGGGGAGGATTTCTCCTACATGCTGCTTGCCCGCCCTGGCGCCTTTATCTTCATGGGCAACGGCGACACGGCCGGCCTCCACCATCCGGCCTACGACTTTAACGACGAGGCGATCCCCCACGGGATTTCCTATTGGGTGAAGCTCGCTGAAACGCGACTGGCCGCCTGAGAGACGCGAGCGGGAGGCGGCGGCAATGCACCAGATCGACAAGACGGATCGCAGAATCCTGAACATTCTGCAGGCGGACGGGCGGATCACCAATCTCGAACTGGCGGACCGCATCGGCCTGTCGCCGACCGCAACCAGCGAACGGCTGCGCCGTCTGCTGAAGGAAGGATATGTCTCCGGCTTCGGTGCGCGCCTCGATCCGCACAAGCTCGGCTTCGGTCTGCTCGTCTTCATAGAAGTCATGCTGGACAAGACGACGCCGGAAGTCTTCGACCAGTTTGCGATTGCCATCAAGCAGGCTCCCGCCGTGCTCGAATGCCACATGGTCGCCGGCGGCTTCGACTATCTCGTCAAGACGCGTTTCGAGGACATGACCGCCTACCGCAATTTCCTCGGGCAGGTGCTTTGGACGCTGCCCGGCGTCAAGGAAACCCGCACCTACGCGGTCATGGAAGAGATCAAAAACGACGGTCCGCTGCCGCTCGTCTGAAGGCGACAGCGGACCTCTGTTTCAAAGTGAGGCCATGTCGATCACGAAGCGATAGCGCACGTCGCTCTTGATCACCCGTTCGTAGGCCTCGTTGATCTGACCAATCTCAATCATCTCGATCTCGGAAACGATGCCGTGCTCACCGCAGAAATCCAGCATCTCCTGGGTTTCCTTGATCGAGCCGATCATGGAGCCGGAAATGCTGCGGCGTGCCGGAACCAGCGAAAAGGCGTGGACCGGCACTGGATTCTCCGGAATGCCGACGAGCACGAGGTCGCCGTCGACCTTCAGGAGATTGAGATAGGCGTTCCAGTCGATCTCGGCGGCGACGGTGCAGATGATCAGGTCGAAACTCCCGGCAAGAACCTGGAATGTCTCCGGATCGTTGGTCGCGTAATAATGGTCCGCACCGAGCTTCAGCCCGTCCTCCTTCTTCGAGAGGCTCTGGCTCAGCACCGTTACTTCGGCGCCCATCGCATGGGCGAGCTTCACGCCCATGTGCCCGAGGCCACCCATGCCGACGATTGCGACCTTCTTGCCGGGTCCCGCCTTCCAGTGGCGCAGCGGCGAGTAAAGCGTGATGCCGGCGCAAAGCAGCGGGGCGGCTGCATCGAGCGGCAGGTTCTCGGGAATCGAAAGCACGTAGCCTTCCTTGACGACGATATGATCCGAGTAACCGCCCTGGGTCGGGGTCTTTCCGTCGGCTTCGACGCCGTTGTAGGTCACGACCAACCCGGGCAGATAATGCTCCAGATCGAGATCGCGGCTGGCGCAGGTCGTACAGGAGTCGACAAAGCAGCCGACGCCGGCACGGTCGCCGACCTTGAACTTCGTGACCTTTGATCCGACCGCCGAAACGATGCCGACGATCTCGTGCCCCGGCACCATGGGAAAAGCGGAGTTGCCCCATTCGTTGCGGGCCTGATGGATATCGGAATGGCAGACGCCGCAATATTTGATGTCGATGACCACATCGTCGTCACGCGGTTCGCGGCGCTCGAATGTGAAAGGTACCAGGGGCTTCGACGCATCGGTCGCCGCATATCCTCTTGCTATAGCCATGGGTCTGTCCTTGATGTCTGGGAAATGACGCGCTCTGAGGCATGGACCTCCAGCGACAGGGTGGACTATGCTGTCCCTGATCGATGATGCGTTAGTGCGATCCTGCAAAGTTTTTGCACAATCCTGCAAGAATGCCGGGACCGTCGTGGCGAGGCCGTGCGCGGAGCCTATCTGAACGGCGTACCGCGCAGACCTAAGATACTGGAAAGGCCGATGAATATGACAATGACACAACAGACGCCACGCCAGGAGATGATCGATATCATTGCCCGTATCGCCGAAAAGGATGGAGACCACGCAACGATCGTGCCGGGTCTCAGCATCCACCGGCATTCAAGCACGGCGAAACCGAATTGCGCAGCTTACAAGCCGAGCCTCGCTATCATCGTGCAGGGCGCCAAGCGCGTGGTACTCGGCGACGAGACCCTCGTCTACGGCGCTTCGGACTATCTGTTGACCTCGATCGACCTGCCGGTCCTCTCCCAAGTGTCGCAGGCGTCGCCGGAAGAGCCGTACATGAGCCTGGCGTTCCAGATCGATACCGGAAAGATCTCTGCACTGCTCGATCTGGTCGGCGACCACCGGGTGAAGCCGGCGGCCTCCGCGCGCGGAATGACGGTGAGCAAGATAACACCCGATCTCGAAGACGCGGCGCTCCGCCTGCTGCGGCTGCTCGAGCGCCCGGACGACATTGCCGCCCTTCTGCCGTTGATCGAGCAGGAACTCCTCTACCGCCTGCTCATCGGGCCGCACGGCACGAGGCTCAGGCAGATGACGACGGCGGAAAGTCAGCCGCACCAGATCGGTCGCGCCGTCGCATGGCTGAAGGAGCACTATGCGCACCCATTGCGCATCGACGATCTCGCAAGCCGCGTCAGTATGAGCGTTTCCTCGCTTCATCATCATTTCAAGGCGATCACGGCGATGAGTCCGCTGCAGTATCAGAAACAGCTCCGGCTGCAGGAGGCGCGGCGCCTGATGCTGGAGGAGCGCCTCGATGCCGGCGATGCCGGCCATCAGGTCGGCTATGAGAGCCAGTCACAGTTCAGCCGCGAATATTCCCGTCAGTTCGGCGAGCCGCCGGCGCGCGATATCGGCCGCGTTCGCCGCAGCCTCGTCGGACTATTGAGCGGCGAGACGGAGATGCTGAGCGAGGGGTAGAAAGCCGAAGATACTTCGCTCATTACCGCGCCCGTGCGTCTTTTCAGACGCACAAGGGACGCTGTAGCACTTTGAATTGCTGCATGTTTTGTCCTTAATCCGGCTACGATTTAAGGAAACATGCAGGAGGCTCCTGTCTGCTGCTGCCCGCGCAGGGGTCTCGTTCACCAGCCCTCTTCCAGCACCCGCTCCAGCATCTCGGCAAAGAAGTCGGCGCTCTCGCGGCTGAGGCAGAGCGGCGGCTTGATCTTCAATACATTCAGGTGATCGCCGGTCGGCTGCATGATGACGCCGAGTTCAAGGAGACGGTTACAGATCGCCGCCGTCTCCTGGGTCGCAGGTTCCAGCGTTTCGCGGTCGCGGACGAACTCGACGCCGAGATAAAGCCCCATGCCGTGGACCGCGCCGACGATCGGAAAGCGCTCGCCAAGTGCCTGCAGCCGCACCTTGAGGTGGTCGCCGACCGTGCGGGCATTCTCCTGCAGCGCCTCGTCATGGAGAATGTCGAGCACGGTGAGGCCGACGACGGAGCTCACCGGACTGCCGCCGGCGGACGAGAAGAAGTAGCCTTCCTTCTCCAGTGCCTCGGCGATCTCGCGCCGCGTGATGACTGCGCCGAGCGGGTGGCCGTTGCCCATTCCCTTGGCGACCGTGATGATGTCCGGAACGACGCCCTGCTCTTCGAACCCCCAGAAGTGATGGCCGAGGCGGCCGTAACCCACCTGTATTTCATCGGCGATGCAGACGCCGCCTCTTGCCCTGACCATGGCGTAGACGGCCTTGAGATAACCGGGCGGCAGCGGGATGCCGCCGGCGTTTCCATAGACCGCCTCGCAGATGAAGCCTGCAAGGCCCTCCCGGCGCTCGTCGAGTTCCTCCAGTTTCTCGGTAACGGCGCGAACATAGTCGTCGGTCGAGCCTTCTCCGCGAAAAGGTCCGCGATAGGTGTTCGGGGAAAGCACCGGATGCACCCAGTCGGGTCGCGTCGTCAGCGCTTGCGGGTTGTCGGCGATCGAAGTCGAGACCGCATCACTCGCGACCGTCCAGCCGTGATAGGCTTCGAGCAGCGAGAGGACGTGACGCGCGCCGGAATAGGCCCAGGCGACGCGGATCGCGAGGTCGTTCGCTTCCGATCCGCTGTTGACGAGAAAGACCGTGTCCAGCCCTCCCGGAGCAAGCCCGGCGAGCCGCTCCGAAAACTCTGCCACGGATGCATAGTGGAAGCGCGAATTGGTGTTAAGCAGCGACCATTGGCGCCCAACCGCTGCCGAAAGGCGCGGATGGCCGTGGCCTACGATCGTGACGTTGTTGACCATGTCGAGATAGGCGCGGCCCTCGACATCGAAGAGATGTTCCTTCCAGCCCCGCTCGATCTGCGGCGGTTGCAGGTAATAACTTTTCTGGAGCGGCGCGAAATGGCGTTGCCGGCGCCGAAGCAGCTCGCCCGCTGCCGGTAAGGGCGCGTCACAATCGAAACCGAGCATTTGGGCAGGTGACGGGCAGAGCGCCCGCCAAGCTTCCGCCTGGCTCGCTGTCGCAAAGGGCGGGGGGTCGATGTCCGCTTCCGTCAAGAGTTGCACGCGGATGAAGCGCAGCGCTGACGGATCTCCGGGAACGGCGCCGATCGGCGCTCCGGTTTCGATCGCGCCTTCGGCGGCGTCGACCGGTTCAACGCCGTGCAGATGGAGATGCAGTCCATCGCTCGACAGAACCAGTCTTTCGCCGCGCCGCCCGAGGTGCCCCGCAAACGGCGCATGGACGGCCGTTTGTCCCTGCACGCAGAGATCGACGTGCAGAGCGAAGGTCGCGGGCGACCTTGCCTGGAGAAGCCGTGTTTCGGTCAACCGGAATTCGCCGTGGCGCGTGGCGGAAGCGCCGGCCGCCCGAGCCGCCGACTGCAAGAGCAGCGCTTCGGTGTCGTCATAATGCCAGCGGTCGGCCGGAAGGTGAGCCCCAAGGAGCGAAAGATCGACGATACCGACGCGGGTTGGCTCGATATCCGGCAGCAGTCGGCCGGCCGTCAACGGCACGGTCACTGCCGCCCCCTTCCCTACAGCCTGGCGGATCGCCTGCTCCATCAGGCCGAAAGGCACGGAGAGCGCGACATCGAGGATTTCACGCTCGTGAGCAGCATTTCCACGCACATAGGCGTTGTCGGGATCGATCTCCAACTGCTGTTCCGTACTTGCGACCAGAATGCCCGCTCGTGCCACGATGAGCGGCCAGAGAGCCTTCAGCTCGACATCCGTCAGTGGGCACGCCGCATTGAACGCCTGGACAGCCGGCAGGATGAAGAAGGGGTCGCCGTCCGCGTGGTGAAGCAGCGACGCACAGGTGACAGCGAGCTCGGCGACAAGCCACCCTTTGAGGACGTCACCGAAGTCGATCACGCCCTCGGGCACAAGCCTGCCGCCTGGCTCCATCCGGCACACGACGTTGTCGTCGGTGACGTCCTGATGGATCGCCTGGACCCGCAGTTCGGGCATGAGCGGCTGCACGCGCCGCATGGCGGCGACCATCGCCTCGGCGACGCGCTTGCGCAAGTCCACGTCGGCCATGGTCTGCAGCAGTTGTAGAGCGACCGGTCCCGCCCGCTGCAGGTCCCACTGCACTTCGCGCTCGAGTCCGGGATGATCGAACTCCTTAAGCGCCGAAGCCAGCCGTCCGGCGAGATCGCCGAGCTCGGCGACCGTTTGCGCCGGAAGATGCTTGCGGCGGGTCAAAGGCGCGCCATCGAGATAGGTGAGCAGCCGGAACTGATAGGACACGTCCCGTACGGTGGCGACGACAATCTCCTCGCCATCCAGCGCCGAAACGACGGTCGGCACCTTCGGAGCGCCCGGCGCGGGGCCAAGATGATGCAGCGCTGCATTCTGCGCCTCAAGTTCGGCCCGCGTATATTCCATCCGGCAGATTTTCAGGACGAAACGGCCGTCATCCGTATCCACGCGGTAGTTTCGATCCTGCTGGCTGCCGAGCTCGGTCAGCGCGCCGGAAAGGTCGTACTCATCCGACAAAATGCGTTTCGTCTCCTCGGCGGACACATCCGGTCGTGCGAGTTGCGTGCGGACCTTGAGCGTTTCTCCGTCCATCCTTCCATTCCCGTCTATTCGCGGGACCGCCTCACTGCGAGACGCCCTCAAGGCGATAGCGCGTGCCCGGATAAAGCAGCCGGGCGGTCGTCACGCTCGCCGTTTCCGACCAGGTCCGGCGGCGGATCATCAGGCACGGTTCGTTGCGGCCGATCGCGAGAAGCTTGCATTCCCACGGCTTGGGCAACACAGCCTCGACGATCTGCTCGGTGCGGGTGATCGGCGCCACCAGGGTCAGATAGGCGTTTGGGGTCATGGCGCTAAAATCCTGCGCCACGTAGTTAGGGCAGACCGCCGGGTTGACGAACCGATCCTCGATCTGGATCGGTACCTCGTCCTCGCAGTGGACCATGATCGAATGGAACACCCTTGCGCCGGTCGGAAGCCCGAGCGCATCGCCGATCTCGGGACTCGCCGGCTCCTCCTGCAAAAGGTTGAGCCGGGAGATGTGCCGATGACCACGCGCCCGGATTTCGTCCGCGATGTTGCGGACCTCAAGCAGCGCTGTGCTGCCCTTATTGGCCGCGACAAAGGAACCGACCCCCTGCACCCGGGTGATCGCGCCCTCGCTCGCAAGCTCGCGCAGGGCCCTGTTCGCAGTCATTCGGCTGACGCCGAGATCCGCGACGATATCGTTTTCCGACGGAATCCGGTGATTGGCGGGCCACTCGCCGCTCTCGATCCGGCTGCGAATGAACTGCTTGACCGCTTCGTAGCGCGGCACTGGCCCTGGCGCGAAGGTCGCCATGTCATTCGTCCACCCCGGTGCCGTCATCACCTACTCCCATCTAATGCCCATGAAGGCAGAGACCACCTCGGCAACGACTCTTTTCGTCGATTTTGGCCTTGCGCGCCACCATAAAATATCTATAGTTCCATATACAACCACGTACAGGAAAAACGCGGCATGGCAACTTTTCCCGTCCATCGGCTCTTCGCAGAGCGTGCTCTTCTTCCAGGCGGTTGGGCCGAAAACGTGGCCATCGCCCTTGACGCCAAGGGCAGCATCGCATCGGTCACGCCCGGCCAGTCCATTGCGGATGGCGATCAGCGACTTTCAGGCCCGGTGGTTCCGGCGATTGCCAACCTTCACTCCCACGCGTTTCAGCGCGCCATGGCCGGCCTCGCCGAAGTGGCGGGCACGGGAGACGACAGCTTCTGGACCTGGCGCGAGGAAATGTACCGCACTGTCAGCCTCGTAGACCCTGACGATGTCGAGGCCATCGCGGCCAAGCTTTACATGGAGATGCTGAAGGGCGGCTTCGGCCGCGTGGTCGAGTTCCACTATCTTCATCATCAGGCAGACGGCAGCCCTTATGCCGATCCGGCCGAAATGTCGCTCCGGATATTGAGCGCGGCTGAGGCGACGGGCATCGGCCTGACCCATCTGCCCGTCTTCTATGCCCATGCCAATTTCGGCGGCGTGGCGCCCAATTCCGGCCAACGTCCGTTCCTGCACGATCCGGATCGCTTTCTCGCCCTTCTCGATCGCCTCGTTCCCGCCTGTGCGAGCGCCGGCGCCGAGCTCGGCTATGCCATCCATTCACTGCGCGCTGCGACGCCGGACGAGATGCGGGCAATTCTTGGCGCGGCCCCGGTCACCGGTCCCATTCACATTCACGTTGCCGAGCAGACGCGGGAAGTCGAAGACTGCCTTGCCTGGAGCGGCCGGCGGCCGGTCGAATGGCTGCTTGACGAGATGCCCGTCGATGCGCGCTGGTGCGCCATTCACGCGACGCACATGACGGCCGAGGAAACGAAGCGGCTGGCTCGCTCGGGGGCGGTTGCCGGCCTCTGCCCTGCGACCGAGGCCAATCTCGGCGACGGCATCTTTCCCGCAGTCGACTTCATCGCCGAGAGCGGCCGCGTCGGCATCGGCACCGACAGCCATGTCGCCACCAGCATCGCGGAAGAACTACGGCTGCTCGAATACGGCCAGCGGCTGCGCGATCGCCGCCGCAACCGGCTCGCCGCCGGTCCCGGCGCGTCCGTCGGTCGATCGATCTTCGAGGCTGCGCTTGCCGGCGGGGCGCAAGCCGCCGGCCTCGACGCACCCGGCATCAAAGCCGGCGCGCGCACGGATCTCGTCGTCCTCGACGGCGCCAATCCCTATATCGCCGCCGCCACTGGCAACCAGATTCTCGACCGCTGGCTCTTCGCGCTCGGTGGCGAGACCGTCCGCGATGTCATGGTCGCAGGCCAATGGAAGATCCGCAACGGACGCCATGATCGGCAGGACGACATCGACCGCGCCTTCGCACGGGTTCTGACGAAGCTGAAATAGTCGTCGAAGCGACGATCAAGGGCCGACGACCGACGATTGCAGGCCGTGCACAATGGAACACCGGGTGATATTCTGTGCAATCTGGCTAACGGTCTTTGTCGCGCCTGTTTGGC
Organism: Sinorhizobium chiapasense; assembly: GCF_036488675.1. NCBI lineage: Bacteria > Pseudomonadati > Pseudomonadota > Alphaproteobacteria > Hyphomicrobiales > Rhizobiaceae > Sinorhizobium > Sinorhizobium chiapasense. The sequence goes on from NZ_CP133148.1 coordinate 3,147,713, forward strand.
GCCGGCCCTGTTTCGCGATGCAGTCTGGACCCATGCCGACGACAAAGCCTGCGAATGACGTCGACCGGATGCGCAATCTGATGCAAGGAGCTACGCCATGAAGATCCTGCGCTCGAACGAATACCGGCGCATGCCGTGGAAGAACGGCGGCGGCGAGACCGTGGAAATTGCCGTCTCTCCGGAACGCGCGTCGTTTTCCGATTTCGACTGGCGCATCAGCATGGCGACGGTCGCGAGCGACGGCTCTTTCTCCAGCTTCCCCGGCATCGACCGCACGCTCTCGATCCTCGAAGGCGCCGGCATGACGCTCGCAATCGAAGGCCGGCCGCCGAAGCTTCTGACGGTCGCCGATCCGCCGCTCTCCTTCCCCGCCGAGGCGCCGACATCGGCAACGCTTCGTGACGGCCCGGTGATCGACCTTAATGTCATGACGCGGCGCGGTGTGCTGAAGCACCGCGTGCGGCGGCTTCACGTCGAGGGCTCGCAATCGCTCGAATCCCACGCCCGGGAACTCATCGTCTTCTGCCACCGCGGAAGCGTCACGCTGGCGACGGAAGGCGTGACCGCGACGCTTCACGCGCTCGACGCGGCGATCCTCGTCCAGCCACTTCCTCTCACCCTGACGGCGGACATCGCCTCCGGACTCTTCCTCGTCGAGATCGTGCCCGGCGGCGCGGCGTGAGGTCCAGCGGGGCGATCTCGCAGTCCCGCGGTCGACGACATGCCCTCGGGCGCTGCGGCCTGCCTCGTGAAGCCGATCTGCTGCATGATTCCTTAAATCTGAATCGATTTAAGGACATGCAGCAATTCAAAATGCTGCAGCGACCTTTGCGGGTCCGATTGGACGCGCGGCGCTGTAGTGCACGGCAATTTCAGCGGCGATCCAATCCGCAGCGGGTATTGCCACTTGACCGCGACCGGCACGCTCGCCTGACCGCCCATACTCCCTTTTGGCGGGCGCCCTAATTCTTGACTGCAACCCGGGCTGTGAGAGCCTACTGCATGATTCCTCAAATCGGAATCGATTTGAGGACAAAATCATGCAGCGATTCAAAGTGCTACAGCGACCGTTTGCGCGTCTCAGAAGACGCGCGGCGCTGTGGGACGTCTCGGTTGCAGTCGAGGAACGGTGCTACGATGCCTCAACAAGACAAAAAACGTCGTGCCGCCCAGATCCCCTCCGGTAGTTGGCCGCCACGCATGATGGCTGAAATGGCGGCCGGTTACGTTGGCGAGAAGCACGTCGAGGACTTCCTCGAACGTATTGGAAAAGCTTACCCGCAGCCGCGCGTAGTTGAAGGCCCCAGGCGCAAATTCTGGTACAGGGAAGATCTGGACAAGGCCATGAACATGGCACTGCCGAGCTCGCCGCGGCTGGCCGAAAAATTCCAGGCAAAAATAGTGGAACGGAGAGCCGCGCGGCGAGCCCGCGTCAAAGCTTGATGATTCCAGCGACCCAATATTCCACCCGATCCTGGAGGGCGTTGCCTTGCGCTTTCGCTTCGCTCCAGGCCGCGCGGCGATACCGGCCGTCGGTCGCGATCTGATCGATCGCCAAGAGGCCACATAATCCAACAATGAGGAGTAGCAAGCCGCGCATTCTGGAATCTTAGTGCTAAATGATTTAGCAAATTCTAAATTTTATCGAGCAAATGCAGCGGATCGCCGAACCGGCTTTATTTGCAGAGGCGTACCGGAATCGCGGAATCGGACCTTCCTCTCTCTCCACTCCATGGATAGCGTCGCACGGTAGTTTCCACTGGAGCTACATCTTTCCCCCGCATCCCTTGAAGGCAACGGGATGCGAAACTTGCCCCGCCATCGCGCGGGGCTTTTTCTTCCGCGCACCGTCGTTAGCCCTCGCATGAACAACACTTACACGTTCGGTCGGACGCGCAGGAACAGCGCCGAACAAGCGCTTCCACCCGAGAGTATCGTTCAGATCAGGACAGACGAGGCAAACTGACGTCTCAAAAGACGGGACTACAGCGCCGTGCGTCTTTTTAGACGCACAAAGGTCGCTGTAGCACTTTGAATCACTGCATGTATCCTTAAATCGTATTCGATTTAAGGATACATGCAGTAGCGCAAAGGCTTCATTGTTCGCGAGAGCTTAACCTTGAAAGCACGGGAGCCGTGGACCGTGGGGCGAGAGTCCGATACCTGTATGCGCGAGGGGTTTTTCATAGGCGGGGGAATCAAGGATAATGTCCGACGTATCGATACCAGTCGCCCGCGCGAACTGGGCCTGGCTGCGCAATCCGCGCTTCGATCTCTCATTCATCGTTGGGATACCTGCATTCGCCATCCTCACCGGGCTTGTGACCGTGTGGCAGCCGCACCTCTTCTACCCGATCCTGATTTTCGACCTGTGGTTCCTCGGCTACCACCACGTGATTTCGACCTATACGCGGCTCTGCTTCGACCGAAAGAGCTTCTCGGAGCACTGGCCGCTCCTGGTCGTGTTTCTGCCCCTGGTCACCGCCGGAACGCTCGCAGCCGCCTATGCGTTGGGACTTTGGGTCATCGTCTCGATCTATTTCTATTGGCAATGGTTTCACTATACCCGCCAAAGCTGGGGTATCTCGCGCGCCTACCGGGGCAAGGAACGCACTGCTCTCTATGAGGACGGCTGGCTGGATCAGGCAATATTCTACGCCCTGCCGGTGCTTGGCATTCTCTATCGCTCGCATCAGGATCCCGGCACCTTCATCGGCCTTGAACTGCGGGTCGTCCCGGTCATGTCGGCAATGGTCGACGTCGCCGCCGCCGCGACCGCCGCCCTGCTGGCCTTCTGGACATATCGGCGCTTTCAGGCATGGCGGGAGGGTAGGCTTGCGGCGGCTCACACGCTCTACATGCTGACGCATTTCGCGATCTTCGTCGTCGGATACCTGGCGATCGCCGATATCACCTACGGCTGGCTGGTGATCAATATTTGGCACAACGCGCAGTACATCCTCTTTGTCTGGATGTTCAATACGCGCCGATTCAAGGACGGGATCGATCCCGAAGCACCGTTCCTCTCCTACATCAGCCAGCCGGGCAGGATTTGGCTCTACCTCGCTACCTGCGTCCTAATCACTGGCGCCATCTATTGGGGGGTGCTGCGCACCGTTGACTGGCTGTTCTTCGCGGGACTGTCGGCCACAATCGTGCTCTACCAGATCGTGAATTTTCACCATTACATTGTGGACTCGAGAATCTGGAAGGTTAGGAAGGAGCCGATCCGAAAGACCCTCGGCCTCCAGGATTAGGGGATGCAGGCTTACGCACGCAGCGGTGACAGCCAGAACAACCCCTGGCTCGATCTTGTCCGGGCATTGGCTATCTTGCTGGTGATGCTGCGCCACGGCGAACGCGCGCTGCACACAGAGACAGGCAGCCCACAAGGCTTCCTGCAGATGATCTTCATGAACGGCTGGATAGGCGTTGATCTGTTCTTCGTGCTCTCCGGCTACCTGATTGCGCGCCATCTCATCCGGGCAGGAATCGGCAGGGGCGAGTTTCGTTTAGGCCGCTATATCGCGATGCGCGCCCTCCGCATCTTCCCTGCTTACTACGCGGTCCTGCTGTTGACCGCAGCCGGCGCATTCCCGCTCGTCCAGGTCTCAACTGACGCGCTGGGCCTGCGTGTTGCCTATCATCTGCTCTTCCTCCAGGACTACCTGCCATCGGACATCAACGTTGTCTTCTGGTCTCTCGGCGTGGAAGAGAAGTTCTACGTCCTGGCGCCGCTGCTGATCCTTACTCTTCTCCACTGCCGGAACGTACACAGCCGCCTGGCCGTGCTGTTGTCGCTTTTCGCGCTCCCGATAGCACTTCGGGCGGCGATCTTCCTTCCAGCAGCACGCGTGTTCGATTACCCGGAATTCTGGAGGATCTTCAGAAGCCCCTTCCACATGGCGCTGGAGGGCCTCATAGTCGGGGTTGGCATCGCGCTGGCAGAGCACGCGGGCCTTGTGCGGCGCGCGCGGGTCGCCGGGCTGGCGGTGCTGGCGTGCTCGATCCTGGCGCTCACCATCTGGACCGGTTCGCACGAATTTATGGCGGAGATCGGCCTGGCTGATGCCGTCTTCCAGCCGCCGCTGATAGCTTTTCTTGCGGGGATGGTCACGCTTGGCGGCGTGCTACTCGCCGGAACACCGATGCCGTTCTCTGCTCCGGTGCAACTGGTGGCGCGCCTCAGCTACAGCCTCTACCTCATCCACTATCCGCTGCTTCCCATGGCGGTAGCCGTCGCTCTCCCGTACGGGTCGGGGGCCTTCTGGATCTTCTTTTTTGCCGTGAGCCTGCTCGGTGGGGGTATCCTCCATCTCGCCATTGAGAGACCGTTCCTGCGTTGGAAGGATCGGCTCGCCCACAAGCGCAGCCCGACGGGTGAACCGGCCATCGACAGACCTGCGAAAGCGGCAGGCTGATTGTCGCCGGCTTCCGGCTGCGGGGGAACGCGGGATAAAGTGGTCGTTGATCGGCCGTCAAATGGGATCTGAGAACGCTTTGAAACGAGATCCGGATGGTGGCTTTTGAAGCCGGTCCCTGGGCGCGTTTTTGACAAATAAGCCGGAAAACTCATTTTTCCGATTTTCGCTGTCAAAATTCCGGAAACTCGCGGCGCGCTACAGCCAATGCTGAAAAACTGGGGGGAAGCATGGTAGCGGAGGAGGGATTCGAACCCCCGACACAAGGATTATGATTCCTCTGCTCTAACCTACTGAGCTACTCCGCCGCCGGTGCCGTGGAAGCTTCCTTCAGGAAGCCCGTCTCGGCTGGACGGGCGGCTTATAAGGTGCTGTTCCGGCTAGTGTCAAGCAAAGTCTGCGGGAAAATGTGAACTTTTCCTGACGTTCCTGATCACGCCTTCTCAAGCCGCCGCCGGCGCCTGCAAAAGCGCCTTGAGTGCCGCTTCCGCGCCGGGCTCGCGCTCGGATTTGCGGATGAAGCCGCCGCCATAGACGCGCGCGTCTTCGCCGGTGCCGGAATAGAGGGCGCAGGCCTGGCCGGGCGCCACGCCCGCCTCCCCTTCGGCAAGTTCGACATAAAGGCCCTCGGCGTCGCTTTTGAGGACCGCCGGCATCGGCTGGCGGGTGGAGCGCACCTTGGCGAAGCAGTCGAAGCCGCGGGCGGCGGCCCGCTCGAGCTCATCGTCACCCAGCCAGTTGACGTCGCGCAGATAGACACGGCGCGTCTCCAGCGCCTCCTTCGGGCCGACAATAACGCGGCGCGAGCGGGCGTCGAGATAGACGACATATAGCGGCTCGCCGGTGGCGACCCCGATGCCGCGCCGCTGGCCGATCGTATAGTGCAGGATGCCATCGTGACTGCCGAGCACCCGGCCGTCGAGATGGACGATCTCTCCGGCAAGGGACGCATTCGGCTTCAGCTTCGAAACAATGTCGCTGTATTTGCCCTGCGGCACGAAGCAGATGTCCTGGCTGTCGGCCTTCTTGGCGACGATCAGGCCCATGTCTTCGGCAAGCGCTCGCGTCTCGGCCTTGGAGAGTCCGCCCAAGGGGAAGCGCAGGTAGTCGATCTGTTCCTGCGTGGTCGCGAACAGGAAATAGCTCTGGTCGCGCTCGGCGTCCGTCGGCCGGTAGAGTGCGCGCTGCCCCGCATAACGCGGGTTCGGGCTCGGCCGGGAACGGATGTAGTGGCCAGTGGCAAGCGCATCGGCACCGAGTTCCTTCGCGGTCGCAAGCAGATCGGCGAACTTGACTGTCTGGTTGCAGGCAACGCAGGGGATCGGCGTCTCGCCGGCGATATAGCTTTCGGCGAAGGGATTGATCACCGTCTCGCGGAAGCGCGCCTCGTAATCGAGCACATAATGCGGAATGCCGAGCGTCTCGCAGACGCGCCGCGCGTCATCGATGTCCTGGCCGGCGCAGCAGGAACCGGCGCGATGGACCGCCGCACCATGATCATAGAGCTGCAGCGTGATGCCGAGTACGTCGTAGCCTTCGCGCTTGAGCAGCCCGGCCACGACGGAAGAATCGACGCCGCCGGACATGGCGACGACGACGCGCGTATTTTCAGGCTTGCGGTCAAAATCGAGACTGTTCACGGGATCCAATCCGGCATAGCGGCGCACGCGCCGATCGCTTGCGCCGCCCTGTTTCACGCTTTTGCCGTGGGCCTTCCGCAAAATGCGGCGCCGGCGGCATTTTCAAAGTTTTCTGTGCCGCGACATATAGAAACTTGTCCGCCTTGCGGCAAGGGCGGAGGTTTGGCGGCCGATCGACCCGGTCAGATCAGCTTCATCCGCATTGCACGGGCGATCGCCTGCATGCGGTTGACGGCATCGAGCTTGCGGGTCGCACTCTTGAAATAGCTGCTGACCGTATAGGCGGAAATGCCGAGGATGATGGCGATCTCGTCGCTGCTCTTGCCGGCCGCCGCCCAGCGCAGGCACTCTATCTCGCGGCCGGACAGTTTTTCACGCACCGTGCTCCCCGTATCAAAGGTGCGCTCGAGGCACTCGAAAAGCTGCACCAGCGTCAGATAGAGCATCGCGCATTCGGCGCCGACCGGCTCCTCCCGAGCGCCCGAAAGGATGACCACGAACGGCTCCCCGTAGGTCGTATGCAACAGCAAGGCAAAATGACGCGCCATGTCGGGATCGGCCTGGAGGTGGCGGACAGACTCGTCTCCTCCATCCGTGCGTGCCACGTCCAGAAGCTCGGCGCCGCCTGCGAGCGGCAGCTTCGTCTGGCGCAGGCGTTCGACAAGGACGCTCGCGTGAAAGGCGCCGGAGGCATCGTACTGGCGAACCAGCTCGGCCGGCCAATTGCTGAGCACCAGGCTTTCGGAAAACCGCTGCTGTTCGGCGAGCGGCAGCCGCGCGATCAGGAAGCGCTGAAAGCGATAGCGCGCGATCAATCTGCGCATCAGGTGCAGAAGCTCGTATTCCGTGCGCACCGATGCCGGATCGAACTCGAAAAACATGTCCTCGTCAGCCTCGCCCCGCAAGGCCGGTTCACTCGATTCCTTCATATCTTGTCACCACGTTGCCGGCGCGTTGGCCTGGCAGGAATGAATGCTCCCTTACACCCAGGTACAGTCTTCAACTACCGGCTGAAATACAACCAGCCCCGCTCCGCTGACCGTGCAAGCAACGCGGCTGACCAGCAAAATATGTTGTACCCAGGAGATATTTCCAGGAGCGTACATGCGGACGCTCGTTCTTTAGTTGGGCGCCTCGCTATCAAAAATTTTAGTTGAAGTGAAATGTGGTAATTGCATGGCTCCCATGTGAAATCCGCGCGAAACTTGGGTTTTCCACGCAGCGCGTAGCAAATGCGGAGTAATGGGATGATGCGCCCTGTTCTGATCTTCTGAACGCTCCGGAGCGCTACGGCAAGCTTCGAAGTGTCTCAAATTATGAGCAAATTGTTACCTGCTGCTTAGGCAAATGTTAAATGTGGCAGGCTAAGGTCGCGATCATATGGTCTTGAGTTTGTGTAGAGAGTCCCATGACCGAAATGATGCGACCACGCGTAAAGTATGTCATCGGCCCCGATGGCAGCCCTCTGACGATTGCGGATCTCCCGCCGGCGAACACCCGGCGCTGGGTTATCCGCCGGAAGGCTGAAGTCGTCGCCGCCGTGCGCGGTGGGCTTTTGAGCCTTGAAGAGGCATGCGAACGGTACACGCTGACCGTCGAGGAGTTCCTTTCCTGGCAATCCTCCATCAACGACCACGGTCTCGCCGGGCTGCGGACCACGCGCATCCAACAGTATCGCCACTGATTTCACCCGACAGGGCCATAGTTCGATACCGGCGGCTCGGGATCTGCCCGCAGCCGCCGGTGTCGTTTTGATCGCATGTCGCTTGGACTGCGCATGCGATTCCGATCTCGGAAAATATGCTGTAGCATCCCGGCCGACAGCAACAGATGCGGAGCGAAGCTCGATGGAAATCGTCCACGAGGAAATCAATGCGAAGGGCCGCTATTCGGCGACCGTGGAGGGCTATACCGGCGAGATGACCTATTCTCGGTCCTCGCCGCGCTTGATCATCATCGATCACACGCTGGTGCCGGATGAGTTGCGCGGCAAGGGTGTCGGGCAAGCGCTCGCAAAGCACGCGGTCGAGGAAGCACGTAACGGTGGCTGGAAGATTATTCCGCTCTGCCCCTTCATGCGCGCGCAGGCCATGCGCTATCCGGAGTGGCAGGACGTGATCCAGGCGTAAGCGGGCCTGCGCGAGCACAGCAGATTGCGAAAACGCGTTCTTCCGCCCCTGCTCCCTTTCCATTTCGACGAACGGCTCGTCCAGCCAACACCTCGACCCGCCTTGCGTCGGACATGTTACTGCCTGTTTCCTTAAATCGTAGCCGATTTAAGGGCAAAAACATGCAGCAATTCAAAGTGCTACAGCGTCATTTGTGCGTCTGAAAAGACGCACGACGCTGTAGGCGGGTTCGCTTCAGGTCGTAACAAGCTGCCTTCCGGTTAATCCGAAGGCCACAGCGCTGTCATCTGATCAGGCACGCATCCGGGCGCCCGCGTCTCGTTCTTCGAGCGCCGCCGCTTTCGCGTACTCGGCCTGAACCTCCTCGAGCGCAAGTTCGGCCGCATCCTGCTGCGCCTTCAGCTCGCGAATCGACACCTGGAGATTGTCGGCTCTTTGGCGGGCGGCTTTGGCGAAGGTGGGATAGGCAAAATGCGCGGGATCGGAAATCCCCGATTTCTTCTCTTCGAATATAATCTGACTTTCCAGATCCTTGGTCATTCGCTCGAACTCAGACATCATCATCTGAAGCTGGTTCAACTGACGCTGCTTTTCCCGGACCTGAAACTCCTTCAGGCGGACAAGGCTCTCACGTGCTTTCATACGCAATACTCCCGTGGATACCGAGACCCCGGTTACTGATCCTGACCCGTCGTGCCGGCCCCGTGGCGGCCGGAAACAAAAAATCGAAGCGACATTAACAAAGGCCTACCGCTGGTAACCTTTCGTTTACGGGCATCGTTAATCATAGGCGTGATGATTTAAGGCTCCGTAAATGCTGAAGCACGAAATGTGGCACTTCGCCATTAACGAGTCGGAAGAGTCAGATAACGGCGTTTCCTCATGTATCACATGAGAAGTGCCATTTGAGATTCACGTTTGGAATCAGGAGACTGCAAAAAATATTTAACAATCTCGATACACCTTGCCAGAGTGAATCAGAATTTGTTAACCATTTGATGGCAGCCTCCAAATCAGGCAACGACTGGATCCGTATCGCGTAAGGGGGCCACGACGACCTTGGGCGGCGGAAAAGGGGAAAATTATGCGGGTTCTACTGATCGAAGACGATAGCGCGACAGCTCAAAGCATCGAGCTGATGCTTAAGTCCGAGAGTTTCAACGTTTATACGACCGATCTCGGTGAAGAAGGCGTCGATCTCGGCAAGCTTTATGACTACGATATCATTCTGCTCGACCTGAACCTGCCGGACATGTCCGGTTATGAGGTCCTGAGGACGCTGCGCTTGTCGAAGGTGAAAACCCCGATTCTCATCCTGTCGGGCATGGCGGGCATCGAAGACAAGGTGCGCGGCCTCGGTTTCGGCGCCGACGACTACATGACCAAGCCGTTCCACAAGGACGAACTGGTCGCGCGCATCCACGCGATCGTCCGTCGCTCCAAGGGCCATGCCCAGTCGGTCATCTCGACCGGCGAGCTGATCGTCAACCTCGACGCCAAGACCGTGGAAGTCGGCGGCCAGCGCGTGCATCTGACCGGCAAGGAATATCAGATGCTGGAGCTCCTGTCGCTCCGCAAGGGCACGACGCTCACCAAGGAAATGTTCCTCAACCATCTCTATGGCGGCATGGACGAGCCGGAGCTGAAGATCATCGACGTCTTCATCTGCAAGCTGCGCAAGAAGCTCGCAAATGCCGCCGGCGGCGCCAACTATATCGAGACTGTCTGGGGGCGCGGCTATGTCCTGCGCGAGCCGGACGGCAACGACTACCTGGAAACGGCCTGATTTCAGTAGCCCCGCAGCCGAGACCCCGCATTTCCTCGTCCGACGACGGCTATCACCGGATCGAAGAACCCGCCCGCCTCTCGGGCGGGTTTTTCTTTGGGCCGACCTTCACGCGCGATGCAATGAAGAGGAACGACGACGCCACTGTTCCCTCGTCGGATCGACGTTGGGTATGCCGCAGGGCGCAGCAAAAAGGCCGCGGCATGCCGCGGCCCGTGCAGATCGTGATGCTCTACAGCGCCGCGCGTCTTATCAGACGCGCAAATGACGCTGTAGCACTTTGAAGTGCTGCATGTTTTATCCCTAAATCGGCTACGATTTAGGGAAGCATGCAGCAGAGGCCCGTCAGGCGGCCATCGACTGGCTGGCGAAAACGCTCGTCAGAATCTTGCGGTCGAAGGGCTTCAGCAGGAAGTCGTCGGCACCGGCGCGCTTGCCTGCCATCATCTTCTTCAGGTCCGCCTCGACAACGCAATAGTAGATGCGCACCGACGTGCCGTTCGGCAGGTGCCGGATATTGGCGATCAGATCGAGCGCGCCGTCCAGCGCCGCATCGACGATCAGAATGTTCGGCAACTCGGCTTCGCAGCGCACCAATGCATCAAGGCTGCTTGGCGCCTCGAGCACCAGGAATCCCATGCCCGAAAGGATGCGCTTTCCAACTTTCCTAACGGCCTCCGAGCCATCAGCAATCATCAAGCGCCGCATGTCCAAACTCCTTCACGCTCTACTTGCACGCGCACCCGTATCCATGAAACAAATCTTATACAGATTTGGCAAAGAAACCGTTACGGCGATTGCTTAATACTTTCTTTCGGCGGGAACGCGCGGAAGCCTGACGCGTCTCAATCGCACGAGAGACGAGTGCGGCCCCAGGGCCGCATATGAAAGACCCTCCGGCAGGCTGAAGCCGAAGGGTCGGTTGCGTGTCGATGTACATCGCCCGGCGATTGGGACGAAGAGGATGCCCTAGGCGGCCTCGGACTTCGCCGTGTACACGATCTCCTCGCCGGTCGAAACGACATCGATCGTCATTCCGGCCTCCTCGCCCAACAGGACGGTGTAGTAGGGCTGGATCGAATGCGCGTCGACAGCCTCTTCCGGGTTGCCGGAAAGCAGTTCCACAAGCTTCGGGTTGACCCGCATCAGCCGCCCCTTGGCGACAAGCGTGAAGGTCGCGTCGAATTCGGGGTTTTCGAGCGTGACATCGATCGAACCGCCGCGCGGGATCGAGCCATAGGCGATCAGGAAGAGATTGAGGAGAAGCTTGACTCGGTTCTTGGCGATGATCGCGCGCGGGCCGCTCCAATTGATCTCGGTCTTCTTTTCCGCTGCGGCGAAGTCCTTCGCCGCCTTTTCGGCTTCGCCCGTGTCGATCGACGCGCCAACCGATCCGGAGGCACCGAAGGCAAGACGCGCGAACTTCAGGCGGACGGAGGCGTTGAGCGCGCTGGTACGGATCAGGTCCATCGCGTCCGCATCTGCTCCCCCTTCGTCCAAGAGTTCGAGGCCGTTGTTGATGGCGCCGACCGGCGAGATGATGTCGTGGCAAACCCGGCTGCAGAGCAGTGCGGCCAGATCGGGTCCCGTCAGTGTCAGGTTCGGATTCTTTGCCATCATTCTTCCTTGTTCGCTATCCGTCTACCGGCGCCACCGCCGCACGTTCCTGCCCCGCAACCAAAGCTTCCGCACGACCATGGCACGGGCCATGAATCGCGCGGGCGCGGCCGGTAATCAATAGGCCATAATGACATCACATTTGGTAAACCGATTGTTAAGATGATCGGTTCAAATTGCTGGAGCATCCCGAATTCAGCTCGAATCGCTGGAGGATGCGCGGCCGGAACCAGTTTTCACACTTTCCGCACCCGCCCCTGGAAATGGACAAGACCCGCGCCGGATGCGCAACCGATGCAAATGCCGGCCATGACAGCCGGCGCAGGTCACTTTCGTGCCTGACGGAGGAAACGATGCAGCCGTTCATGAAGGCAACCACAGTGGTTGTCCGCGCTATCCTGACGATGATGCTGATAGCCGGCGCCATGTCTGCCGCCCACGCCCAGTCCCCGAACAACAGCCAGTACACGATGCAGGAAATCGTCGATGCCGGCCACAGCTTCTTCGGGGAGACCTCGGGCGGACTTGCCAAGGTCGTCGAGCGCGCCTTCGAGCGCTACGGCCTGCCGAATGGCTACATTCTCGGCCAGGAAGGCTCCGGCGCCTTCATCGCCGGTCTCACCTACGGCGAGGGCGAGCTCTATACGAAGAACGTAGGAAAGCACACGGTCTTCTGGCAGGGTCCCTCGCTCGGCCTCGATTGGGGCGGCCAAGGCAGCCGCGCCATGATGCTCGTCTACAACCTGCCCAGCGTTCCGGCACTTTACAAGCGCTTCGGCGGTGTTTCCGGCTCGGCTTACGTCGTCGCCGGCGTCGGCATGACCGTATTGACGGACGAGCAGGTTGTCGTCGTGCCGATCCGCACCGGCATCGGCGCAAGGCTCGGCCTTAACGTCGGCTACCTCAAGCTGACGCAGCAGCCGACGTGGAACCCCTTCTGAGGCGCTTCAAGCGGCGGCTTGTTCCAGGGCGCCGCTGATCGTGCCTCGACGAATATAACACCCCCCGTCTCACCGAAATTGGCGCGTCTGAAAAGGCGCGCTTTCCTGTTGCAGCACTTGCAGCATTCCAGCCATCATGTTTACTGCGGGAAAAGCACTGAGATGGCGCCCGGGCTTCGCAGCGGGCAGCGCATCCGGTCCAGATCGAAACGGCCAGCTCGTGATTGAATATGCGCTCCTCTTTGCCCTAGGCTTTCTGACGGCGGTTGTCATCGGCCTGATGATTGCCCCCGCCATTCAGAGGCGCATCGTGCGCTTTGCCGAGGATCGCCTCAAGGCGACCATGCCGCTCAGCCCGCAGGAAGTGCGCGCACAGAGGGATGCGGCCCGCGCCACTTATGCTGCCGAAAATGCCAAGGCCCAGCAAGCGCTCCGGCGCGAACGCGACAAGACCGTCACGCTGATGCTGCAAAACGAAAATACCCTCCGTGAGGCGCGCAGGCTTGCCGGAGAGAACGCCGATCTGCAGGCCCAATTGGCCGACATGAACGTGGAAGCCGCCGACATGCGTTCCACGGTCCGTCAACTCGAACAACGTATCGAGCACATGAAGTCTACGTTCGAGACCTCGGAAAAGGACAACGGTGCCAAGAGCGATACGATCCGCACGCTTAACGGCCAGATGGACAAACATGCGGCAGATATCGACAACCTCCGGATAGACCTCGCCGCACGCGAAACCGAGATCGAGCATCTGAAGAGCCGGGTTGCCGCGCTGCATGACGAGCGCCAGGCGCTGCGCGGCGATCTCAAGGCCGAGAATGCGCGCGCACGGGAGTTGGAATTGCGGCTCAGCCGCGACGAGAGCCGGATACGCCAGCTCGAAGCCGCGGTCGCGCGCGAGGCCGCCACCAATGCGGAGCGTGAAAAGGCACTGACGCGACGGGCGGAAGAGATCGAAAAATTAAAGGCGCGCGTGAGAGAGCTGAATCAGGAGATGCGCGAAGCGACGAAGGCCCTTCACGCGGCCGGCCTGGCCACTCCCAGAAAAGCCACCGCCGCGGGCACCGTGAACAGCAAGGGTGCCGAGCCACCTGCAAAGGCGATGCAAGAGCCTGACACGACCATGTTGTCTGAAGATCTGCGCAATCGCGCCACAGCGCTTTCGGAGCGCCTGATAAACACCAAGTCCGCCGCGCATGACGAGGCGCTGCGGCAGGAGATCGCCGATATCGCAGCGGGCATGATTGCGCTGACGGCAGCAGGCGAAGGCAAGGCGTCGCCGATCCGCGGCCTGCTCGCCGGCGAGGAGACAGGCCGCGCGCCAACCCGCAAGAGCCTCGCAAGCCGCGCCAAGGATATCCTGCCACCGGAGTGAGCGCGCTGGGAGCGGAAGCTCCCTCGCGGCGTCGTCAGCAGGCTTGATCGCCGGAAGGCACGTGCTTCAAAGCCGCGCGTTGATCAGTACAACCTGATGCAGTGCTATGCCGGCAGCCATGGCGACGTTCAGGCTGTCGAGGCCCGGCCGCTGGCGGATGCGCGCGGTGTGAATCGCAGACAGGATAGCCTCCGGCAGCCCTTCGCCTTCGGTGCCGACGAGAAGCGCCGTGCGTGGCGCCGGCGGAATGTCGCTGATGTCGACCGTGCCGCGCGGCGACAGCCCCCAGATCGCGAAACCGGCGGCCTGAAGTTGTTCAATCAGTGCAGCCCCCGTCCCTTCCCGTGCGAACGGCGTCGTCAGCACCGATCCGACCGACACCCGGATCGCCTTGCGGTACATCGGATCGCAGCTCGATGCATCGATCAGGACGGCATCGACGCCGAAGGCGGCCGCGTTGCGAAACAACGAGCCCATGTTGTCGTGGTTCGAAATCCCGCAGGCGGCGAGGACGAGGCTCTCTGCCGGAAGGCTGGCGATCAGCGAATCCCGATCCGGCGACGCATCACGCCGCCCCAGCGCCAGCACGCCGCGATGCATGTTGAAGCCGGCGATCGTGTCGAAAACCCGACCATCCGCCACGTAGACGGGAATATCGGCCGGAAACTCCGCAAGCAGCTCGGTCAAACCGGCAACGCGGCTCTCGAGCAACAGGATCGCCTCGGCGGCGATGCCACGGCGGGCGCGGTGAGCGGCAGCCAGCATGCGGAGCACGACCGTGCCCTCGGCGATGAAGCGACCCTGCCGCCCCGTGAGATCCCGCTCCTTGATCGCGACGAACCCGGCGATCCGGGCATCGGACGGATCATCGATGCGGATGAGGGAGGGCAGCGTCATGGCGATGCCGTCAATTGGTCCTGACGGTAATGTCGGCGACGATGCGTCCGGCAGGAATGTCGAACACGATCGCACGCGGCTCGGCGCCCGGCAGGCTGCCATAGAAAAGCACCTGCGACCCGGAGAGCGCGACATTGCTCACGGAAAAACCGGGCGGCAGCGCGGCGATCGCGCTTACCGGGGCGTCGCTCGGCACGCTCACGGCCACCGGCGCTGCCTCCGCGCCACCATTCGTTCGGGTCACCTTGTAGACAATCGTCCCGAGGACAGCCATAAGCATGACGAGCATCACGCCGGCCGAGACGAGCTGCAGGCGCACCATCTTGCGACGGACATTCTCCATCGCGGGATCAAGCGGCTTTTCTTCCTGTTCATCGGGCTCGATTGCAGTCATGGCTGGCTTTCTGTCGGAATTGAAACGGAATGAACGATCCCTTTAAACAAGCGGCCGGCAATAGGAAAGTCCTGAAAGCCAACGAGGACGCGGCTGGAAGGCTGGATGCCTTTCTGACGGCCGCGCTATCGGGCGAGTTTTCCCGCAATCGCATCAAGAGCCTGATCGAGAAGGGCGCCGTCTCGATCAACGGCAAGATGATCACCGAGCCGAAGCGGAAAGTGCATCCCGGCGACGTGTTCGAGATTGTCTTGCCTGAGCCCGAGGATCCCGAACCGAGGGGCGAGGCGATCCCCCTCGACGTGCTCTATGAGGACGATGACCTGATCGTCCTTGTGAAACCGGCCGGCCTGGTCGTGCACCCCGGTGCCGGTAACTGGACAGGCACGCTCGTCAACGCGCTTATCCACCATTGCGGCGACAGCCTCTCCGGCATCGGCGGCGTCAGGCGGCCGGGTATCGTTCACCGGCTCGACAAGGAAACGAGCGGCGTCATGGTCGTGGCAAAGAACGATGCCGCCCACCGTCACCTTTCGGACCAGTTTGCCGACCACGGGCGCACCGGGCCACTCGAGCGCGCCTATCAGGCGGTGGTCTGGGGACGTCCCCGGCAATTGAAGGGGACGATCAACGCCTCGCTGGGACGGGCCGGGGACCGCACGAAGCGGGCCGTCAAGCACGAGGAGAGCGACGACGCGCGCGAAGCCATCACCCACTATGAGGTGGTCGAGCGTTACCATGAAAAACCGGATGGCACCTGCCTCGCCTCGACCGTGACCTGTCACCTCGAAACGGGACGCACTCACCAGATCCGCGTCCACATGGCCCATATAGGCCACCCGCTGATCGGCGACCCTGAATATGGTGCAGCCTTCCGGACCAAAGCCAATCTGCTGCCCGAGCTGGCGAAAGCCGTGGTCAACCGCTTTCACCGGCAGGCGCTTCACGCCTTCATGCTGCAATTCGAGCACCCGACGACTGGCGAGACGATGCATTTCGAGGCACCCATGCCCGCGGACATGGAGACTCTGGTTGCGGCCTTGCGGGCGGAAGGGTGATCCTAAAGCGCCGCGCGTCTTATCAGACACGCATATGAAGTTGCAGCAGCCCTTGAATTCCCGGTTCCGGATTCCAATCTTATAGAAGCTTCAACCTGCGCCATTCCCTTCCCCGGTCTCACAACAGCGTGAAACCGGAGTCCTTGAATCATGCTTTCGCCGTACTTATCTTCTAGCCTCGTGGGGTCTTGACGAAGACCCACATGCCCGGTCTGCCGTCCCGGAGACCGGTGACGCAAAAAGGGGGTGCTTCATGGCCCGCAATACTTTGCCGACCATTACCGCTGGAGAGGGCGGTCTCAACCGTTATCTCGACGAAATCCGCAAATTTCCGATGCTCGAGCCGCAGGAAGAGTACATGCTCGCCAAGCGGTATCAGGAGCATGACGACCGCAACGCCGCGCACAAGCTGGTGACGAGCCATCTTCGCCTCGTCGCCAAGATCGCGATGGGCTATCGCGGCTATGGCCTGCCGATCGGCGAAGTCGTGTCGGAAGGCAACGTCGGCCTGATGCAGGCCGTCAAGAAATTCGAGCCCGATCGCGGCTTCCGGCTCGCCACCTACGCGATGTGGTGGATCAAGGCAGCGATCCAGGAATACATCCTGCGCTCCTGGTCGCTCGTAAAAATGGGCACGACCGCCAACCAGAAACGGTTGTTCTTCAACCTGCGGCGGCTGAAAGGCCGCATTCAGGCGCTCGATGAGGGAGATCTCAAGCCCGAGCAGGTAAAGGAAATCGCGACGACCCTGAAGGTCAGCGAGGACGAGGTCGTTTCGATGAATCGCCGCCTTTCGGGCGATGCCTCGCTGAACGCGCCGATCAAGGCAAGCGAGGGCGATTCTGGGCAGTGGCAGGATTGGCTTGTCGATGACCACGACAACCAGGAAGAGATCCTGATCGAACAGGACGAACTCGACAATCGCCGGGCCTTGCTCGCCAGCGCGATGAAGGTACTGAACGATCGCGAGCGTCGCATTTTCGAGGCCCGGCGCTTGTCCGAGGAACCGGTAACGCTGGAGGATCTCTCCGCCGAGTTCGACATCAGCCGGGAACGTGTCCGGCAGATCGAAGTCCGCGCTTTCGAGAAGGTGCAGGATGCCGTCCGCAAGGCAGCGCTGGAGCGCTCGAGCGCCTTGCGTGTCGTTGAGGGCGCGTAAAGGGTCGTTCCAAGCGGCGCGGAACAAACGAAAAATCCCGGCCGGGTTGCCCCTGCCGGGATTTTTTTGTCGCTGTCTCGTTACGGGCTATTGGCTGCTTGCGGCCGTGTTGCCGAGCGTGCTCCACGCCTGCATAGCCTTGCTGAAGGCCTCGGCTCCGGCCGCCCCTTTCTCCAGCGTCAGCAGGGCACGGCGTCCGTTCCGATAGGTGATCGGGATATCGATCCAGCTGCGGCTGCGCAGCAGTTCCATGTTGTTGCCGACCGCTTCGGCGAAGTCGTTGAGCGCGATCATATGGAAATCGTCGGTGATCTTCGCTGGGACGGCGATCAGCGGATCGCCGCGATCCTGCTCGGTGCGCTTCATCGAAACGCGCTGGACGCCGTCGATCGCGCCGCCCTCGAAGTTCTCCGGAAGCGAGAACACAAATTCTATCACGTGGCTTGCCGGCAGTGACGGATCGGCATTGCGCTTGATCGTCATCAGCGCGGTCAAACCTCGATCGGGAACGGTGATCTGGGCCTGGATGGCGGGCTCGGGCTTGGCGTCGCCGCCCGGCGACTCATCCTTCATCGACCACGCGACGGTCCCCGGTATCGCTGTCGGCGACGACTGGCCGAGCCGCTCCTCGTAAAGGAACATCTTCTCGCCATCGGCGACGGAGATCTCCGCCTGAGTCGCCTGACCGGCATTCTGGGCCTGTCCGGTGTTCTGGCCCGTTGCCGTCGCGGCGGCTTGCTCTCCCGTCGGCTGCTGTGCGGCGGCGCCCGTTTGCACCTGTCCAGCCTCCGTCTGAGGAGCGACGGATTTGCCCTCCTGTGAGACTTCTGTGCCGTTCGCGCCCGCTGGACCGTCATCCAGTTCCGAGCCATCGGCAAGCAAACGCTGGGTGAATTTGGTGGAGCTGTCCTCGGGCCGCGCCGTTTCGTCAGGAGCACCGGGCTGTCCACTTGACGGACCGGCAGGGGCGCTCTGACCGTCCGGCGTTTCAGGGGCCTCCGGTGCTTCCGGCATGATCTTCGCGATCAGCCCTGAAAGCCAGGCGTTGCCCGCTTCCCTGTTCTGCCAATAGGCATAACCACCGCCGCCAAGCAGAAGCGCGAGCACGGCGCCGATCGCCAGGCGCTTGAAGTTGAACCGGGAAAGCTTGGGCGTCGCGCGATAGGACGATGGCCGGGCTGGCGCAGCAACCGCAGACTCGCTGCCGTTCTCCTTGGTCGCGCCGTTGGCAGCAGCCCCTGCCCCGCCGTTCTCACCGAAGCCGAGCAAGTCGTCGATGTGGTCCCAGGCGGTGCTGGCGCGCTCTTCCTGGCTCGCGGGCACAGGCGCCTTTTCCACCGGCCACGACCATTCGGAAATATCGGCTTCGGCAGTCTTGTCCTTCTTGCTCTCCGTTGTGACCGCGAAAGGATCGCCTTCGTCAAAGGACCAGGATCGCGACGGTTCTGCCTCGCCGGCACGCTGCGCCGGCCCGGTCTCTTCCGGTTCCACCGGATGAATCCCCAGCAGCTCGGGTGCCGGCGAAGACGAATCCTCGGGCGACACTCGGACGTCGTCGGCCGCCGTCGTCGGAGTCGTATCCTCCCACTCCGGCAAGGCCCATTCCGACGTGGCCGATTTCTTCGTCTCTTCCTCGCCCGGCTGAGGGTCGGACTGTGCCGGCTCCACATGATCGGGCTGAGGCTCGGCCTGCTCGCCGTGGAGCGCGTCCGCGCGCGGTTCAGGTTCCCCGATATGTTCAACCGACGGCGCCTGCTCGGCTTCGTATTCGCGTGCGGCCGGCTGCTCCTCGGTCGAAGAAGGCCATTGCGCCGCCGCTGCTTCCTCCGCGGGCACTTCGGTCTCTGCTTCGCGCGCCGGTTCGGACGGAGCGCCATCGTCATAGGCGGCGATCGGTTCGTATGACGTAACCTCGTCTACCGGCCCAGTGTGCGGCTGCTCGTCGGCGGCCTCGGCGTCAGCCGGAGGCGGCGACACCGGTTCTTCGACGTTCGTCTCCTCGCCCGCAGGTTCCTCGATCGGCTCTTCCGACGGCGCTTGTTCCGGCTCTGCAGCGGCGCGCGCGGTAGTCTCCGGCTCGGCCGAGGCAGGCGGCTCGTGCTCGATCGGCGTATCCGCTACGCCCGGCGCGGCCGTGTCGGTTTCCTCGACCGCGGCGAGCGCCTCCGCATGTTCGCTTTCGACTTCGCCTATTGCCTGTTCCAGCTTGTTGAGCTGGCGATTGATCATGTCGTCCGATGGCCGCGGGCTCATGTTTTCGAGTTGTCGGCGCACAGCACTGCGCGCCTTCTCGTAAACCTTGCCTCGCATTTCCGGTGTGTTTTCCGACAGGCCGTCAACGGTCCTGCGAATAACTGCAACAAAATCTGCCATCAGAACTTTCTCATACTCCCAGGCGTGCGCCCGCAATCACGACGCCACTGTCGTTGCGCGACACTAGTCCTCAAAAGGATCCGTCACAAGTATTGTGTCGTCGCGCTCCGGGCTCGTCGAAAGAAGTGCAACCGGCGCCCCAATCAGTTCCTCGACCTGGCGAACATACTTGATCGCTTGTGCCGGAAGATCGGCCCAACTGCGCGCGCCAACCGTCGATTCCTTCCAGCCTTCAAGCGTAATGTAGACTGGCTTTACCGAAGCTTGCTGCGCCTGACTTGCCGGAAGGTGGTCGATCTCTTGCCCGTCAAGAGTATAGCCGACGCAGATCTTCAACTCATCGAGGCCATCAAGCACGTCAAGCTTGGTCAGCGCAATGCCGGTGATGCCGTTGGCGGCAACCGACTGGCGCACGAGCGCGGCGTCGAACCAGCCGCAGCGGCGCTTGCGCCCCGTCACGGTCCCGAATTCATGACCGCGTTCGCCAAGGAACTGGCCGATCCCGTCGTTGAGCTCGGTCGGAAACGGTCCTTCACCAACGCGCGTCGTATAGGCCTTGGTGATGCCGAGGATGTAGCCGAGCGACCCGGGTCCCATGCCGGAACCGGCGGCGGCCTGGCCCGCAACCGTGTTGGACGAGGTGACGAAGGGATAGGTGCCGTGGTCGATGTCGAGCAGCGTGCCCTGCGCGCCCTCGAAGAGGATGCGCGCGCCCTTGCGGCGATGCCTGTCGAGGAGCAGCCAGACCGTATCCATGAACGGCAGCACGCGCGCTGCGACGGAGGAGAGCTCGTCCATGATCGCCTTGTGGCTGATCTCCGCTTCGCCCAGCCCGCGGCGAAGCGCGTTGTGATGCGTCAGCAATCGATCGACCTTGGCCGGCAGCGTATCGAGATCGGCGAGATCCATGACACGGATGGCGCGGCGGCCCACCTTGTCCTCGTACGCCGGGCCGATGCCGCGGCGCGTCGTGCCGATCTTGGTGCCGCTGTTCGAGGCGGCGTCCTCACGGAATCCGTCGAGCTCCCGGTGCAGCGATAGAATGAGCGTCGCATTGTCGGCGATGCGCAGGTTGTCCGGCGTGACCTTCACGCCCTGGTTGGCGAGCTTGTCGATTTCCGCAATCAGCGCATGGGGATCGATGACGACGCCATTGCCGATGACGGCAAGCTTGCCGGGACGAACGACGCCGGAGGGAAGCAGGGACAGCTTATAGCTGACGCCGTCGATCACGAGGGTATGGCCGGCATTGTGGCCGCCCTGGAAACGCACGACGATGTCCGCGCGCTCCGAGAGCCAGTCCACGATCTTGCCTTTGCCTTCGTCGCCCCACTGGGATCCGACCACCACGACATTCGTCATAATTTTCTTCCTGTTCGCACGCGCACAAGGGATTGCGCCATTCTGAAACCCGCGCATCTATACTGTGTTGTCTTGCGGAAAGCGACCCCGTTGTGACCCGCGCGGCGCCCTTTTTGCATGACAAGCGATGGATTTAGCGCCTATATCTCTGCTGCTCTCCCGCCTCTCCGGCACTCCATTCCCCGTCCCACATGGATCGCAGCATCGTGAACGCCAGGGCCTATTTCTATCTCGCAATAACTTCGCTTTTTTGGGGCGGCAATTCAGTCGCGGGCAAGATGGCCGTCGGGCACATCAGCCCGATGATGCTGACGACGCTGCGCTGGATGGTCGCCCTCGCCGTCATCCTGGCATTGATGACGCCGCAGATCCGTCGCGACTGGGACAAGATCCGGGAGCACTGGCTGCAGCTGCTGGCCTATGGCGCGGTCGGCTTTACCATGTTCAATGCATTCCTCTACTCCGCGGTGCAATATACGAGCGCCATCAACGCCGTGATCCTGCAGGCCGGCATTCCGATGCTGATCTTTCTCTTCAATTTCGCGCTGTTTCGGACGAAAGCTTCCGTCGCGCAGATCGTCGGCTTCACCGTGACGCTGATCGGCGTCTTGATCACCGCCGCGCATGGCGATCTCGCCAGCCTCCTGCAGTTGCAGTTCAATTTCGGCGACGCACTGATGATCCTCGCCTGTATCGTCTATGCCGCCTATACCGTCGCGCTGCGCTGGAAACCGACCATGCACTGGCAGAGCTTCATCGCGGCGCCAGCCTTCGGGGCGCTCCTAAGCGCCATCCCGCTTCTCATCTGGGAATTCTCAAACGGCAGCGCGATCGCGCCCGATGCCAGCGGCTGGGCGATCGTCATCTATGCCGCGATTTTCCCGTCGCTGATGTCGCAGGTTCTGTACGTGCGCGGCGTGGAAATGATCGGCGCCAATCGCGCCGGGCTGTTCATCAACGCCATCCCGGTTTTCGGAACGCTACTTTCCGTGCTTCTTGTCGGCGAGACGTTTCATCCCTTTCACCTGGTGGCATTGCTGCTGGTGCTTGGCGGCATTGCGATCGCTGAACGCGGCCGCCCCAAGCTGCCGCGTTGACAGAAACGCCGCCGGCGCCCCTACAGCATGTTTCCTTAAGTCCTAGCCGATTTAAGGACAAAACATGCAGCGATTCAAAGTGCTACAGCGTCCTTTGCGCGTCTGATAAGACGCGCGGCGCTGTAGGCTCTCTCGGAATGAATGCAGTCTTGAAATGCCACAGTGCAGCGCATCGGAAGAAGCGCGGCACTGGTTAGAGCAATTCCAAGAAAAGTGTGTAACGGTTTTCCGTCCGGAATTGCGTAATTTCAAAGAGTTAGATCGTTTCACTGTTTCAAAGAAACAATGAAACGATCTAGCCGAGTTCTATGCCGTTCAATCGATATTGAACACCAGTTGCTTCGCCTGGCGGATTGCCGCATTCGCGCGCAGTTTGTCGAGCACCGTCTCCGAAACAGGACCGTCGACGTAAAGCAGCGCGATGGCATCGCCGCCTTCCTTCTCGCGGCCGAGCTGGAAGTTGGCGATATTGACGCCGGCGTCACCGAGCGTCGTGCCGATGAAGCCGATCATGCCGGGGACGTCGGTGTTGGTCAGATAGACCATGTGCTTGCCGACATCGGCGTCGAGATTGATGCCCTTGATCTGGATGAAACGCGGCTTGCCGTCGGAGAAGACCGTACCGGCGACCGAACGGGTCTGGTTCGCTGTCGTCACCGTCAGCTTGATATAACCGTCGAAGACGCCGGACTTATCGCGCTTCACTTCGGAAAGGATCACGCCCTTTTCCTTGATCATGACCGGTGCGGAAACCATGTTGACGTCCGCCACCTGCGGGCGGATCAGACCCGCCAGAACCGCGCTCGTCAGCGCCTTGGTGTTCATGGCCGCCGTGGAGCCGTCATAGAGGATTTCGATTTCCTTGATCGCGCTTTCCGTGACCTGGCCGACGAAGGCGCCGAGAACGTCGGCGAGCCGGATGAACGGTTTCAGGATCGGCGCTTCCTCCGCCGTGATCGACGGCATGTTTATGGCGTTCGAGACGGCGCCGTTGACCAGGTAGTCGGACATCTGCTCGGCAATCTGCAGCGCCACGTTCTCCTGCGCTTCCGTGGTGGAAGCGCCGAGATGCGGCGTGCAGACGACGTTCGGCAGGCCGAAGAGCGGGCTTTCGTTGGCGGGCTCCACCTCGAAGACATCGAAGCCGGCGCCGGCGACATGACCCGATTTCAACGCCTCGGCAAGCGCACTTTCAACGACAAGACCGCCACGCGCGCAGTTGATGATGCGCACGCCCGGCTTCATCTTGGCGATTGCTTCTGCGTCGATGATGTTGCGGGTCTTGTCGGTCAGCGGCACGTGCAGGGTGATGAAATCCGCCCGCGCAAAGAGTTCGTCGAGCTCGACCTTGACGACGCCCATCTCCTCGGCGCGCTCCTTCGACAGGAAAGGATCGTAGGCGACGACGTGCATCTTCAGGCCGATGGCGCGGGCGCAAACGATGGAGCCGATATTGCCGGCACCGATAACGCCGAGAACCTTGCCGGTGATCTCGACTCCCATGAACTTCGATTTTTCCCACTTGCCGGCCTGGGTGGAACCGTCGGCTGCGGGAAGCTGCCGGGCGACCGCAAACATCAGCGCGATCGCATGCTCGGCCGTGGTGATCGAATTGCCAAAGGGCGTGTTCATCACGATAATGCCGCGGCGCGAAGCAGCCGGGATGTCGACATTGTCCACGCCGATGCCGGCGCGGCCGACGACCTTGAGATTGGTGGCGGCGCCGATCAGCTTTTCCGTCACCTTGGTGGCGGAGCGGATGGCTAGACCGTCATAGTTGCCGATGATCTCGGCGAGCTTTTCCTTGTCCTTGCCGAGCTTTGGCTGGAAATCCACTTCAACACCGCGGTCGCGGAAGATCTGGACGGCGGTTTCCGACAGTTCATCGGATACGAGAACGCGAGGTGCCATGAGAGGCCTCCTTAAGGATCAGTTCTGAAAGGGGTGCGGGATTGGCTTCGCCCGTTGGCGAGCGAAGCTTATCGCTTGGATCAGGCGGCTGCCTGCGACAGCGTCGCCTTCTGGGTCTCGAAGGCCCAGGCGAGCCACGGCATCAGCGCTTCCATGTCGGCAGTCTCGATCGTGGCACCGGCCCAGATCCGCAGACCGGAGGGCGCATCGCGATAGTGGCCGATGTCGTAGGCGACACCTTCCTTTTCGAGCAGGGCGACGACGCCCTTCGCGAAGGCAGCCTGACCATCGGCATCGAGAGCGAGCACATCCTTGTCGACGATCTTCAGGCAGACCGAGGTGTTGGAGCGGGTATCCGCCTTGCTCGACAGGTTAGCGATCCACCCGTTTGCATCGACGAAGCGATGAATCGCGTCGGCATTGGCGTCTGCCCTGGCGATCAGCCCCTTGAGGCCGCCAACCGACTTCGCCCAAAGGAGCGCGTCGATATAGTCTTCGACGCAGAGCATCGACGGCGTGTTGATTGTTTCGCCGGCAAAGATGCCCTCGATCAGCTTGCCGCCGCTGGTCAGGCGAAAGATCTTCGGCAGCGGCCATGCCGGTGCATAGGTGAGCAGCCGTTCGACTGCGCGCGGCGAAAGAATGAGGATGCCGTGCGCCCCCTCTCCGCCGAGCACCTTCTGCCAGGAGAAGGTGACGACGTCGAGCTTGGCGAAATCGAGCTCCTGTGCAAAGGCGGCGGAGGTCGCGTCGCAGATCGTCAGGCCCTTGCGGTTCGCCGGGATGAAATCGGCATTCGGCACCCGCACGCCCGAGGTCGTGCCGTTCCAGGTGAAGACGACGTCGCGGTCGAAATCGACCTTGGCGAGATCCGGCAGCTCGCCATAGGCGGCTTCGAACTTGCGAACGTCGGCGAGCTTCAGTTGCTTGACCACGTCGGTGACCCAACCGGCACCGAAGCTTTCCCAGGCGAGCATGTCGACGCCGCGAGCGCCAAGCAGCGACCACAGCGCCATTTCGACCGCGCCAGTATCGGAGGCGGGCACGATACCAATGCGGTAGTCGGCCGGCACTTCAAGAATTTCACGGGTAAGATCAATGGCCTGCTTGAGCTTCGTCTTACCGATCTTGGCTCGGTGCGAGCGACCAAGTGCTGCGTCGGAGAGAGCGTCGAGCGTCCAACCAGGGCGCTTTGCGCAGGGGCCAGAAGAAAAATGGGTATTTGCCGGACGCACGTCCGGCTTGGCAGGTTTCGTCATAATGCTATCCTCTCAGATAGAAGCCCCTCGTTGGGGAGGGGTGTCCCGCCGTCGGGAATATTGTGGGCCGGAGAGGAAGTCAAGCGGCTTGCGTCGCTTTTGAAAAAATTTCCGGCGTTCCGGGCAAAGTTCGAATGCCGTGAGGGCGCCTGCCGAACGATTGTTACCAGAGCGAGAAGCGCAGGCCTGCGCGAATCTCATGGCGGGAAAGGCCGTCGTCGTGGCCCTTGGCGCCGCTGGCGCCGGCAAGTGCCTCGGCCCCGAAACCGAACATGTCTCCATCCGCTATGTGGGAATAGCGATAGCCGAGATCGAGTTTCAGCCGGTCGGTGATATCGTAAGAGACGCCGGCCATGAGCGCGTAGGTGAAGCGCCAGCTGTCCTCCCCCTTGTAGGACGTGCCACCTGCCCCACCGGCGCAGGCGCCGCCGCCGGGAACGCAGGTCGCGGTCTCCCGGACGGTATTCCAGTCGATGTTCGTGGCGCCGATCCCCGCGCCGAGATAAGGCGTGAATCCGGCGAGCGTCGCGAGATCGACATAGCCGTTCGCCATGAGACCGAGCGCGGAAAAATTGGCGTCGTGCGAGAAAGCGCATGACGTTCCGGCGCCCTGACCCGCGCAGGGAGCAGCTGACAGTGACGAGCCGTCAACCCGACCCTCGAAATATTCCGCCGTTATGTCGGCGCGGATGACGTCGTTAAACCGATAGCCGATGCCGATCGTTCCCGAGATCGGCTTGTCGAAGCGAGCATTGTCAAACGGAACGTTGTTGTAGCTGCTCGTCCCTGCGTCGAAGGTGAGAAAGGAGGGATCGCCCTCGTCGCGCCATGGCGCATAGCCGACGTCGCCGCGCAAATAGACACCGCCGACATCGCTCGCTTCGGGAGAAATGGTAATCTCCGGCGCGTCGAGCAATTCGTCGTCGGCTGCATGGGCCGCACCGGACGCCAGCAGGCCGGCGCCCAGACCGGCGCCAAGTGCGATCCCGTAGATCCCGTGCCGCCAGTCCATCCGCATGCCCTTTCATCAATGCCGTTGGACCGACCTTCGGCGGTCGGCCCAACCTGCGTTAACTATTGGCAGGGACAAGTTAACCAGCGGTTAAGCATGTTGTTTGACGAAAAATTTAGGATCCGTGACGGGCGGAGCGTTATGACGACGATCTCCGGAAGGCCGGTTCAAACGGGAACCTGATCATCGTCGTCTCACCGGTCGGCACGGGACGCACGCGCTGCCAAATCTTGCGCATAGGAAAGCATGTCGGTCCGCCGCGACGCGGTTCGCACCAGCAAACCGCTTTCGCCGACGATCGCTCTTACCTCTGTGAAGAAGTGACATCCCTCTCTTTCGATTCCGGCAATGACTTCCTCGACGTCGTCGGTAGCATTTCGCGAAATCGCGCCCATTTTCCCGAATACGGTCGCGCAGAAGCCCTTGTCCCGGGCAGTGGCGACACCGGCGTCATTGAAGAAAAAGATGGCCTGAACGAGATTGTCGCGATCCGGCCCAACGGCCGCGTATGGCTTTCCCCAGTATCTCGCGATCGTCTTCTTCCATTCGTCGGAAGCGAGGCGATCCTTTGGCAGATGAGAAAATCTGACGTCGCGTATAATGCTGTAGAGGACGCCACCCGACAGTGGCGAGGTAAAATCGAGCCGATAGACATCGGAAAGCGACGACTGGCCGCGTGACTCCAGCGATATCGATTCGGTAAAGGTCGCCGATGCCCCGTTTTGCTTCGGTTTTACCGCTTCACGATTTTCCGTCTTCTGCCAATCCGCGTATTTCCGTGAAATGATTGCTTCGACCTCGGAAAGGGTCATTCCGATCTCAAAATCATGCCCGGGAAGGAATCGTTGCGCGACGACGTCGTTCGGGTCGGCCAGAGCGATCTTCGAGGCCGAGCCAGCATGGGCGAGCGTGGCGAAGAGGAAAAAGAAGCAGGTCGCGAGCGTCTTCATCTGTCCGTGCTTTGTCCGCAGCCGAAAGGGCATCCTTGAAGCAAAAGGGGCCGCATGACGGCCCCGAACGAAGGTCGGACTGTACGCGCTGCGTAGATCATTTCATTATTTCGTTGAAACGGTGAAATGATCTAACTCTTTGAGACTACGCAATTCCGGACGGAAAACCGTTACACACTTTTCCTGGAATTGCTCTATTGCAGCGCGTAGCGCATACCCAGTTTGAAGTCGTGCGAGGTGATGTCGTCGAAATTCATCGGGCCTTCGTTCACGGTATTGTCGTAGCTTCGGATTCTGCCGGTCTTGGCATCTCCGAGATCGAGGTAGCTGTAACCGAAATCGATCGCCAGCCGCTCGGTCGCCTGATAGGCGACGCCGGCATGAAGCGCCCAGGCAAAGTTCCAGGTCGACTCGTCTCCGGCGTAAGAAACGCCCTGGGTCGGCACGTTGACGTCGCGGAACCGTGAAATCGTGTTGCGCGATGCGCCAATGCCCGCGCCGACATAGGGCTTTACGCCGTACCAGTCGCCGATATCGACATAGGCGTTGGCCATGAGCAACCATTCCGACTTGGCGCCGTCGTAATCATTCGTCGCATCCCAGACGGGACCGCTCGGCTCGGTGTGGCCGTAACGGTCGAGCGCCGAATAGTCGGCCTTGCCGCGGTATTCGACGATACCATCCATGCGCAGCCAGTCGTTGAACTGATAACCGACGCCGACGCCTGCAAGCGGTGCACTGTCGAAGCTGCCCTCATCGAGGAACTCGTGAAGCTCGACCGTATCCATCAACGGGTGGTGCATGTCGCCAAGCCGCTGGTTGCTCATGCCGAGATGGCCGCGCAGATACCAGCCACCAGGCACGATAACCGGCGCAGGATCTTCGACGTAAAGGTCGGCAGCCAAAGCTGAGGTGCCGCCCAATAACGCGGCAATGAATGCAATCAAAGGTCTCTTCACAATATGCCCCGCGAATATTCTAAACCGCGCCGCGTTGCCTCGGCCGGATGCTGCAAACCGTTGTTGCGCCAGAAATCGCATGCCGCGGTTAACATCGGATTAAGCATAGAAATTTACTGTGTTTTTTAACGATTGCTGATGTTCAGCCATGTCCAACCAAGGCGTTGCCGCAACAAAAAAGCCGGCAATCGATGCCGGCCTTCGATCGCGATAGATGGTCTGCGCTAGGCGGCGCTGCGGACGCTGCCGATCACATTGACAAGTTCGTCGACAATGCGCTCGACCTGGCTGCGGTCATCACCTTCCGCCATGACACGGATCAGCGGTTCTGTTCCGGACGGGCGGATCAGCAGGCGGCCATTCGTGGCAAGGCCCGCTTCGGCGTCGGCGATGGCCTGCTGCACGGACGGATGCTCAAGCGGCTTACCCGCCGATACGCGAACATTCTTCAGAATCTGCGGCACGGGCTCGAAGCGGTGGCACACTTCGCTGACAGACTTGCCCTGCCGCTTGACGACGGCGAGGATCTGCAGCGCGGCCACCAGGCCATCGCCGGTCGTCCCGAAATCAGAGAGCACAATGTGGCCCGACTGTTCGCCGCCGACGTTCAGGCCATCCTGGCGCATCTGCTCGACGACATAGCGGTCGCCGACCTTGGTGCGGTGCAGTCCAATGCCCCTGCCCTTCAGGTAACGCTCAAGCCCGAGATTCGACATCACTGTCGCGGCTATGGCGTCCCCCTTCAGCATTCCGTCCGTAGCCCAGCTATCTGCGATCACAGCCATGAGTTGGTCGCCATCGACGACGGTTCCGTTTTCGTCGATGATCAGCACCCGGTCCGCATCGCCGTCGAGTGCGATGCCGATATCGGCCCTGACTTCGTGGACCTTTTTCGACAGGGCAGCCGGATGCGTCGATCCGCATTCGAGATTGATGTTGACGCCGTTGGGCTCCGTCCCGATCGTCACCACTTCGGCGCCAAGCTCCCAGAGCGCGGACGGCGCAACCTTGTAGGCGGCGCCGTTGGCGCAGTCGATGGCGATCCTGAGACCCTTTAGCGTGACGTCGCGCGGCAGTGTCCGCTTCGCCTGTTCGATATAACGGTAGATGTCGCCATCGACACGCTTGGCCCGGCCGATATCCTCGGGCTTG
The DNA here is from genome assembly GCF_036488675.1 of Sinorhizobium chiapasense. Classification (NCBI taxonomy): domain Bacteria; kingdom Pseudomonadati; phylum Pseudomonadota; class Alphaproteobacteria; order Hyphomicrobiales; family Rhizobiaceae; genus Sinorhizobium; species Sinorhizobium chiapasense. The sequence goes on from NZ_CP133148.1 coordinate 3,177,208, forward strand.
GCAAGCTGGCCAGACATATCCTGGTCGATGAGTTCCTCGATCTTTTCCTCGATGTCGTCGGAAAGCTTGTAGCCATCGGGTCCGAAGAGCTTGATGCCGTTATCGCGGAACGGATTGTGCGAGGCCGAGATCATCACGCCGATATCGGCGCGGAGCGAACGCGTCAGCATGGCGACGCCCGGCGTCGGGATCGGTCCAAGCAGGAAGACGTCGAGTCCGGCGGCTGTGAAGCCGGCGACCATCGCGTTTTCGAGCATATAACCGGAAAGGCGCGTGTCCTTGCCGATCACCACACGGTGGCGGTGCGCTCCATTACGGAAGATCGTTCCGACGGCGATGCCGACACGCATGGCGAGGTCTGGCGTCATCGGGAAAATATTGGACTGGCCGCGAATGCCGTCAGTGCCGAAATATTTGCGCTTCATAAGAACTCCATGGTCCTGCTTCGGCAGGATCGTCTTTACCGGCCGCGTCTGTCTGCGTGTTCCGCGATTGGATTTCATATCGCCGGACCTCGTATCCAGAGTTTGACGCCCCACAGCGCCGCGCGTCCAATCGGACGCGCTAAGGTCGCTGTAGCACTTTGAACTGCTGCATGATTTTGTCCTTAAATCGATTCCGATTTAAGGAATCATGCAGTAGCGGCACCCTCTATTGCTGCAGCCTGCTCGCGTCTAGCGCAGAGCTCAGGCAGGGTTGAATCATCTTTGGCATAAAACCGCAGCAAACGGCAGCAATCCTATCATCAGAAATCATTACATCGCGTTACCAAGTGCGCGAAAGATATTCTGGATGAACACACCCAACAAAAAGCCGCCGCTCCTTCCGGCGCGGCGGCCTTCTGATTTCATTTTTCCGACGAGTCCTATTGCGGTTGCGGTTCGAAGCCGCCTTCAGGCTCCTCGCCCTTGGCACCGGCTTCCTTCTTCGTGCCGGCGGAGGGGACGGCCGAACCGCGATGCGGAGGTGTATCGTCTCCGAGGTCGCGTGCAGGCTTCTCGCCGCGGATCAGCGACTTGATTTCGTCGCCGGTCAGAGTTTCGTACTCCAGCAGGCCTTCCGCGAGCGCCACGAATTCGTGGTTCTTCTCCGTCAGGATGTGACGCGCCGTTCCGTAAGCGTCGTCGATCAGGCGGCGGATCTCGTTGTCGATCTTCTGCGCGGTCGCTTCCGAAACGTTCTTCTGCTGCGCCACGGAGTGGCCGAGGAAGACCTCCTGCTGGTTCTCACCATAGGCAACCTGTCCGAGCTGATCGGAGAAGCCCCATTGCGTCACCATCGCACGCGCGAGCTTCGTCGCCTGCTCGATATCGGAGGACGCGCCGGAGGTGATGTTCTCCTTGCCGAAGGTGATTTCCTCGGCTACGCGGCCACCCATCATGATGGCGAGACGCGAGATCATCCACTTGTAGCTCATCGAGTAGCGGTCGCCCTCGGGCAGTTGCATCACCATGCCGAGCGCGCGGCCGCGCGGGATGATGGTCGCCTTGTGCAGCGGATCGGCAGAGGGAACGTTGAGCGCAACGATCGCATGGCCGGCCTCGTGATAGGCGGTCAGCTTCTTCTCGGCCTCGGTCATGGCGGAGGAGCGACGCTCCGCACCCATCATGATCTTGTCCTTGGCGTCCTCGAACTCCTGCATTGTGACAAGGCGCTTGTTGCGCCGCGCCGCCATCAACGCAGCCTCGTTGACGAGGTTCATGAGGTCGGCGCCGGAGAAGCCCGGCGTGCCGCGTGCCAGGACCTTGAGGTCGACATTGGGTGCCAGCGGCACATTGCGGACATGCACCTTGAGGATCCGTTCGCGGCCGTTGATGTCCGGATTCGGCACGACGACCTGGCGATCGAAGCGCCCCGGGCGCAGCAGCGCCGGATCGAGCACGTCGGGACGGTTGGTCGCCGCGATGAGGATGATCCCCTCATTGGCTTCGAAGCCGTCCATCTCGACAAGCAGTTGGTTCAGCGTCTGCTCGCGTTCGTCGTTGCCGCCGCCAAGGCCGGCGCCGCGATGACGGCCGACGGCATCGATCTCGTCGATGAAGATGATGCAGGGAGCGTTCTTCTTCGCCTGCTCGAACATGTCGCGGACGCGCGACGCACCGACACCGACGAACATCTCGACGAAATCCGAACCGGAGATCGTGAAGAAGGGCACGTTCGCTTCGCCGGCGACCGAGCGGGCAAGCAGCGTCTTACCGGTGCCGGGAGGGCCGACCAGCAACACGCCGCGCGGGATGCGACCGCCGAGACGCTGGAACTTCTGCGGATCGCGCAGGAATTCGACGATTTCCTCGAGGTCCTGTTTGGCCTCGTCGACGCCGGCGACATCGTCAAATGTGACGCGGCCATGCGCTTCGGTCAGGAGCTTGGCCTTGGACTTGCCGAAGCCCATCGCTCCACGGGAGCCGCCTTGCATCTGCCGCATGAAGAACAGCCAGACGCCGAGGATCAGCAGCATCGGCAGCAGAGTGCCGATATAGCTCAGAAAGCCCGACGATCCGTCCGTTTCCGGGCGCACGGTGACGGTAACGTCCTTGGCTTCGAGCCGTTCGGTCAAAGCGGTATCGACGGAGGGTGCATAGGTCTGGAAGGTGGCGCCGCTTTCAGTATAGCTGCCGATCACCTTCGAGCCGGTGATTACGACTTCCTTGACGCGGCTGGCGTCGACATCCTTCAGAAACTGCGAGAATGGAATTTCGCGTGAACCGGCGCGCTCGGTCGGCTGCTGGAACATGCTGAATAGCGCAATCAGGAGAAGCGCTATGATTGCCCAAAGGGCAAAATTACGAAAATTAGGGTTCATCGAACTCCCCGGAACCTGTCGCAGCCCGGACATTTCGCCGAGCTACAGTCTTGTTCCTTAACATAAGGTTCTGGCGTCGCCTTGCCAAGGCAAACCGCCAAGTCCCTCTCCATTTCTGTCAAAAACATCGTGTACCGGCGGAGCGGGGTAACGTTCGCGCCCGAACAACAACGCGAGCGCATCCGCCATAGTCCGGTCAAAACCGGGCAAAAAGGTGTCGTAAAGGGCGATGCGGCATTCGACTTTCGCGCGGATCGAGCCGACGACGTCGGCTTGCGCCGGAGCAATATGTGGCGCGGCCCGCACGGCTCGTTTGGCGACGCCTGGGGGCAGACCTGAATCAATAAGCCTTTGATCCCATTGATTATCTTTCTGTGAGGCAGTCACAGCCACCGGGTGCTGTCCGCCATTCGTTACATTGAAGCGCCCGTCCCAAACGCTCGTCTCGCCGGGATCGACAACAAGAGCGGACAGGCCGCGCGCCTCACGGTAGAGGTAGAGACCATTTGGACGCCTGTCGTAGACGACACCTCCCGCCGTCATTCGTCCCGGCGCGCCGGTTTGCAGAAAGCCGGATATGCGCTCGATCGTCGCATGCCCCGGCAAATGATTGCGGCCGCCGAGGACTGCGGCGACGGACAGAAGCGCGCGGCGCCAGTCGGCGTCGCTCGTGTTTCCCGCCTGGGCCGCCGCAACCTCAGCCACGAGGGTCTCGTGCACCCGCACATGGGTCTCGATCAAGGCGGCTGCCCGCGCCGATGACGCGGCCCTTTGCGCCGCGCTCCACGGGGCTACGGGTGCCTCTTCCGAGGCCTTGAGTTCGGAACGCACACGAACACGCTCGAACAGCGGATTGGCGTTGCTCGGATCGTCGAACCACTCGACACCCCGCGCGCTCAGGAATGCCCGTATGTCGGCGCGGCTCAGGCCAAGGAATGGTCGCAACACCCAGACGCGGTGCCCGTAAAACATGGTGCTCGCCATGCCGGCGCCGCCCGGTCCCTCCCCCTCGCCGCGCGCACCGCGCATCGCGATCGTCTCGCGCTGATCGTCTCGCGTATGCCCGGTGGCGACGCAATCGGCGCCGAGGGCGGCGGCGGCATCCGCCAACAGTTCATAGCGTTTCTGGCGCGCGGCTGCCTGGATGCCCGTTCGTGGCTTGTCGCCTTCCCAGCGGCGGACAAGGTGGGGGATACCTCGTTCGGCACAGAACGCCGCCACGGCTGCCGCTTCACCTGCAGATTCCGGTCTCAAGGCATGATCGATCGTGCAGGCGGCGAGCGAGAAGCCTTCGCGATCTCTGTTTCCGATCGCGGAGTGGAGAGCAAGAAGAAGCCCCTTGGAGTCGCTGCCTCCGGAGACGGCCGCGAGAATCCGGCAGGGTTTGGCGAAGGAACGCAGGAGATGTCTGGCCGCGGCGACAACGGCTTCGGGCACGCGGGGCGCCTCAGCAGCCAAAGCGGCTCTGCTCGCTCGACACCTTTGCCTTCACGGCGGGCGAAGCCTTGGGGTAGCGCTTGTTCACCTCGCGTAGCGTGGCGCAGGCGGTTTCCTTGTTGTCGAGAGCGCCGAGAGACATGCCAAGCTTCAGGAGCATCTCGGGCGCCTTGGGCGATTTGCCGTGAGCCTGATGCGCGTTCAGAAAAGTCTTCGCTGCGTCGCTGTACTTGCCTTGCGAATACTGGGCCTCACCCATCCAGAAACTGGCGTCGGCCGCCTTGTCGCCGTTGGGAAAGACGTCGAGATAGTCCCGGAACTCCTGTTCCGCCACGGCGTAATCGCCGGAAAGCACGTGCCCGTAAGCGGACTGGTAGAGATCGCCCGGATTGTCGAGAGAAGCGGTTTGCTGCTCGGTGCCGGGATTGGCGTTGATACCCGCATCGCCACCGGCGGAGTTGGCCGTCCCGGTGTCCACCCCGGGGGGCGTGGCGTTGGCGCCAGGCTGGGCATCAGCGGTCGCCGATACCGGATTGCCGCTCTCGTCGAAAATGATCTGCCCCAACGTCGTCGGCGGCGCAGCACCGGTCGAGCCGGGATTGGCGCCTGTTGCCGCCATATCGTTGCCGCCGGCAGAAGGCGCCACCGGGGGCTGGCTATCCGTCACCCCCGGGGTGACGGACGCCTGGTCATTGGATTTCGGCGTTTCGAGTGCGCCGCTCTTCTTCGAAGAGGACTTGCCGTTTTCGAGATCCTGGAAGCGGAACTCGTTGTCCTCCTGGAACTTCCGGATCTGTTCCTGCATCTGCAGCAACTGGAAGCTCATTTCCTCGATACGCCCGTTGAGCGAGCGGATCTCTTCCTCGAGTTGACCGATCCGTCCGAGGTCGGCCGACTGCACCTTCACCACCGGCAAGTTTTGTTTGCTGGCGGCATCGGTATGGGTCGCGCGGGCGAAGAGCCCGGAAAGTGGCATGGCATTTGCCGCTGGCCCGAGACCCGAGAGGGCCACAAGACCAATCAGTCCTGCCACGACAAATTTCTTCATTTCATTTGTCCTGTTCGAATACCGATTACTCCCACCTCTGCGATCGCGGTCCGCGATACTGTCGCCGATTCTAAAGGTGAGTGCCGCACAGTTTTCCAATCGCTGTGAAAAAGCAACGGAGTTCGGCTAAAGTGTGGTAAAAAAGAAAAGGCGGCCCGTGGCCGCCCCTTCAAACCTCCACTTCAGTGGCGGGACGATCACATGCCGGCGCCGCCGAGAACGGTAACGGCGCGGCGGTTCTGCGACCAGCAGGAGATGTCGTCGCAGACAGCAACCGGCTTTTCCTTGCCGTAGGAAATCGTGCGCATGCGGTTCGCTGGAACGCCCTGGCTGGCGAGAAAGTCGCGGGTGGCGGCGGCACGGCGGGCGCCAAGCGCCAGGTTGTACTCGCGGGTGCCGCGCTCGTCGGCGTGGCCTTCGATGGTGATCGCGTAGTTCGGGTATTTCGCCAGCCACTGCGCCTGACGGGCGAGCGTCGCCTGGGCATCGGCGCGGATGGAGCTGGAGTCCGTATCGAAGAAGATGCGGTCGCCGACGTTGACGGTGAAGTCCTGCTGCGAGCCCGGCGTTGCAGCACCTGCGCCAAGACCGAGCCCGGCCGCATCATTCGGCATATTCTTTTTCGAAGCGCAGCCGGCAAGGGCGAGCGTCATGACGAGAGCGATCATGACCGGATTGCGGGCGATATTCTGCATGCGGCTCGCGGCCGGGGTGTCAATTCGGCTCATGGGCCGGGTCTCCTTGAGAAGTGTCTGATTCACGGTTGCCAGACTGTAACCGGAAGCGGTTAATTGCTTTTCAACTGATATGGTTAACAAATCGATAATTTGCGTGCGGCGCCTGCTAGACCAGCACTTTGCGGCGAGAAAGCGGCACATCGGCCACATTTCCCGCCGCTTCTGTGGACACCCGATCACGATGATCTTGGATCGATCGCAAATGTGATCGGTCTGATACACGCTGCCCGGGCGGCACAGCGGGCCTACAGCGCCGCGCGTCTTGTCAGACGCGCAAAGGGACGCTGCAGGACTTAAATCGGCTACGATTTAAGGAAACATGCAGTAGGCCACGACATGCACAAAAACAAAGGCATGAAGCGCGCCGCATGATCCGTCAGATTGCGGCGCGCTTCAGCAAGTTGAGACGCGGGATGCGGACGGAGAACCGCCCACGTTTCTCCTCGTCCGCTCTATTCCATCAAAGGCGACCAGGCCGGGTCGGATGCAAAGCCTTGTGTCTGAACCGGCTGCTCGTTGTAACCCGTGAGGTCGATCGAATAGAGCTGCGGGCCTCCGGCACCGGCGTTCTGGCGGAAGAACATCAGCACGCGGCCGTTCGGTGCCCAGGTCGGGCCCTCGTTGTGGAAGCCGGTTGTGAGGATGCGCTCGCCCGAGCCGTCCGGCTTCATGACGCCGATCGAGAACTTGCCGCCCGACTGCTTGGTGAAGGCGATGAGATCGCCGCGCGGAGACCAGACGGGCGTCGAATAGGAACCGTCACCGAAGGAAATGCGTGTCTGGCCCGAACCGTCGGCGCCCATGACGTAAAGTTGCTGCTTGCCGCCGCGGTCGCTTTCGAAAACGATCCTGCTGCCGTCCGGCGAATAGGACGGCGACGTGTCGATCGCTGCGGTGTTGGTCAGCCGCGTCGTGGTGCGCGAGCGCAGGTCCATCGTATAGATATTCGCGTTGCCTTCCTGCTGCAGGCTCATGATCACCCGCTGGCCGTCCGGCGAAAACCGCGGCGCGAAGGTCATGCCCGGGAAGTTGCCGACCACCTCGCGCTGCCCGGTTTCGAGCTGCAGCAGGTAGACGCGCGGCTGCTGGTTCTCGAACGACATGTAGGTGATTTCCTGACGGTTCGGCGAGAAGCGCGGCGTCAGCACGATGTCGTTTGAATTGGTGAGTGCGCGGGCGTTGGCGCCATCCTGATCCATGATCGCGAGCTGGCGTTTGCGCGCCGTCTTCGGGCCGCTTTCGGCGACATAGACGATGCGGGTGTCGAAATAACCCTTTTCGCCGGTGATCCGCTCATAAATCGCATCGGCGATGATGTGGGCGACGCGGCGCCAGTTTTCCGGCTGCGTGTAGAATTGCTGTCCGAGCATCTGCTGGCCGGCAAAAGTATCCCACAGACGGAATTCGGCTTTCAGCCTGCCATCGCCTTCCTGCGTCACGCGTCCTGTGACGAGTGCCTGGGCATTGATGACCTTCCAGTCCTCAAATCGCGGGGTAGCGTCGGGATTGGAAATCTTTTCGATGAAGGCGCCCTTGTCGATCGGCGCGAAAAGGCCGGAGCGCTTGAGATCGGCAGCGACAACGTCGGAAATCTTCTGACCGAGTTCTCCCTGCAGGAAGTCGGTGATCGCTACCGGAAGCGGCTCGACATTGCCCTTGTTGATGTTGATCTCGACGAGTGCGTTTGCCGGCGAGGCAATGAGCCCACAGCCTGCGAACATCACCATCAGAAGGCGGAAAAAGTTGCGTCTCAGCATTTCCATAAAGCCTTTCAGCCTCTCATTCTTGTGGGCGGGACGAGGAAAGTGCGCGCGGTTTTCCGCCACATCCCCGTCCCAGCCGATTTAGAGCATCGAGCTGGGATCGAAATTGACGACCACCTCGCTCCAGGAATCATACTTGTCGGCCGGCAATCCCTTGAAGGGTGCGGATTTGAGGATGGCGCGGCGAGCGCCGCCCATGAGCGCCCGGCGCGCCGCATCGGAGCCGCCGCTCGCTTCCACTTCAGGCTCGCCGATCAACTCGCCGTTCGGGTCGAGCCGCATCGTCACCTTGATGCGGACGTCCGCCGCGTCGGCCATGCCGGGAATGATCGACCAGTTGTTCTGGATCTGGCCGCGAAGCGCGTCCATTTCGCTCTGCGAAAGCGTGTTGCCGCTGGTCGTCTTCTTGCCGCCGAGAGCCGCCTCTTCAGTCGAGCGTTTCGCGCCGCCGCCGGACGATTCCTGTTTGTTGAGCAGCGCCGCGATCTCGTCGGCATTGAAGTCGCTCTCCTTCTGGGAGGCCGCCTTCTTCTGCTCCTTCTTGGTCTCTTCCTTCTTGCGCTCCGGCGTCTTGGCGGTCTGCGCAGGCTTTTCGACCCTAGGCTTGGCCATCGGCGTCGGCACCTTGTCGGGCAGCGCCTCGGCTTCCGGATTCTCGGCCGGCTGCTCCTCGGCCGGCGCGGGCTCCGGTTTGGTCTCGGGCTTTACCTCCTGCTTCGGCTCGGGCAGTGTCGCAACTTCCGTCGCGGGCTCGGAGGCCGGCTCGGGTTCCTCGACCTTCTCTATCTCTTCCTTCACAGGATCCGGTGTCGGCGGCGCCTTCTCGGTCTTCTCCGGAGCGGCGGCCGATTCATTCTGGACCGGCTTGGTGTCGGGCGTGGGCGGCGTCTTCAGATCCACGTCGTTGTCGCCGATATTCTCGGCGTTCTCGACCGGCGTCGGCTTCTTGGTCGGAACCGGGGACGCCTTCTCCTTCGCGGGAGCCTTCTTGTCACCCTGCTGGATCTGCGTGATCGATTCGATCGGTACGATATCGACCGGCAGCGCCTCGACATCCGCGACCTCGAAGTCGGCCGGGCTACCGAGCGAAACCAGCGCCCAGGTCAGCACCAGGGCGTGGAGGACAGCAGATGTTGCGAGACTGCCCTTCATGACCGGGGATCACTTTTCCTGTTCTTGAAGCGTGACAAGGCCGAGGTTCTTGAAACCGGCGGCCGAGATGCGCGCCATGACCTTCATCACCGTACCGTAGTCGGCATTGGTGTCGCCGCGCACGTAGATGCGCTCGTTGTAGCCCGTGGTCGCAATTGCTTCGAGTTTCGGAACGACCTCGTCGATCCCGATCGGCGTTTCCTGCAGGAAAATTTCACCGGCCGGATTGACCGAAACGGTAATCGGCTGCGTGTCGGAGTTGAGCGCCTTGGCCTGCGTCTCCGGCAAATCGATCGGCACGCCCACCGTCATCATCGGCGCCGCCACCATGAAGATGATGAGCAGCACCAGCATCACGTCCACGAAGGGCGTGACGTTGATTTCGCTCATGATTGCCTTCTTGCCGTTGCGCCGACGACGTCCGCCGCCCGAACCCTTGGCTCCGCCAACTGCCATTCCCATCAGCGTGGTCTCCGTGCTCGAGGGTCGTTATTGCGCGGCCTGGCGCGAGGGCTGCAGCTTCTCGTCGATCTGCCGCGACAGGATGGCGGAGAACTCGTCGGCAAAGGCTTCCATACGCGCCGTCAGCTTGCCGGCATCGGCGGAAAACTTGTTGTAGGCGATAACGGCGGGAATAGCGGCGAGCAGGCCGATGGCGGTCGCGAGAAGCGCCTCGGCGATACCGGGCGCAACGACGGCAAGGTTGGTCGATTTCGAACCGGCGATTGCCTGGAACGAGGTCATGATGCCGACGACGGTGCCGAAGAGACCGATGAAGGGAGCCGCCGAGCCGATGGTCGCGAGCGAGCCGAGCCTTGCCTCGAGCGTCTCGGATTCACGAGCGAGCGTCACGTCCATGGCCCGGTCGATACGCATCTGCAGGCCGATCGGCGAGCGGGCGCCGCGTTCGAAGCTCTTCTTCCACTCGCGCATGGCGGAGACGAAGATCGCGCCCATGCCGGCGGTCTGCCGGTCGGATAGCGTGCGATAGAGCTCCTCAAGCGATTGGCCGGACCAGAATACCTGCTCGAAATTGTCGAGCTGGCGGCGAACACGGCCGTAGTTCAACGTCTTGTCGACGACGATACCCCAGGTCCAGACCGAGGCTGCGATCAACCCCAGCATGACCAGCTTCACGACAAAGCCCGCTTCCATGAACAGCGACCAGAGGGTCACATCGCTCGTCGCGGCCAATCCAACCTGTTCCATCGTTTCCAGTCCCCGAATCCAAATACCCGGCAAGAGCTGTTCATGCTCATGACCGGGTCGCCCAAACGTCCTGTTGCAAAAATGCCCCGGCATCGCCGCTGATCGCGGCATTGCGATCTAATGCTTCAGGTTGCCTTCTTGCCGTCAATTTTGGTCAAAGGATGACGTGCACTGCACAAATCCTAATGCACGGATTAAGACACCACTATGGTTAAGGGAGTGTTACCGGACAGACATTCCGTGGCGAAGGCCCTGGAACCTCACCGCGCCATCGCACGTTTTCCCCGCATGACGCTCCAGATGTCCAGAAAAGCCGATGAGAAATCGGCGCCACGACGGCTCGACCCCCGCGACCGGTTGATCCTGGCGCTCTACGCGCAATCGAAGGCCGAGCGAGAGACCCGTTGCGCCTTCGAGGAGGCGATCGCGAACGGCGTGCTTTCGAAGGAGGTACTCCAGGCGCTGCTCGCCGATCCCGTCCCCGCCGTCACCGGCGAGCATATCGCTGCCATTGAGCGCGTGCTTGCGCATGAGCCTCCTCGCAACGACCGTGAGCCGCCGCCGCGTCGCAGGCTCGGCCGGTGAATGGGGGAAACGATGCCGGCTCGCGCGCTCTGGAAAGGTCAGCTTCGCCTCTCGCTGGTTTCGATCCCGGTCGAACTGTTCAGCGCGACCCGCTCGGGCGCCAGCGTCTCCTTCCGCCAGATCCACAAGCCTTCGGGCAAGCCGATCCACTACGAGAAGGTGGTGGAAGGTGTCGGGCCGGTCGACGTCGACGACATCGTCAAGGGCTACGAATACGAGGACGACAAATACGTTCTTCTCGAACCGAAGGAAGTGGATTCGATCAAGCTCGAGACAAAGAAGACCCTGGAACTGGTCCAGTTCGTCGGCGTCGCCGACATCTCGCCCCTCTATTTCGACAAGCCGTACTATCTCGTTCCGGCGGATGAGCTTGCGGAGGACGCCTACCGCGTCGTGCGCGACGCGCTCCGGCAATCGGAAAGGATCGGGCTGGGCCAGCTGACACTGAGGGGCCGCGAATATCTGGTGGCGGTCAAACCCTGCGGCGACGGCCTGCTACTGGAGACGCTGCGCTATGCCGACGAACTGCGGAAGGCCGACCCGATGTTTTCCGACGTATCGGGCAAGAAAGCGGAAAGGGAGCTGCTGGAGGTCGCCAGCGCCCTTATCGAGAAGAAAACCGCGCCCTTCGACGCCAACGCCTTCAAGGACAACTACACGGCGGCGCTGAAGGAACTCGTCAAGCGCAAGATGAAAGGCAAGTCGACGCGCGTCGCCGTCGAGGAAGGCGAGCGTCGAGAGCCACGAGGCGACAATGTCGTTGATCTGATGGCGGCGCTGAAGAAGAGCCTGGAAGGCGGCGAGGGCAAGAAACCGCAGTCAAAGGCGCAATCCTCCTCGCGCCGCAACCGCCGGAAATCGGCATGAGGACGATCCATGGTTGCTCGCAATGCATCCCTTTCTCAATACAACCGACGCCGCGACTTTGCGCGGACGAGCGAGCCCAAAGGTACTGTCGCCCGGGCACGCGCTGGCAGGAAACGCTTCCTGGTCCAGAAACACGACGCCACGCGGCTGCACTACGATTTCCGGCTCGAATGGGAGGGCGTGCTGAAAAGCTGGGCCGTAACGCGCGGCCCGAGTCTCGATCCGGAAGACAAGCGCCTCGCGGTGCGCACCGAAGACCATCCCTTAGCCTACGGCGATTTCGAAGGCACGATACCGGAAGAAGAATACGGCGGCGGGACGGTGATGCTTTGGGACACCGGCTGGTGGGAGCCGGAAGGCGATCCGTCCGAAGGCCTGAAGAAGGGCAAACTCTCGTTTCAATTGCACGGTAAGCGGATGAGCGGCGGCTGGGCTCTCGTGCGCATGCGGCCGCGAGACGATGAGAAGCGCGAAAACTGGCTGCTGATCAAGGAAACCGACGAAGCCGCCTTAAAGGATGGGGAGCACCTCGTCGAGGAGAACCTGACGAGTGTCCGCACCGGCCGCACCATGGATGAAATTGCCAAGGGCAAGGGCGAAAAACGGGCACGCGTATGGCATTCGAACAAGAGCACGGCGGCCAATCTGAAGGCTGGCGCGATTACTGAGGACCACCATACAGCCAAGCGTCGAACGCGAAAATCTTCCGGAAAGCCGCCCGCCTTCAAGGCGCCACAGCTCGCGACGCTGGTCACGAAAGCGCCCGCCGGAGAAGAATGGTTGAACGAGGCCAAGTTCGATGGCTACCGCTTGATGGTAGCTATTGGCGGCGGCACTGTCCGTTGTTACACGCGCAATGGTCTCGACTGGACCGAGAAGTTTCCTGCGATCGCCTCCGCTCTCGCCGAGCTCGACTGCAAGTCAGCCCTGATCGACGGCGAGGTGGTGGCGCTGTCGGAGGAAGGCTCGACCTTTTCGGCCCTGCAGAAGGCGCTGAGGACGGGCGCCGCCACACGGCTCTACGCCTTCGATCTCGTCGAACTCGACGGCAAGGACCTGAGCCGCAAGCCACTCCTCGAGCGAAAAGAGCGGCTGGAGGCCTTGCTCGATACGCTCGGCACTACCTCGACCGTTCAGTACAGCGAGCACGTTCGAGGCAATGGCGGACACGTGCTTGCCGCCATGTGCAAGGCCGGACAGGAAGGCATCATCGCCAAGGAGGCGAATGCTCCTTATCGCAGCGGACGCACCCGAAGCTGGCTGAAGGTCAAATGCACGAAACGCCAGGAGTTCGTCATCGGCGGCTTTAACCCGTCGACGAAAAACGGTCGCGCCTTCGCATCAATCCTTCTCGGCACCTTCGAGGGGGACAAGCTGGTTTACCGGGGCGGCGTCGGAACCGGCTTCCGGCAAAAGACCATGGAAGAGCTCGCGGCCGCCTTCGCAAAGCGCCGACGCAAGACGTCACCGTTCGACAGCGTGCCGAGAGAAAGGAACCGGGATGCCGTCTGGCTGAAGCCCGATCTTGTGGCGGAGGTGGATTTCACCGAGTTTACGGCTGACGGACATATCCGCCATGGCTCATTCGAGGGATTGCGCGAGGACAAGGAGGCCAAGGCCGTGAAACTGGAAAGACCGAAGCCGACGGACGCCGCGGCGGAGACCGGGAAGGGCAAACGTGCGGCCAGGCCACGGACAGTGGCGCCTGCCAAGGGTGATGCCGACATCCTCGGCGTGCACATCTCGCATCCGGATCGCATACTCTTCGAAGGTCAAGGGATCACCAAGATCGACCTCGCCCGCTACTATGCGGTCGTTGCGGACAGGATGCTTCCTTTCGCGGCCGACCATCCCGTTTCGCTGGTGCGCTGTCCGCAAGGCGGACAGCGGCAGTGTTTCTATCAGAAGCATGCAAGCGACGGCTTTCCGCAGGAGATTCGTGAAACACCGATCAAGGAGGTCTCGGGCGGAACCGAGAAATACATGTACGTTCGCGACGCCAAAGGCCTCGTTGCCGCTGTGCAGATGGGGACGCTGGAGTTTCACATCTGGGGCGCCACGATCGACAGGCTGGAAACGCCCGACCGTCTGGTTTTCGATCTCGATCCCGATCCAAGCGTCGACTTCGCCACAGTGAAGCGCGCTGCGGCCGCGCTTCGCGACGAACTTTCGGATATCGGCCTGAAATCCGTTCCCATGGTGACCGGCGGCAAGGGCGTTCACGTCATCGTGCCGCTGGTTCGGCGTGCGTCGTGGGACGAGGCCAAGGGTTTCGCCAAGAAGATGGCGCAGCGTTTCGCGGATCGCGATCCGGACCACTTCATCGCCACCATGTCCAAGGCCAAACGCAAGGGCCGGATCTTCATCGACTGGCTCAGAAACGAGCGCGGCGCGACGGCCATCTGCCCCTACTCCACCCGCGCCCGCGAAGGCGGGCCGATTGCGACACCGGTCGGCTGGAACGAGCTCGAGGATCTTGAGACCGCCAATAGCTTCCGCGTCGCCGATATTCTCGCGCGGATTGAAGCCGGATCGGACCCTTGGCGCGACGTCGGAAAGGCCAAGCAGTCGCTGACGAAAAAGATACTGAACTCCCTCGGCGACTGATTCGCGATCATTTCGGACCGTCTGGCCGGGACTATTCAACGCGGGTCGGAACCTTGTGTCCCGCCGCCAGGAACTTAATCGCCAGCGCTTCCGGCAAGCGGCGTGGTCGGCCCTGCCCGTTGATGACGGCGATGATGACCTTGGCAGCGATCAGCAGCACGCCGTCACGACGGATCTCCTGCTTCAGAACCATTTTGGCGCCACCCGCTTTCTCGGTCGTCGTCTCGATCGTCAGGATGTCGTCCATGCGCGCCGGCATTTTGAAGTCGATCTCCATACGGTGAACGACGAAGACGAGTCCTTCCGTATCGCCCTCGATGGCAAGCGATGCCTGTTCGACGCCGAGCAGCCGCAGATAGTCGGTTCTGGCGCGCTCCATGAAATGCAGGTAGCGCGCATGATAGACGACGCCCGAGAAATCGGTGTCTTCATAATAGACTCGCTGCACGAGCCGGTGGCCGTTTTCGGTCAGTTCGCCCGCGAGCGAAATTAGTGACATCGATTCATTCTCCGGGAGGATTTCCTTTTCCTGTGCAGGAACAAAAAGCCATTTGCAAGCATTGCAGCTTTGTCACAATCCTATCCTATCACCTCACCATGTCCTTCTTCGCGATCAGGAGAACCGTGCATGAAGATTGCAATCCTCGGCGGTGATGGTTTCGTCGGCTGGCCGACCGCGCTGCATCTGTCCGATGCGGACCATGACATCCATATCCTCGACAATCTTTCCCGCCGCTGGATCGATACGGAACTCGGCGTCCAGTCGCTGACGCCGATGGATTCAATCCAGGAGCGCACGCGCATCTGGCATGCCGAGACGGGCCGGCGCATCCACTTCAACCTGATCGACCTCGCCCGCGACTACGAGCTGCTCAAGAACTGGCTCGCTGAGCATCGGCCGGATGCCATCGTCCATTTCGCCGAACAGCGCGCCGCGCCCTATTCGATGAAAAGCGACCGGCACAAGAACTACACGGTCAACAACAACGTCAACGCCACGCACAACCTCCTCAATGCGTTGGTAGAACTCAGCCTCGACGCCCACCTCGTGCATCTCGGTACCATGGGCGTCTATGGTTATTCGACCGTCGGCGCGGCGATCCCCGAGGGCTATCTGCCGGTCGGGATCGGGACGACAGACGGCGAGACCGTGAGCCAGGAAATTCTATATCCGTCCAATCCCGGCTCGATCTACCACATGACCAAATGTCTCGATCAGCTTCTCTTCCAGTTCTACGCCAAGAACGACGGTCTCCGAATCACCGACCTGCACCAGGGCATCGTCTGGGGTACGCATACCGAACAGACGCGCCGGCATCAGCAGCTCATCAACCGCTTCGACTACGACGGCGATTACGGCACGGTGCTGAATCGCTTCCTGATCCAGGCGGCGATCGGCTACCCGCTGACGGTTCACGGCACCGGCGGCCAGACACGCGCCTTCATTCATATCCAGGATTCGGTCCGCTGCATCGAGCTCGCGCTCAACAATCCGCCCGCACGCGGCAGCCGTGTCGAGATTTTCAACCAGATGACCGAGACGCATCGCGTCCGTGATCTCGCCGAAATGATCGCCGCGATAACCGGGTCCAGGATCGCCTGGCTTCCCAATCCGCGCAAGGAGGCCGCAGAGAACGAACTGGTGGTCCACAACGAGAAATTCCTGGCACTTGGCCTCGATCCGATCCGCCTTCAGGACGGACTGCTTTCGGAAATCGTCGATGTGGCAAAGAAATTCGCCTACCGCGTCGATCGTTCGCGTGTCCCGGCAGTCTCCGCCTGGACGAAGGACATCGCGCCGTTGATCAATCACGACCCGGAAGGCAAACGGCTGAAATCTGTTTCATGACCCCCGCGACGACTCAGCCGGGGGGGCTCCGCCCCTCCTCGCCTCCTGCCGCCCTCCACGCCTTCGTGACGCTTGTCACCAATGCCGACTATGCGCTCGGCGCACGCGCACTGTTGCGGTCGATCCGGCTGACCCGTACGCCGGCGGATATCGTCGTGCTCTACACCGGTGGAGTGGATGCCGCTGCGCTCGAAACGCTCACGGAATTCGATTGCCGCCTCGTCGAAACGGAGCTCCTGCCGCTGTCCGACGACTTCAACGCCCGCCATCAGCGCCGCAACGTCCACGAGAAGGTCCCCTTCACCAAGGGCCGCAAACCCGACTTCCACTCGCCGCTCGACAATTTCTGCAAGCTCCGGCTCTGGCAGCTCGTTGAATACGAGCGCTGTGTCTTCATCGACGCCGATGCGATCGTCCTGCGCAACATCGACAAGCTCTTCCGCTACCCGGAATTTTCCGCCGCGCCGAACGTCTATGAGAGCCTCGGCGATTTTCACCGGTTGAATTCCGGCGTCTTCGTCGCGGAACCGTCCGCCGAGACGTTCGACAGGATGCTTGCGGTGCTGGACGCGCCGGGGGCCTTTTGGCCGCGCACCGACCAGACCTTCCTGCAGAGCTTCTTTCCCGACTGGCACGGCCTGCCGGTGACGATGAACATGCTGCAATATGTCTGGTTCAATCTGCCGGCGCTCTGGGACTGGCGCTCCATCGCCGTGCTGCATTACCAGTATGAGAAACCGTGGGAGGCTGGTCACCCGCGCACTGAGGCTCTTCGGCCGCTGATCGAGCTCTGGCATGCCTACCTGACCGGAGAGAATATTCCGGATCTCACTACGCTCGACAATCCGGCACCAGCCGGCACCGTGCCCTGATGACCCGCGTTCTTGTTTCCGGCGGCACCGGCTTCGTCGGCCGCTTCATCGTCGAGCACCTCATCGCCCACGGCTACAAGGTTGCTGTCGGCGGTCGCACTCCCCCGCCCGCGGGACTCTTCTCGCAACCGGTTCCCCATGTCGCGCTCCGCCTCGACCCGCATGCGGACCAGCGCGCCGCTTTCGACGACATCTATTATTTCGTCCATGCCGCTTTCGAGCACGTCGAGGGCAAGTATCGTGGCGGTGAAGGCGCGGACCCGCAGGGCTTCCGCCGCGCCAACCTCGACGGCTCGGTCCGCCTCTTCGACGAGGCGCGCGCTGCCGGGGTCCGCCGCTGTGTGTTTCTGTCGAGCCGTGCCGTCTATGGCGAAACGCCGGCCCCCATTGCCGACGAGACGTCACCCGCGATGCCCGACACGCTCTACGGGACGGTGAAGCTGGCCGGCGAAGACGCCTTGAAATCAATGACCGGCCACAGCTTCGCGACGACCAGCTTGCGCGTGACTGGCGTCTACGGGCCGGCAGGTCCCGGACGGACACACAAATGGAGCAGCCTCTTCGCCGACTATCTCGCAGGCAAGCCTGTTCCGCCACGCGCCGGCACCGAGGTCCACGGCGACGATGTGGCCCAAAGCGTGCGACTTGTGTTGGAAGCGGATACGGCCAAGGTCTCCGGCAAAGTCTTCAACGTCTCGGACGTGCTCACCGGCAACCGTGAAATCCTCGCCATTCTCCAGAGGGCAACCGGTTGTTCCTATCCGTTGCCGCCTGCGGCGGAGACGGCGGCTTTCAAGGAAATGTCGACGGATAAGCTGCGTGCGCTCGGCTGGACGCCCGGTGGACCCGAACGGCTGGCGGCGACGATCCGCGATTTGGCGGGATACGGGACCGCGAACGCCGGCGATTGCCCCTCACCCTAACCCTCTCCCCGCACGCGGGGCGAGGGGACGAGAACGTGGGCGCGGCATATTCCCTTCTCCCCGCCTGCGGGGAGAAGGTGGCGGCAGCCGGATGAGGGGCGAATCCAATCGAACGACGCCGGCCGCAAGCTACCCAAGATCGACGACGACGATCTCCGGCGGCACCCCAAATCGGATTGGCGCGACCGAACAGCCGAGGCCGCCGGAGACGATCAGATTGCGGTCGTCGTCGACGATATGGCCATAGGCATACCGATCGCCAAAGCGCGACGGCACGACTGGCGCGAGACCCGCGAACCGAACCTGTCCGCCGTGGGTATGGCCGGACAGCGTCAAGGCGACCCGCGCCGGCACTTGCGGAAAGATGTCGGGCTCGTGTGCCAGAAGAATGACCGGCGCGCTGTCGTTCACCTGCGCCAGCGTGCCGTCGAGATCATCAAGACCCGTCAGGGAGCGCCGGCCCCATTTCTTGCCGGGCAGAAGGGCAAGCTGGTCCTCGAGACCGGCAAGCCAGAACACGTATCCGTCCTTTTCCATGCGGATCGCACGGTTGCTGTGGACCGGAATGCCGACATCCGCCAATGCCCGGTGGCCGAAGGTTTCGCCGCCGCCGTTCTTTTGCGCCGTCCTGTCCTCCCACCAATCGTGGTTGCCCATGATCGCATGAACACCGAGGGGAGCCTTGAGCGTCGCAAGCGCCTTCGACCATTCGCTGGAGTGCACATAGCGTGTCACAAGGTTCATGCCCGAGGCATAGTCTCCGAGCAGAACCGTGATGTCGCCGCCGAGATCGTTCGCCTGCGCGCAGATGGAGGCGATGCGCCTGGCGGACATCCACGGCTCGCAGGCGTGAAGATCGGCAAGCGCGACGACACGAAGCTTCAGACCTGGCGTCCAGCCGGGCGGGGTCAGGTGATAGCGGGCAATATTCAGCCGCGCGAGCGGCTCGATGGCAAAGGCATAGCTGCCGAGTGCCGCGAAACTTGCGAAGCTACCGCCGAGCGTCTGCAGGAATCCTCGGCGCGTGAACATTCAGTCGTCCTCCAGCGTCAGGCGGAACTGGGTCGCATCGAGATCCTTCGGCGGATTGAGACCGAGATGCTTCCAGGCGTTCGCAGTGAGCACGCGACCGCGCGGCGTGCGCTGGATGAAGCCCTGCTGGATCAGATAGGGTTCGATGATGTCCTCGATCGCATCGCGCGGCTCGGAAAGCCCGGCCGCAATCGTCTCGATGCCAACCGGTCCGCCGCCGAAATTGTGGGCGATCATCGTCAGGTAGCGGCGGTCCAACTGGTCGAGCCCCATGCTGTCGACGAGCAGGCGGGTCAGCGCCTCGTCGGCGATCTCCTTCGTCACAGCCTCCGCTCGGGCAACCTCGGCGAAATCGCGCACCCGCCGCAGAAGGCGGCCGGCGATACGCGGCGTGCCGCGTGCACGGCGGGCGATTTCGCGCGCACCCTCGTCGGTCATGCCGAGGCCCATCAGCCGCGCCCCGCGGCGCACGATCAGTTCCAACTCCTCGACCGTGTAGAAATTGAGCCGCACCGGAATGCCGAAGCGGTCGCGCAGCGGCGTTGTCAGCAGGCCGAGACGCGTGGTCGCCGCCACCAGGGTGAACTTGGACAGGTCGATCTTCACCGAACGCGCCGCCGGTCCCTCGCCGATGATGAGGTCGAGTTGGAAATCCTCCATGGCCGGATAGAGAATTTCCTCCACCGCCGGGTTCAGGCGATGGATCTCGTCGATGAACAGCACGTCGCGCTCTTCGAGATTGGTGAGCAGCGCCGCGAGATCGCCCGCCTTGGCGATGACCGGTCCGGAGGTCGAGCGGAAGTTGACGCCGAGTTCCTTGGCCATGATCTGCGCGAGCGTTGTTTTGCCGAGACCGGGCGGACCGACAAAGAGCACGTGGTCGAGCGCCTCGCCGCGATTGCGCGCCGCCTCGATGAAGATCTTGAGGTTCGCGCGCGCCTCCGCCTGGCCGGTGAACTCGTCCAGAGACTGCGGACGCAGCGTCGCATCGAGGTCCTCGCCTCGCTTTTCCGGCGCAATCAGGCGTGCGGCTTCACTCATCTCAAACTTCCATTTCGGGCTGGACCGTGACCCTGCGCGGCGCGCCGACCAATGCCGATCACCGCCATCGTTTCCACGCGCTCAACCTATTGTCATCGCATTGCCCGATCCAGCGCGGATCGCGTCTTTCCATTGCTTTGTGACCGCAGGAGGGCCTGCGCCCTCACCGCGCCAATTCTTTCAGCCCGAGACGAATGAGCTTGGCGCTGTCGCCGCCTTCACCGCCGTTTTTCAAGGCCGCCGCAACGGCGTTTGCCGCCTGATCGCGCGAATAGCCGAGATTGGTCAAGGCCGAGACGGCGTCCGCGACCGGAGCCGAGGCAACCCCTTCGCCCAGTTCCTGCTTGAGGCTGATCGCGGCCGATGGCTCGCCGGCGAAGGCAGGCGCCCTGTTCTTGAGTTCGGTGACGATGCGTACGGCGACCTTGGGGCCGACGCCCGGGGCGCGCGAGACCGATGTCTTGTCCTGCAGCGCGATCGCGCTCGCAAGCTCGCTGGGCGTCAGCGTCGAAAGTACCGCGAGCGCAACTTTGGACCCCACGCCCTGGACGCTCTGGAGCAGGCGGAACCACTCGCGCTCGAGTGCAGTCAGAAAGCCAAAAAGCTTGAGCTGGTCCTCGCGCACATAGGTCTCGATGAAGAGCACCGCCGCCTCGCCCGCCGATCCGAGCTTGCCGAGGGTGCGCGCCGAACAATGGGCGACATATCCGACGCCGTGCACGTCGAGAACGACGTGATCCTCGCCGATCTCGTCAATGGTGCCCTTGAGCTTGCCGATCATCTGACCTTGTCTTTCTGGATAGGTTGGAGCGTAGCCGTTTAAACAGATTCCGGTAGGTGGCCTAGCCAGCAAGAGCCGCAAGCCGGCTGGTAATCGCCTGCCGGTTGTGCGCGTGGCAAATGGCGATGGCGAGCGCGTCGGCGGCATCGTTGCCCTTGAACTCAACTTTAGGCATCAGCACCTTCAGCATCATGTGGATCTGCTGCTTCTCGCCATGGCCGACTCCGATCACCGCCTTCTTCACGGCATTCGGCGCATATTCCGCCACTCTGAGACCGGCACGAGCCGGGACGAGCATGGCAATGCCGCGAGCCTGGCCGAGCTTCAGTGTCGCTGTCGCGTCCTTGTTGACGAAGGTCTGTTCGACGGCGGCCTCGTGGGGCTGGTAGCTGTGCACGACGTCGGCAAGTCCGTCATGCAATTGGCACAGGCGTGACGCAAGGTCCATCTCGCCGTCGGATGTCACCGTACCCGAGGCTACGAAACGCAGCGAATTGCCCAAGGTTTCGATGATGCCCCAACCGGTGCGTCGAAGGCCCGGATCGATGCCGATGATGCGAATCGTCTTCTGCATGTCTCACCCTATGTCGGTCAGTCGGACGCTGCCAGCAAAAAGTGAACAAAACAAAAACACTACACAGGAATGGCCGGCGCAGTGGAGAAAACGGCCTGTGGCGCCGTGCGTCCTTTTAGCCGCACAGAGGCCTATGATTTGAGGAAACATGCAGTACCGCCCTTGGCTTTAACAAACTTGAACCTACATTGCGATGGATCAATTTCTCTTAATTGAAGGTCTTGCCATGATCCCTTTCTCCGTTCTCGACCTGTCGCCAATTACCGAGGGCGGCAGCGTCGCCCAGTCGCTTGAAAACTCGCGCCGGCTGGCGATCGCCGCCGAGGAGAACGGCTACAGGCGCTTCTGGTTGGCCGAACATCACGGAATGAAGGGAATCGCCAGCGCAGCGACGTCGCTGGTCATTTCCCATGTAGCGTCAGCGACACGATCGATCCGCGTCGGCTCGGGTGGTGTCATGTTGCCCAATCATTCGCCCCTGGTCATCGCCGAGCAATTCGGCACGCTCGCCGCGCTCTATCCGGGCCGCATCGACCTTGGCCTCGGGCGCGCACCGGGTACCGACATGCGGACGGCCCAGGCGCTCCGGCGCAACATGGAGACGAGCGCCAACAACTTTCCGAACGATGTCGTGGAACTCCAGGCGCTGCTTGGCCCCATCACCGAAGACCAGAAGATCATCGCCGTGCCCGGCGCCGATACCAATGTGCCGATCTGGCTGCTCGGCTCCAGCCACTTCAGCGCTCACCTCGCCGGCATGCTTGGCCTGCCCTTCGCATTCGCGTCGCATTTCGCACCCGACATGCTGCTCACCGCCCTCGAAATCTACCGGGAGCGCTTCACGCCGTCGCCGCAGCTCGACAAGCCGCATGTAATGGTCGGCGTCATGGGCGTCGCCGCCGATACGGATGAGGAGGCGAATTACCTCTTCACCTCCATGCAGCAATCCTTCGTCGCGCTCCGCCGCAACGCCCGTGGCCGCTTCCCGCCGCCGGTCAGATCCATGGATGGCCTCTGGAGTGGTGACGAGAAGATCTTCGTCGACCACGCCATGACCTACGCGGTGGTCGGCGGTCCTGAAACGACCCGCAGCAAGATCCGGACCTTCATCGAGCAGACCAAGGCCGACGAACTGATCATATCCATGCCGATCTTCGACATGGATGCGCGGCTGCATTCCTTGGAGCTGTTTGGCGAAGCGCAGCGTCAACTCGCTGCGGCCGCTTAAAAGGCTGCGGCTGAAACAAAAAAGACCCGCGCTCCACTTCGGAACACGGGTCTTTTCATCGATCAAAACGTCAGGCCGACAGCTTGGCGAGAATCTCGTCGGAAACCTCGAAGTTCGAATAGACGTTCTGGACGTCATCGTCGTCTTCGAGGTTGTCGATCAGCCTCATCAGCGACTGTGCCTTTTCCTCGTCCACCGGCACGGTGTTCTGTGCCTTCCAGATCGCCTTCACGGTTTCCGCTTCGCCAAGAACCTCTTCGAGAGCCTTGGAGACTTCGCCGATGTCCTCAAAACCGCAGATGATCGTGTGGCCGTCCTCGTCCGTCGTCACATCATCGGCACCGGCCTCGATCGCCGCCTCCATGACCTTGTCGGCATCGCCGGCGGAAAGCTTGTAGGTGATTTCGCCAACGCGATCGAAGGAGAAGGAAACCGAGCCGGTTTCGCCAAGTGCGCCGCCAGCCTTGGTGAAGGTCGAGCGGACATTGGAGGCGGTGCGGTTGCGGTTGTCGGTCAGCGCCTCGACGATAACGGCGACGCCACCCGGGCCGTAGCCTTCGTACCGGACTTCCTCGTAGTTCTCTGCATCGCCACCCGATGCCTTCTTGATCGCCCGCTCGATGTTGTCCTTCGGCATCGACTGCGCCTTGGCGTTCTGGATCGCCAGCCTGAGGCGCGGGTTCATCGCCGGGTCAGGCATGCCCGACTTTGCGGCGACGGTGATCTCGCGCGCGAGCTTGGAAAACATTTTCGAGCGCACCGCATCCTGACGGCCCTTGCGGTGCATGATGTTCTTGAACTGTGAATGGCCAGCCATGGCGCCCTCTGCATGCATGAATTTATTGGGATGGGGCGCCTTATAGTTTTATTGCCGCGCCCCGTCCAGCAGGGGCGCCGTCTTTTCAATGCGCGGAAATCCGACGTCGTCAAAGCGCGGAACGCCGCCGTGGACGGCTCAGGCGCCCCGGAGAACGTAGATCAGTGGCTTGCTCGGCAGGGAGCGCAGCGAGACCTTCACGCTTGGCCCCGTGGCAAAGCTCTTGTCGTAGTCGTCGCCGAACATCGCCAGAAAGTCGTTGATCAACGGCGGCCGGTGCATCGGCAGGATCAGCGCCGCACGCAGGCGGGATACGACGCGGCTCATGCTTTCGGCGCCCATGGTCAGGCCGCCATCGACCGGCACCATCAGCACGTCGAGCCGACCGATCTGGCGGTAATGGCTGTCGTCGAGTTCGTAATGCAGGTGGCCGAGATGGCCGATGCAGAGGCCGGCGACCTCGAAGATGAAGATCGAATTGCCGTCGGCTTCCATGCCGCCGTAACCGGAGCGAATGTCCGTCGAGACATTGCGGATATAGGCGTCGCCGACGACGAGATCGTGGTCGGCCGGCTCGCCATCGTCGCCCCAGCCATGCAGGACGTGCCGGATGGCGGGATCCGGCGTCAGCGTGTAATGGCTGGAATGGGCCCTGTTCATCGTCACCACGGTGGGCGGCGCGGGGGTCCGGAACCAGCCGTTGTAGTCGGTCGCGATCGAAATTCCGCCCGGCGTTTCGATCAGGAACGTCGAATGGCCGAGATAGGTGATGTTGACCTCGCTGTCGGTCGCGGTCGCCGGCATTGCCGCCGGAACCGTGAAACTGGCGAATGTCGCTTTCGGCGTGGTTTGCGCGATCGCCTGGCACTGGCTCACCGGCGGCCGAGGCTGTTGCGCATGCGCATGTTCGGGCCAGAACGTATGGATCAGCCAGATGGCGGCCATGGTGTAGGCAAGGTATCGGAGCAGCATCCTTCACCTCTCACACGCGTTTTCAGAGCGGGATGAGGAAAAGTGTGCGCGGTTTTCCGCCCGCATCCCGCTCTAACTCATTAGAATAGATCAAGATGACTTTAGGTCGATAAGACCTAAAGTCACCGTGATCTAGCGGGTGGCAGGATCATTCAAGGTCGAAGCTCCGTCCAGCGCCAAACGACCGCGCCCGCTCACAATCGCGTCATTGTCCGGATTGTCGGGCGGAGCGTCTCCTTCCGGGAGCCCTTCGGCCGGCTCCCGAAAGGATCGTCATTCCGCCGGCGCCTCCGCCGCTTCTTCCTTGATGACCTTGGCACGCTTTCTGCCCAGCAAGCGCAAGGTCACGTAGAAAACGGGGGTCAGGAAAAGGCCGAGAAACGTGACGCCCAGCATGCCGGAAAAGACCGCGGTACCGAGCGACTGCCGCATTTCGGCGCCGGGACCCGTCGCAATCACCAGCGGCACGACGCCGAGGATGAAGGCGAAGGCGGTCATCAGGATCGGACGTAGCCTCAGCCGGCTTGCGTCGATCGCCGCTTCGACGGGCGTCTTGCCTTCCTCCTCCCCCTGTCTGGCGAATTCGACGATCAGAATCGCGTTTTTCGCTGCAAGGCCGATCAGCACGACAAGACCGATCTGCGTGAGCACGTTGTTGTCGAACCCCCGGATGGCAACGCCGAGAAGCGCGGCGAGAACGGAAAGCGGCACGATCAGGATGATCGCCAGCGGCAACACCCAGCTTTCATATTGCGCGGCGAGCGCGAGGAACACGAAGACCACCGAAAGCGTAAAGATGAAGACGGCCGTGTTGCCGGTCTGGCGCTCCTGGAAGGCAAGCTCGGTCCACTCGAAGGTAGTACCCTGCGGCAGGATCTGGGCGGCGAGTCCTTCCATCCTGTCAAGCGCAGTGCCGGTCGCGACGCCGGGCGCCGGATTACCCTGGAGGGGCACGGAGACATACATGTTGTAGCGTTGGACAAGCGAAGGCCCGCTGGTATCGCGGATCTCGACGAGCGTCCCGAGTGGTACCAGCGCGCCCGATGCGGAACGAACTTTCAGGGCGAGGATATCCTCCCGCTCCACCCGATATTTCTCGTCGGCTTGGGCGCGAACCTGGTAGACACGACCGAATGCGTTGAAATCGTTGACGTAGGACGTTCCGAGATTGATCGAGAGCGTCTCGAAGATATTCGGGATCGGCACGTTCAATGCCCGCGCCTTGTCGCGGTCAATCGCCAGAAAATATTGAGGACTGGAGTCAGAGAAGGTGGTGAACACGCCGGTCAACCCTTCGGTCTGGCTGGCCGCCCCCATCATCTGGCGGGCGAGCGCCAGTGCCCGGCCCATGTCGGCGTTCTGGCGGTCCAGGACCTGCATCTTGAAGCCACCGGAATTGCCGATGCCGCGCACGGACGGCGGCGGAATGGCGATGATGAAGGCTTCCTGGAGGCTCTGCATCGTGCCGAAGATCTGACCGATGATCTGGGTCGCGCTCTGCCTGTTCTTGAGCCGCTCCTCGAAACTGTCGAAAGGCGTGAAGATGACGCCAGCGTTGGACGCATTGGTGAATGTCGCGCCACTGAAACCGGCAAAAGCGACGGCGTCCCTGACGCCGGGCACCTCCTTGATCATCTCCGATGCGCGCCGCACGACCGCGTCGGTCCGTTCGAGCGAAGCGCCATCCGGAAGCTGGATAACGACGATGGCGTAACCCTGGTCCATCGTCGGGATAAAGCCGCGGGGCACCACCTGCGCCATGTAGGCGGTGGCGCCGAGAAGCGCGACGAAGACGACGAGCGCCGCCACGAGAGCCACTTTCGTCTTGACGAGGTGGCGCACCACCCACCCGTAACCATCCGCCATGCGGTCGAAGCCACTGTTGAAGCCGTTGGCGAAGGCCCGGCCGAGCCGCGTGATCGGATTGCGGCTCTCGTGCTCATGGTTCTCGTGCGGACGCAGCAAAACGGCGGCGAGCGCCGGTGACAGCGTCAGCGAATTGATCGCCGAGATCACGGTCGCAACCGCGATCGTCACGGCGAACTGCAAATAGAACTGGCCGGAAATACCCGGAATGAAGGCGGTCGGCACGAACACCGCGGTCAGAACGAGAGAGATCGCGATGACCGCGGCGCCCACCTCGTCCATCGTCACATGCGCCGCCTCTCTCGGCGTCAGCCCACGCGCGAGATTGCGCTCGACGTTCTCTACGACGACGATCGCGTCATCGACGACGATGCCGATCGCAAGCACCAGCCCGAAGAGCGTCAGCATGTTCAGCGAGAATCCGAACGCAAAAAGCAGCGCAAAGGTGCCGATCAACGAGACCGGGATGGCCACGATCGGGATGATGGCCGTGCGCCAGGACTGCAGGAAAACGATCACAACAAGGGCCACGAGGAGCGCGGCCTCGCCGATCGTCTTGTAGACCTCACTGATCGATTCCGAGATGAACTCCGTCGGATTATAGATGATCCTGTATTCCAGCCCGTCCGGAAAATCCTTCGAAAGCTCCGCCATCGTGGCCTGGATCGCTTCCGCCGCGGCAAGCGCATTGGTACCGGGGCGCGAGAAGATGCCGAGCGCGACGGCCGGCTTGCCGTTCAGATAGCTGTTGGTGACGTACTCGCGGGCGCCAAGCTCGACGCGGGCTACATCCTGTAACTGCACGAGCCGGCCGTCTTCAGTGGCCTTAACGATCACGTAGCGGAACTGCCGGGGATCGCTGAAACGCCCATCGGTCGTAACCGTATACTGGAAGGCGCTGTCGGCTGACATCGGCGGGCCGCCGATGGAACCACCCGAAACCTGGACGTTCTGCTCGCGCAGCGCCTCGACGACATCCCCGGAGGTCATGCCGTAGGCGGAGAGCTTCTGCGGATCGAGCCACACGCGCAGCGCATATTCGCGCTCGCCGAACAGCGTAACGTCGCCGACGCCGTCCAGTCGAACGATAAGATCGCGGATGCGCGTGCGGGCGTAGTTCGAGACGTAGAGTTGGTCGTAGCGATCGTTCGGCGACAGCAGATGAACGACCATCATCAGGTCGGGCGAGCTTTTGGTCGTCGTCACGCCGATGCGCCGGACTTCCTCGGGCAGCCGGGGCTCGGCAACCGAAACGCGGTTCTGCACCAGCACCTGCGCCTGGTCGAGATTCGTGCCAAGCTTGAAGGTAATCGTCAGCGCCATCGAGCCGTCGGCGGTCGAATAGGAGGACATGTAGAGCATGTTCTCGACGCCGTTGATTTCCTGCTCCAGCGGCGTGGCGACGGTGTTGGCGACGGTTTCCGCATCCGCACCCGGATAGGACGCGCGCACCACGATCGTCGGCGGCGCGATTTCGGGATATTGCGCCACCGGAAGCTGGAAATAGGCGATGCCGCCGACGATCAGCAGCACAATCGAGAGCACCGATGCGAAGATCGGCCTGTCGACGAAGAAATGCGCGAACCTCATTGGGCGCTCTCCGCCGCTTGCGCCGCTTCCTGCGGCAGCACGACGAGCTCGGGCTTCACCTTCGCGCCCGGCCGGACGCGCACGAGACCGTTGACGATAATCGTCTCCTCGCCCGTCATGCCGCTGCGAATGACCCGGTAGCCATGCAGTCGCGGCCCGAGGCGCACGGGCTTGGTCACGACGCTGCCATCCTGGCCGACCTCGTAGACGACGCGTTCGTTCTGGTCCGCAGCGATCGCTTCATCAGGAACGAGGATCGCCTTGTAAGTGTTCGAGCCTTCCACCTCCACGCGCCCGAAGAGGCCCGGCTGGAGAATGAAGTTCGGGTTCGCGAACCGGGCGCGCAGGCGCATCGTGCCTGTCTGGTTGTCTACCCTGTTTTCCGAAAAATCGAGCTTGCCTTCGAATGGTCGTTCGGTGGCGTCGGCGATCGTCACCAATACGCCGAGCGCCCCGCCGCCCTCCTGAAGCACGCTGCCCCGCTCCCGGGCGGTGCGGGCGTAGGAGAGCACGCGACGCTCGTCGACATCGAAATAGAAGTCGATCGGATCGAGCGATACGATGGTCGTCAACACCGTCTGATCCGCCTGGACGAGATTGCCCGGCGAGATCAGGCGCCGATCGACGCGGCCGCTCAGCGGCGCGGTGATCGTCGTATATTCGAGATCGAGCCTGGCGCGCTCGACGGCCGCCTCGTCGCCGCGCACATTGGCTTGCGCCGCGAGCAGTGCGCGACGATCGTCGTCGAGCCTGGAGACGGAGAGCGTCCCCGTGCCCGCCAGCGATTCCGTTCGCTTGAACTGGGTCTCCGCGAATTCAAGTGTCGACCGCGCCGCTGCAAGCGAGGCTTCGGCCTGGGAGAGAGCGGTGCGGAACGGCCGTTGGTCGATGACGAAAAGCTCGTCGCCCTTCTTCACCAATGCCCCGTCGGTAAACAAGACCTGGTCGAGATAGCCGCCGACGCGAGCACGGACGGCGACCTCGTCGACAGGTTCGAAGCGACCGATGAACTCGTCCGCGTCGATCACGTCGCGCACGACCGGCTTGGCGACGGTCACGGTCGGCGCCGGCGGTGCGTTCTGAGCCGCCGCGAGCGATGCGGCGAGAAGAAAGAACGGAACGCTGAAGAGCGCTGGCAAACGCCACATTCGCAACATGCACGTCCTCCGAAAGCCTTGAAACCAAAATCACCTGGCGCAGATCTGATTGTCCGGGCTGGCGACAGAAACCCGAAGCACAAGCCTCCGGGCGGCACGAAATGGAAAACTTGCAAACAGCGGCCGCATCCCAGGCGGCTCTGATTTTGACGCTAACCTGCCACCATTTGGCAGGGCTGTCACTTGAAAAAAGCCAATTCCAAAAAGACGATACGGCGGCCACGGATCACTACCAACGGCTGCAAGAATCGGGCGAGAAATCGCGAGGTCGCGCGGGCAGCGCCCTGTTTACGACCAGAACTCCGGGATCGTTTCGCCGAGCCTCGGGCCGAGCCGGAGCGGTGCGATCTTCTCCGCAAGGCCAGTGCGATCGGAAATCTCGACGCCGACGCCGCAGATGGTTGCCGGGCCGGAAGCCGCCTCGAAGCGGCCCTTCGGCATCTTGGAGATGAACCGGTTCAGCGGCTCTTCCTTGTCCATGCCGAGCGAGGAGTCATAGTCGCCGCACATGCCGGCATCGCTGATATAGGCGGTGCCGCCG
Organism: Sinorhizobium chiapasense; assembly: GCF_036488675.1. Lineage (NCBI taxonomy): Bacteria > Pseudomonadati > Pseudomonadota > Alphaproteobacteria > Hyphomicrobiales > Rhizobiaceae > Sinorhizobium > Sinorhizobium chiapasense. The sequence continues at coordinate 3,206,659 of NZ_CP133148.1, forward strand.
TTGAGGATCTGGTGATCGGCGGTCGGAACATGGGTGTGGGTTCCGACGACGAGGCTGGCGCGGCCATCGACGAAGTGTCCGAAGCACTGCTTTTCGCTGGTGGCCTCGGCGTGGAAATCGAAGACGATGGCGTCGGCCTGCTCGCCGAGCGGACAGGCGTCGAGGATCACCTCGGCGGCCTTGAAAGGATCATCGAGCTCGGGATGCATGAAAACCCGCCCCATGACATTGGCGACCAGCACGCGGGCGCCGTTGCGGGCAAAGAAGAGATTGGAGCCACGCCCCGGCGTCCCGGCCGGATAGTTCGCAGGGCGCAGGAATTGGTCATGCCTCTCGCAGAAGACCACGGCTTCCTTCTGGTCCCAGACATGGTTGCCAGTCGTCACGACGTCAGCGCCGGCATTGATCGTTTCCAGGAAGATGTCTTCGGTGATGCCGAAGCCGCCTGCGGCGTTTTCGCCGTTGACGATGACGAAGTCGAGCTTCAGGTCGCCGACCAATCCGGGTAGGCGCTCCCAGACCGCCGTGCGGCCCGTCTTGCCAACCATATCTCCCAGAAAAAGAAGTCGCATACCCGTTCAATCCTGTCTGAAATGCCGAAAACCGCTCTCGGTCAGCACCGCGTCCAACGCGACGTCGTGCGGCTCAGCCGGCACTGATGCCACTTCCTGGCAGTCGAAAGCAATCCCGATCAGTCGCGGCATGTGACCTTTGCGGCGCAACCGGTCGATTGCCCGATCATAATAACCGGCGCCGTAACCGATCCGGTGCCCGACCGAATCGAATGCCGACAACGGCACGAGCATGATGTCGGGATCGAGTTCGGGCGCCTCCGGCCCGGGGCCGGTCGTACCGAAGCCGGTTTCGACCACCGCGACGCCGTCGACGAGTTCGCGGAAGACGATGGTCTTCTTGTCCATGATTATCGGCAGGCAGAGCCGGGCGCCGCGGTCCTTGAGCCGCACCATCAGCGGACGGATGTCGGCTTCCGAGCGAATCGGCCAGAAACCGGAAACGACATGGCCGGGATCGAGCGCGATGATATCGCCGGCGTGGTCGGCCATGGAAAGGCTCGCCTCGATGCGCACCTCCAACGGCATTCCATCACGCAGAGCCAGGCGTTCCTTGCGCAGTGCTGCCTTCAAATCCTTCGGTGACATCCGACGACCTCTTCCTGCGGGTTCGCGCCCTTCATAGCGCAATGCACCCGGTAGCTGGAACCACGCCGCCGCCGCTTTTGCAACACCTACAGCGCCGCGCGTCTTATCAGACGCGCAAAGGACGCTGGAGCACCTTGAATTGCGGCGTGTTTTAAATCGGCTACGATCTAAGAAAACACGCAGACAATCCCGCGCGGCTTTCCCATTTCGGGACGGCATTAGCGCCCCATTCATCACAGCGCACGGTTCCGCTTTCGCACGTCACCCTGCGCGTGCAAATAAGTTCGCTTTTCCAATAATTAGCAGAGTCTAATTCGCGCAGTCGATGCAACGGCGCGGCCTTACAGGCGAGAGCAGCGGGCAGACAAGATGAATCAACTCGACCCCCTCGAACTGCGTTGCCTCACGCTAGCCGCCTGCGGCAGGACCAGGCAGGAAATGGTGCGTGAGACAGACATTCCGATGGAACGCATCAACAGGGCGCTCGATGAGGCGATGCGGAAGCTTCAGGCAAGCAATCTCGCGGAGGCGATCTTTCGCGCAGCAAGGCTCGAACTGCTTCATAACATCCAGTGGGAACGATAGACCGGCTCCAGGCGCATAGCGTCGAGGTCCACAGGCCATCCGGGCTCACCTGGCAGGCCAGCGTCGCTCAGCAATCGCGGATTGTGCCACGGTGCTTCGCAACACGGCGCTGCGTTCGCGGCCTGCCACGCGCGCCAGCGCACAAAAAGCCCTTGCAGTTGCATGACGAAGGACGCGCCGGCGGAACCGGCGAGGAAGGGCACAGTCATGAGCGGGTCTCCGGTAGGCGCTCGACAGTGTTGAATTCTCCACCTTCCGTTGACATCCGACAAACGAATTGCAAACATAGCTACCATCAGTTTTTCTGATGGCTGTGCAATGTCTCTCCCACTCGACAGCGACCTCCTGAGAACCTTCCTTGCGGTTGCCGACACCGGCAACCTGACCAAGGCGGCCGACAGTGTCGGGCGCACCCAGTCGGCCGTTAGCATGCAGATCAAGAAGCTCGAGGACGCGCTTGGCGACACGCTTTTCGACCGGCATTCGCGCGGGGTCGTGCTGACGAGACAAGGTCGGCGCCTTGTCGACAACGCGCGGCGGATCGTGGCACTCCTCGATGATACTGCGGCGGCCATGCGCCAACCCGCGCTCGACGGTTCGGTCAGGATCGGGATTCCCGAGGAATATATCAACTCCACTCTTCCAAGAGCGTTGGGTGCGTTCGCCGCCATACACCCTGGCGTGGAGGTTACGGTGCAACAGGGTACCTCGATGTCCAACCGGATGGCGCTCGAGGCGGGCGAAATCGATATCGCCGTCGTTTTCGAGCCCGGAGGCCGCACCAGGAATGAAGTCCTCATGGTCGATCCCACCGTCTGGGTAACCTCGGATCAACACGGCACACACGAGCGGCAGCCGCTGCCGATAGCCACATACACGTACGCCGCGGGCGGATGGTGCGATGATCTGGCGATGCAAAACCTGAAGAAGCGGGGAAAGCGGAGTCGCGTCGCCTATGTGAGTCGAACGAGCGGCGGCCTGATCGCGGCCGTGGTTTCGGGTCTTGCGATTGCGCCGCTGTCGCGTAGCGCCATACCGCCCGGCTGTCGCGAACTGACCGAGGAAGACGGTTTTGGCATCGTCGACATGTCGAATGTCGTGCTGCGCACCAGGCTGGAAAGCCGATCACCGACGATCGATGCCATGGCGGACGCCATCCGCAGTGCCTTCTTCGGCACGTAGTGCAGGTCTCCGACCTCGATTTAAGGACAAAGACATGCAGCAAATCAATGCGACCTTTGCGCATCTGATCAGACGCGCGGCGCTGTAGTGATCCGCCACGAAAAGGAGGTGCGATCCACGACGACCGGTGGATAGTTTACGATCCCGGGTGCCTACTAAGTAGGTGGGCGCCGTGTGTCCGAACCCACGAGTCCGGCCAGGGACAGCTCCCTTGAGATCGTGTATGGCCCCGGGGATTGTGGTTCCTGTCGGGAAGCGCAGATCGCGCGCTCAGATATAGAGGCTCTTTGCGGTTTTCGCCAGAGGCGTTTTTTTAGAACGCGATCAGTTGGCCGGCGTAGCGGCGCGACCGTTGAGCCTGGCAGCGATGCTGTGGATCTGGGCCGTGACTTCGCTGAGTGCCAAGGCCAGTGCCTCCTCGCTCCGCGCCTGTTCGGACAACACAACGTCGTTGCCGTTCTTCAGGTTTCCCAGTTCCGTCTCAAGGCTCTTGAGCCGGCGATTGACCTCGCTCAATTCGTCCATGACCATGATGCCGGCCATCACGGTCAGCCGCAGATCGCCGATTTCTCCAAACTGTCCCTTGAGATGGCCCACATATTGATCGAATCTCGCCGCGAGGTCGCTCAGGTGGTCTTCCTGCCCTTCCTCGCAGGCCATCCGGTAAGCCTTGCCGTCGATCGTCACCGTTACCTGCGCCATCGCGTAAACCTCAACGATCCAGCACCGCTCGAATGGTTTCCATCGCCGTCACCAGACGACGGGAAACTTCGCGGTTGACCTCTTCCAGCCGGTTGGCCCGGAACTGGGACTGGTCGAGTTCCTGTGCCAGCCGCGACCGGTCGGTATTGACCCGCCGCACCTCACCTTCGAACTCGCTCAAATCCCTTTCCTTGTCGAAACGACCGTCGATCGCGCCCTCGAGCGACTGGACCGCGTTCCGTAGCTCCTCGATCGCCGCTTTGACCGTCTTTGCCGGCATGCTCCGATACCTCGCTAGAGCGGGATGAGGAAAACGTATGAAGCGGATTTCCGCCCCGCTCTAAATCAACCTGCCACTGCATGATTCCTTAAATCGGATTCGATTAAGGATAAAATCATGCAGCATTTCAAAGTGCTACAGCGATCTTAGCCGTCCGATTGGACGCGCGGCGCTGTAGAGTCCTCTGCGCGTTCCCCGAACGCGGCGCTCCGGAAGAGCCGAATCGCCGGACGCAGTCCGCTGCTTCGCCTCGATTCTTTTTAAACCCATTACGCAAGTCTCAACAATGCCCTCAGCGGCAAACACCGTCGGAAGCTGTGGATCATCGCCCCTGAGCAAGCGCAGCACTGGCGCATGCTGCAGCGCAAGAACGATATCGAAAAGCGCGTCGCCATTTAGCCGCGGAAGGCCCGTATTTATTGACTCGCGCGGCGCACCTGCTATGTGTCTGCCGCTTCTCACACGGTCTTGGAGGATATAGACCGTCCCTGACCACCGAACCCAAACGGAACAGTCATGATCTCTCGCGAAAAACACGATCGGATGGCAAATGCGATCCGCTTCCTTTCCATGGACGCCGTCGAGAAGGCAAATTCCGGTCATCCAGGTCTCCCGATGGGCGCTGCCGATATCGCAACCGTCCTCTTCACGCGCTACCTGAGCTTCGACCCCAAGAATCCCGCATGGCCCAACCGTGACCGTTTCGTGCTTTCGGCGGGCCACGGCTCGATGCTGCTTTACTCGCTGCTCTATCTCACGGGCTATGAGGACATCACCATCGACGAGATCAAGAACTTCCGCCAGCTCGGCTCGCGCACGGCCGGCCATCCGGAATACGGCCATGCGGCCGGCATCGAGACCACCACCGGTCCGCTCGGCCAGGGCATCGCCAATTCGGTCGGCATGGCGATCGCTGAGCGCAAGCTACGTGACGAGTTCGGCAGCGACCTGATGGAGCACTACACCTACGTGCTCGCCGGCGACGGCTGCCTGATGGAAGGTGTCAGCCAGGAAGCGATCGCGCTTGCCGGTCATCTCAAGCTCAACAAGCTGATCGTCTTCTGGGACGACAACAACATCTCGATCGACGGCCCGATTTCGATCGCGGATTCGACCGACCAGCACGCACGCTTCCGCGCCTGCAACTGGAACACCATCGCGGTCGACGGCCATGATCCGGACGCGATTGCCGCGGCGATCGAACAGGCCCAGAAATCCGACAAGCCGACGATGATCGCCTGCAAGACCGTCATCGGCTTCGGCGCCCCGAACAAGGCCGGCACGCACAAGGTCCATGGTTCGCCACTCGGCGCCGACGAAATCGCCGCCACGCGCAAGGCGCTTGGCTGGGAGGCCGAGGCCTTCACCGTTCCCTCGGACGTGCTCGATGCCTGGCGCCTCGCCGGCCTTCGCTCGACCAAGGCGCGCAAAGACTGGGAAGAGCGCCTCGAAAAGACCGAGACCGAGAAGAAGGCGCAGTTCATCCGGCGCTTTTCCGGCGAGCTCGAAGGCAGCCTCGCCTCCGCAATCAGCTCCTACAAGCAGAAACTCGCTGAAACCAAGCCGTCGCCCGCGACCCGCAAGGCCTCCGAGGACGCGCTCGAAGTCATCAATGGCGTTCTCGCCGAGACGATCGGCGGCTCTGCCGACCTGACCGGCTCGAACAACACCAAGACCAGCCAGACCCATTCGATCACGCCGGACAACTTCTCCGGCCGCTACATCCACTATGGCGTGCGCGAGCACGGCATGGCGGCGGCGATGAACGGCATGGCGCTGCATGGCGGCCTCATCCCCTATTCCGGCGGCTTCCTGATCTTCTCGGATTACTGCCGTCCGTCGATCCGCCTCGCGGCATTGATGGGCATCCGCGTCGTCCACGTGCTGACCCACGATTCGATCGGTCTCGGCGAAGATGGCCCGACCCATCAGCCGGTCGAGCACATGGCAGCGCTGCGCGCCATTCCGAACCTTTTGATGTTCCGTCCCGCCGACGCGACGGAAACGGCCGAATGCTGGCAGCTTGCGCTCGAAAGCCATAACCGCCCGTCCGGCATCGCGCTGACGCGCCAGAACCTGATGGCGGTGCGCAACGAATATGAGGAAGAAAACCTCTGCGCCCGCGGCGCCTATGACCTGATCTCCGCAAGCGATGCGAAGGTGACGATCTTCGCCACCGGCTCGGAAGTCGAGATCGCCGTCAAGGCCTGCCAGGCGCTCACCGCCAAGGGCGTTTCGACGCGCGTCGTGTCGGTTCCCTGCTTCGAGCTCTTTGCCGAACAGAGCGAAGATTACCAGCAGGCGATCATCGGCTATTCGCCGGTCAAGATCGCGGTAGAAGCCGGCATCCGCCAGGGCTGGGATCATTTCATCGGCACCGATGGCACGTTCATCGGCATGTCGAGCTTCGGCGCTTCCGGCCCCTACAAGGACCTCTACAAGCATTTCGGCATCACGCCGGAAGCCGTTGTAGCGGCTGCGGAAGCCAAACTGTCCTGATCAAGCCGGGGGGCGCTTCCCAAGGCGCCCTCTATTCGTAAAACGCCATTCTGACAGGGAAGGACCCGACATGACAGTGAAAGTCGCCATCAACGGTTTTGGCCGCATCGGCCGCAACGTGCTCCGCGCGATCGTCGAATCCGGCCGCACCGACATCGAAGTCGTCGCCATCAACGACCTCGGCCCGGTCGAGACGAACGCCCACCTGCTGCGTTTCGATTCCATCCACGGCCGCTTCCCGGCTGACGTGAAGGTCGACGGCGACGCCATCGTCATCAACAACGGCAGGCCGATCAAGGTCACCGCCATTCGCAACCCGGCGGAACTGCCGCACAAGGAACTCGGCGTCGACATCGCGATGGAGTGCACCGGCATCTTCACCGCCCGCGACAAGGCGGCCGCCCACCTCGAAGCGGGCGCCAAGCGCGTCATCGTCTCGGCCCCGGCCGACGGCGCTGACCTGACCGTCGTTTACGGCGTCAACCACGACAAGCTGACGAAGGACCACCTGGTCATCTCCAACGCTTCGTGCACGACGAACTGCCTGGTTCCGGTCGTCAAGGTCCTGAACGACGCCGTCGGCATCGACCACGGCTTCATGACGACGATCCACTCCTACACGAACGACCAGCCGTCGCTCGACCAGATGCACAAGGATCTCTACCGCGCCCGCGCGGCCGCTCTGTCGATGATCCCGACCTCGACCGGTGCCGCCAAGGCCGTCGGCCTCGTTCTGCCGGAACTGAAGGGTAAGCTCGACGGCACGTCGATCCGCGTTCCGACTCCGAACGTCTCGGTCGTCGACTTTAAGTTCGTCGCCAAGCGCAACACCACGGTCGAGGAAATTACCAACGCCATCAAGGCTGCCTCGAACGGCGCGCTGAAGGGCGTTCTCGGCTATACGGAAGAGCCGCTCGTTTCGCGCGACTTCAACCACGACAGCCATTCCTCGATCTTCGCGATCGACCAGACCAAGGTCATCGAGGGCAACTTCGTTCGCATCCTCACCTGGTACGACAACGAATGGGGCTTCTCGAACCGCATGGCCGACACAGCGATCGCCTTCGCCAAGCTCATCTAACTCAGATGTTCCGCGCCCTTTCCTCAACGACGGTGCGGTGGCGCCCGCTCGAAGGGGAAGGGCTCGAACATCTGAGCCTCAGGGCTCTTGAAGCAACCGCCGGCGCGGCGATCCGCGCCGAAAGCGTCGTCATCGGCGAACACGGCGGCCGTCCTTATGGCCTGCGTTACCTGATCGATTGCGACGCAAACTGGCAGGTGATGTCCTTCCTGATCGAAACGACGGATGGCAGGGCGTTGCACCTGCTCTCGGACCGCCAGGGGCATTGGCGCGACCTCAACGGTGTCGCTCTTCCTGAATTCGACGGCTGCATCGACATCGATCTCGCCGGCACACCCTTCACCAACACGCTCCCGATCCGCAGGCTGAAGCTCAGCCGGAAGGCGGGCACGGCAAAGCTCAAGATGCTTTACGTGCCCTTCGACACCTTCCAACCCGTGATCGACGGCCAGCACTATACCTGCCTCGAAGACGGCAGGCTCTATCGTTACGAGGCTGAGGACCGGAGCTTCGCTGCCGACCTTCCCGTCGACGAGGACGGGCTTGTCACCGACTACCCCACCCTCTTCCGCAGACTTTGACCGGAGACATCTGATGACTTTCAAGACCCTCGACGACCTGACCGAAATTGCCGGCAAGCGCGTACTCGTGCGCGTCGATCTCAACGTGCCGGTCAAGGATGGTCAGGTGACCGACACGACCCGCATCGAGCGCGTTGCTCCGACGATCCGCGAGCTTTCCGAAAAGGGTGCCAAGGTCATCCTGCTTGCCCACTTCGGTCGTCCGAAGGGCGAACCGGTCGCCGACATGTCGCTGAAGACGATCGCGCCCGCCGTCGAGGAAATCCTCGACCAGCGTGTTCATTTCGCCGCCGACTGCATCGGCGACAAGGCCGCCAATGCCATTGCCGAGATGAACGACGGCGATGTGCTCCTGCTCGAAAATACCCGCTTCCACAAGGGCGAGGAAAAGAACGATCCGGCCTTCGTGACGGCACTCGCCGCCAATGGCGACATCTATGTCAACGACGCCTTCTCCGCCGCCCATCGCGCCCACGCCTCAACCGAGGGGTTGGCGCATCACCTTCCGGCCTATGCAGGCCGCACCATGCAGGCCGAACTCGAGGCTCTCGAAAAGGGCCTCGGCAATCCGAAGCGTCCGGTCGTCGCCATCGTCGGCGGCGCCAAGGTTTCGACCAAGATCGACCTCCTGCAGAACCTGGTGAAGAAGGTCGACGCCCTCGTCATCGGCGGCGGCATGGCCAATACCTTCCTTGCCGCACAGGGCATCGACGTCGGCAAGTCGCTCTGCGAGCATGACCTTGCGGACACGGCAAAGTCGATCGTTACCGCCGCGTCTGCGGCCGGCTGCGCCATCGTACTGCCGGAAGACGGCGTCGTCGCCCGCGAGTTCAAGGCCGGTGCTGACAACGAAGTCGTTGACATCAAGGCAATCCCGGCCGACGCCATGGTGCTCGATGTCGGCCCGAAATCTGTTGCCGCGATCAACGACTGGATCTCTCGTGCAACGACACTGGTGTGGAACGGCCCGCTCGGCGCCTTCGAAATCGCGCCCTTCGACAAGGCGACCGTCGCTGCCGCCAAGCATGCGGCGGCCCGCACGCGGGCCGGTTCGCTCGTCTCCGTCGCCGGCGGCGGTGACACGGTCGCAGCCCTCAATCACGCCGAAGTCGCGGACGATTTCACCTATGTTTCGACGGCTGGCGGCGCCTTCCTTGAATGGATGGAAGGCAAGCCGCTGCCGGGCGTCGACATCCTGCACCAGCAGAAGTGAAGCAAGCCTCCGACCCGGGGGCGAAATATGCACCCCGGGTCGGAGGACGAAAAAATAATTATGATATTTCAAACGATTAAAATAATTTAAATCGTTTCAGTCGATTTTCGCGCCATTTTCCCGGACAATTTCTTCTGTTATCGCGCCTTTATTCGGGACGCGGCGGACGCATCTGCGCCTCAGACCGAACTTGTTTTCATTCGTCGCCCGCTCCGTTGGTGATCGGCGCTGTCTAAGGAGAAAAAACATGAGCGAAAGACTGGAAGATATTGCGGTTGCCATGGTCGCCAACGGCCGGGGCCTGCTCGCCGCCGACGAGTCGACCGCAACGATCAAGAAGCGCTTCGACAGCATTGGACTGGAATCCACCGAGACCTCGCGCCGTGACTATCGCGAGATGCTGCTGCGGTCCGACGAAGCGATGCGCAACTACATTTCCGGCGTGATCCTTTATGAGGAAACGCTGTTCCAGAAAGCGGCCGACGGCACGCCGCTGGTCGAAGTCATCCGGCAGGCCGGCTCGATTCCCGGCATCAAGGTCGACACCGGCGCAAAGCCGATGCCCTATTTCGCCAAAGAGACGATCACCGAAGGGCTCGATGGTCTCGCGGCGCGGCTTGCAAAGTACTACGAAGCCGGTGCCCGCTTTGCCAAGTGGCGTGGCGTCATCGCCATCTCAGATGCCCTTCCGACCTGGGGTGCAGTCAAGGCAAACGCCCACGCACTCGCCCGCTATGCAGCGCTCTGCCAGGAGGCGAAGATCGTGCCGATCGTCGAGCCGGAAGTGCTGATGGACGGCGCACCGGGCGACCATTCGATCGAGCGGTCGGAAGAGGTCACCGAGTGGGTGCTGCGCACCGTCTTCGAGGAACTTGGCGATGCACGCGTCAAGCTCGAAGGCATGATCCTGAAGCCGAGCATGGTCATCGACGGCAAGAAGGCACGCAAGGCGTCCGTCAGCGAGGTTGCTGAGCGCACGGTCAAGGTGCTGAAGCGTACCGTGCCTTCCGCCGTTCCGGGCATCGCCTTCCTCTCCGGCGGCCAGTCGACGGAAGAAGCGACCGCGCATCTCTCCGCCATCAACACGGCGCATGACCTGCCCTGGAAGCTCACCTTCTCCTATGGTCGAGCCCTGCAGCAGGAGGCGTTGAACGCCTGGAACGGCAAGGCGGAAAACGTCGCCGCCGGCCAGCGCGCCTTCACGCATCGGGCGAAGATGTGCAGCCTAGCGGCCAAGGGCAGCTGGAAGAAGGACCTCGAAAAGGCCGCTTGAGCGGCGTCAGCATCCGACCGAAAAGGTCTGATGTGGCGTCCGGATAAACCCGGTGGGCAAATAAAAGAGCGTTTGAGGGGAGAGAAGAGAAAGCCCGGCGGCAGCGATGTCGCCGGGCTTTTGCGTCGAACGGAGCCCTTGGGCCGCGGCCCGGAGGCAATTGTCAGGGAGACAAGTTCGCTGTTTCAGACGGCCGGTCAAGGCTCTAAATCCGTAGTCCGATCGACTACAGCGCCGCGCGTCTTGTCAGACGCGCAAAGGACGCTGTAGCACTTTGAATAGCTGCATGTGTTTATCCTTAAATCGGCTACGATTTAAGGATACATGCGGCAGGAGCCTGCAATGACCACCGTTTCCTTCGTCACCGTCGATGTCTTCAGCTCCGAACGCTTCGCCGGGAACCAGCTTGCCGTGATCCCGGACGCACGCGGACTGACCGATCGTCAGATGCAGGCGATCGCCACGGAGTTCGGCTATTCGGAAGCCACCTTCGTGCTCCCGCCGGACGATCCCGCAAACACGGCGCGGGTGCGCATTTTCACGCCCACGACCGAAGTGCCCTTTGCCGGACATCCGAATGTCGGCACCGCCTTCGTGCTCGGCCGGCAGCTGGAAATCTTCGGCAAGTTGCCGGGCGACCACCTGCGTTTCGAGGAAAAGGCGGGATTGGTCGAGGTTGCCCTCTTGCGCCAAGACAGCATCGTCACCGGCGCGAGCATCGTCGCGCCGCAGCAGCTTGTGGTCGGCCCCACCATCGACGCCGCGACCATCGCCGCCTGTGCCTCACTTCCCCCGGCAAGCGTGAGCGACCGCTGCCACGCGCCGGTGCGGATATCCGTCGGCCTTCCCTTCGCCATCGCCGAAATCCGGGACGTGGAAACGCTCGCGACGGCGCGTCCGAACGTCAGCGCCTTTGATGAGGCGAACGACCGTTATCCGCTTGCCGAAGACAGCTTCAGCCTGTTCCTCTACGCCCGCACACAGCACCAACCGTGGAAACTAAGAGCCCGCATGTTCGCGCCGCTCGACAATGTCATCGAGGACCCGGCAACCGGCAGCGCCTCGGCAGCGCTCGGCGCCCATCTCGTCTCGCTTCTTCCCGAAGCCGATGCCGAAGTGGCGATCGTGATCGAGCAGGGCGTGGAGATGGGGCGCCGCAGCCTGATCACGGTCGGCGTCAGCAAGAGGGAGGGCTCGATCCGCAAAGTCAGCGTCTTGGGCGACTGCGTGACGGTAATGCGCGGATCGATCGAGATTTGATCGCGCAACGCCGGGGAGATCCGAAATCAGCACCCTGGGGACTGGTCGTCCTCGAGCGCATCGAGGAGCGCGCGGAAGCGGGGGTGGTCACGAATGGCGTCCAGATCGGAGTCCTGCTTGAACCACAGGAGGTGATAGTAGGAACTTTGCGGCACGACGGTCTCAAGGAGGTCGAGGGCGCGCTCGCCCTCACCGAGAAGCGAATAAACGCAGGCTGCATTATATTGCGCGACCACGTCGTCCGGATCGATCGCCAGCGCACGAGCCACCCATTCCTTCGCGCGCTCGGGTTCGCCCATGTGCGCCAGCGCCAGCGCGCCGCGATGAGCCGGGCTGGCATTCTCCGGATGCCGCTCGAGCGCGCGTTCGGCCCGCGCGATCCCGACCCGCGCCCAGCGCTGGCGCTCGGTTTCCATCCCGAGCGAGAAGTAGCAACCCATCAAATGAATCGGCGAAAAATAGTCATCCGGCCTGATCTCGGCCGCGCGCTGGAAGAATTCGACCGCCTCCTGAAACCGACCAAGCGCAAACAGGAAACGACCATAATATAAGTTCGCTTCATAAAGCGAAGGATCAAGCGCCAGAGCCTGGCGGAACTCGCGGCCGGCCTCCTCCGTTTGCCCTTCGTGATTCAATGCCAACCCGCGTGAGGCATGCGCTTCCGCAAGATTTGGATCGAGCGCCAGCGCCCTTGCGCTCATATCGAGAATGCTCTCGAGCGGAAACTCCTTTTCGTGCCAGTCCCTGATCGCACATTCGCATTCGGCTATGCCGGCATAGGCACGGGCATAGTTCGGATCGAGCTCGACCGCCTTCATGAACATCCGGCGCGCAAGCAGCAGGTAGGGCCGGGTCCAGGTACGCGAGAACTGCCGGCCGCGGAGATAGTAGGTATAGGCCTCGACGGAGGTGGTCGGATCGCTCTCGATCGCCTTCTTCTCTTCCGGCAGCAGCTTGATCCTGAGCTGGTCGACGATCGCGTGCGTGATCTCGTCCTGGATCATGAAAATGTCCGTGAGTTCGCGATCGTAGCGGTCTGCCCACAAATGCCCGCCGGTCTGCGCATCGATGAGCTGGCCGGTGATGCGGACGCGCTCGCCCACCTTGCGGACGCTGCCTTCGAGAATGAAGCGGACGCCGAGTTCCTGGGCGATCTGCTTAACCTTTACCGGTTTGCCCTTGTAGGTGAAGACGGTGTTCCGGGCGACGACATGCAGGCGTGAAATCTTCGACAGATCGGTGATGATGTCCTCGGTGATGCCGTCGGAGAAATATTCCTGCTCCGGATCGTGGCTCATGTTCGTGAAGGGAAGAACTGCAACCGAAAGCTCATAACCGGGTTCCACCGTGACCGTGGCCGGCTCCGCCGACTTCTGGACCGCCGCGTCGCCGAAGGAGATGGTGTAGACGCGGACGCTCGGGGCAATGTTCTTCAACGCATGCTCGCCCTTGTCCACGAAGCCGAGGTCGAGCCGCGAGCCGACGTGATCGCGCACCGAGGCCGAAACCGCGATGCCGGAGGGGTCGGCCAAGCCCTCGAGCCTGGCCGCGACGTTCACGCCGTCACCGAAAATGTCACCGTCTTCGACGATGACATCACCGAGGTGAACACCGATCCTGAGCTCGATGCGCCTGCCCCTTGGCAGGCCTTCGTTTCTGGCGAGCATGCCGCGCTGAATTTCAGCTGCACAGGCGACGGCATTCACCACACTCGAGAATTCGACGAGCATGCTGTCGCCCGCAAGCTTGACGACACGTCCCTTGTGGTTTGCGATCTTGGGCTCCAGGAACTCGCGGCGATGTCTTTTCATCGCTGCCAACGTGCCGGCTTCGTCGGTACCCATGAGACGGCTGTAACCCACGACATCGGCAGCGAGGATGGCGGTCAGACGACGTTCCAAGAGACCCTCGATTTTCATCTTGTGTCCGAACAAGCTAACTTAGCCCTTTATAGTCTGGATGTCGTGCGGATACTTCCGCACCTTCCCCATCAGAATAGCGCGGCATCCAAGGCGGATCTGTTTCAAATGGAACGGTTCCGTGAGGTCTCAACCACCCCGGGTACTGCCGCTTGAAAAACACGTCCGGGCAGCTACGGCCGCACAAGCACTGTGATCATCATAACCGCGATCGCGAAAACTGCGATCTTCCAGAAATCGCGGCGTTGCCGGAGCCCCGGGAAGCCGAGTGGCTTGATGGCTTGAACGCACATCGCGAGCAGCAGGAGTGCCATCAGGATTTTCGACATTCGTTCATTCCCGCAAAGCTCTGTTCGCAGTGACGGACCGGATGGCAAAACGGGATGCAGCGGAAAGCGCCTGTGCACTTTTCGCCATCACTTCCCTTCGCGCCATATCGTCGTCACTTTTCGTCGCATAGAGGGCTATTGTTTCCGCCGCCGATTTGCAATGACAGGTGGCACAAAATCCGGCTACAGCGCCGCGCGTCCAATCGGACGCGCAAAGGTCGCTTAGCACTTTGAAGTGCTGCATGACTCCTTAAACCGATTCCGATTTAAGGAATCATGCAGTAGCAATTGCGGGAACTCGCCCCTAGCTTGCAGACGGCAGAACGATTTTCGGATTGATGATGAGAAAGAACCTGCTTCCCGTCACCGCACTCCTGCTTGGCACCCTGTTTCTCTTTCTCGGAAACGGTCTGCAGAGCCTGCTCCTGCCGGTCCGCGGCACGGCCGAAGGATATCCAACAACCATTCTCGGTCTTCTTGGCACATCCTGGGCCTCGGGCTTCGTTCTCGGCTGCTTCTTCGCACCGAACGTCGTCAAGCGGATCGGCCACGTGCGCGCCTTTAGCGTCTTCACGGCCTTGATCGCAATCATCTCACTGCTCACCGGCATCATGATCGATCCGATCTGGTGGGTTGCATTGCGCGCGGTCACCGGTTTTGCGACAGCGGGCACGTCGATGATCATCGAAAGCTGGCTGAACGAGCGCGCCACCAATGAAAGCCGTGGCGTGATCTTCTCGCTCTATATCGCAATCACGCTTTTCGGAGTCGTCGGCGGTCAGATGATGATTCCGTTCGGCGAGACGACGACGACCTTCTTTTTCATGATCTGTGGCATTCTCTATTGCGTCGCAATGCTGCCGACGCTGCTCTCCAAGGCCGCCACGCCGCAACCGCTGAAACAGGTCCGGCTCGACCTGCGCGGCCTCTATCGCAATTCGCCGGTCTCCTTTCTTGGCATCCTGTTGGTCGGCATCGCCAACGGCGCCTTCGGTACGCTCGGCGCCGTCTTCGGTCGCCAGGCCGGTCTTTCCGACAGCACCGTCGCGACGATGATGAGCGTGGCAATCTTTTCGGGAGCCGTCATGCAGTTGCCTGCGGGGCGTATTTCTGACCGTGTCGACCGGCGTTACGTGCTGGCCGTGCTGGCCGGCGTCGGCGCGCTTGCGGGCCTTCTGATCTTCCTCGTCGAACCGAACCAGGTCTGGATCGTCTTGACGCTGATCGCCGTCTACGGTGCCGCCGCCAATGCGCTCTATCCGATCGCGGTCTCCCACGCCAACGACTTCGCCACGCCGGAAGAATTCGTCAAGGTTTCGGGCGGCCTCTTGCTGCTCTACGGCATTGGCACGATCATCGGCCCGACGATCGGCGGACCGGTGATGACCGCGACGGGGCCCTACGGCCTATTCATGATCACGGCCTGCGCGCATATTTTGATCACGGCCTACGCGATGGTCCGCAGCCGCCGGCGTGCGCCCGTTCCGGTCGCCGAGCGCGACGCCTTCACGCCGGTCAATGCCGGTACTCCGACGACACCGGAAAGCCTGCAACTTTCACCGCGTGCCGCGCCGCTGGACGAGCTGCGCGACGAGGATGTGAGCGACAACCCCGAGGAAGAGGAGAGATCGAATGAGCCTGTTTGACGACGACCTTCCAAAGAAGAAAACAGCCCACGAGATCGGCAGCGACCTGTCGCTGCTCTCTGTCGATGAACTGACGGCGCGCATCGCGCTCTTGACGGAGGAGATTGCGCGATTGGAGGCCGAGCGGGACCGCAAGTCGGCAAGCAGGTCGGCGGCCGACAAGCTGTTTCGCTAGGTCGCGACGCTTCCGGCTTCGTGACCCGATATGAAAGTAACTTAACGGCAAATTAAGCATTTTCGGCGATTGTCAGATTATCCGGTTCCCCCGGACTCAGACATTTTCTCCGACTGGCGAATGGGTCTGATTTTTCTCCCTGTTTTACCTTGAGAGCCGCTTTTCGCGGCTCTTTTTTTGTCTTCAGCGCCGGGGCCTTTTGGACCGCAAGGGACGCTGAAGCACTTTGAAGTGCTGCATGATTTTGTCGGCAAACCGACTCCGATTTGAGGAATCATGCAGTAGCGAACAGGGTATTTCAAAGAATTGTGGAGATTAACCCTTTCTTAAGAATACCCTTGCGCGGAATACGGTATGGGATCATTCTTCAACCATAAGGGGACCAGGGGAGCTTTCCCGGAGTCGCCCGTTACCTGACCGTGATGCGTTTGAACCAGGGAAAACAGGCCATGTCCGAGAGAGGATTGAATACCGTCAGCTTCGCGGGACACGCTGCGTCCTCGGCGCAGTTCAAGGCGCTCTATGCAGAAGGCATGGGCCTGGTCGAGGAAACCGCGAGCTATCTCGACGGGCCGGGCCGTCTGGCCTCCAAGGCGCTGCCGCGCATGGCCTCGGTGCTCTACGCCGCAGAGTCGATGCGGCTTACCACGCGGCTGATGCAAATGGCTTCCTGGCTCCTTCTTCAGCGCGCCGTCAACAACGGCGAAATGAGCCGTGACCAGGTTCTCTCGGAAAAGAGCAAGGTTCGCCTCGACAGCTTCAACGTCGATCGCAACGCGCCGGGCTGGAACGACCTCCCCGAGACATTCCGCGATCTGATCGAACGGTCGCTCCGTTTGCAGAACCGCGTCGCCATACTCGACCGCGAGATTTACCGGCCGCAGGAGGCGACGACCTTCGTTCCTGACAACCAGAACGGCGTCAAGGCGCAGATCAAGCTGCTGCAGACCGCCTTCGGCACCAACTGACACCGGCAACCTGATCTCCCCAGGCAACCTTGAACCCGGCCGCGCGCCGGGTTTTTAGTTTGGCTACTGCATCTGGAGAGAAGGGTTTGCGGCAAACAACAAAAAAGCCCGGCGGAGCCGGGCTTCGAACACGCCGGAAAGGCGAGCGATCAGAGGCCGAGGCCTTCGAAGCGCTTCTTGAACTTGGAGACGCGGCCGCCGCGGTCGACGAGCTGCTGGCTGCCACCGGTCCAGGCCGGATGCGACTTCGGATCGATTTCCAGGTTCATGGTGGCGCCTTCCGAACCCCAGGTCGAGCGGGTTTCGTATTCGGTGCCGTCGGTCATGACCACCTTGATCATGTGGTAGTCGGGATGGATGTCTGCCTTCATAACAATCTTCCTAGAGTTCCAGGGTCCAATTGTCGCAAGGCATTGCGACTTTGGGACCGAACACGTAAATGAAGCCGCAGACCACCACTGGGCTACGGCTCCCCAATTCGATGCCGTGCCTATACATGAAGGTCTGCGGGATAACAAGTGCCGCGCGGAAGACTTATCAGGAAAGCCCTTCCGCGCCACTGCATGATTCCTTAAATCGGAATCGATTTGAGGACAAAATCATGCAGCATTTCAAAGTGCTACAGCGACCTTAGCGCGTCCGATCGGACGCGCGGCGCTGCAGGCGATCGGGGGTCATGTGTCCAGACGAGAAAACCAACGGCCAGCACGCAGATCCATTCGCCCGCTGGCCACCGTGCTGCCGTACCTCGCGCGCTATCGCCGGCTGGTGGTCGGAGCGGCGATCTCGCTGACGGTCGCCGCCGTCACCACGCTGACCCTGCCGTTGGCCGTCCGGCGGATGATCGACAACGGCTTCACCAATTCCGATTCCGGCTTCATCAACACGTATTTCTCCATGCTGATGGTGCTGGCCGTTGTTCTCGCGCTCGCCAGCGCCGCGCGCTACTACTTCGTCATCTCGCTCGGCGAGCGGATCGTTGCCGATCTCCGCCGCGATGTCTTCGCGAAGGTCACGCGGCTCTCCGCCTCCTTCTTCGATGTCAACCAGTCCGGGGAGATCGTTTCGCGCCTGACCGCCGATACGACGCAGATCAAGTCTGCCGTTGGCGCCACCGCCTCGGTGGCGCTGCGCAATCTGATCCTGTGTCTCGGAGCGATCGGCATGATGATCTATACCAGCCCGAAGCTTTCGAGCCTCGTGCTTGCCGCGATCCCGGTCATCGTCTTCCCTCTCGTCGGTTTCGGCCGGTCCGTCCGCCGGCGCTCGCGCGAGGCGCAGGACACCCTTGCCACAGCCTCCGCCTATGCCGGCGAGGCAATCGCCGCAGCCCGCACAGTTCAGGCCTTCAACGGCGAGGAAAGCGCCAACCGGCATTTCGGCAGCGCGGTGGAAGACGCCTATGGCGCCGCCCGCGCGGCGATCAGGGCGCGGTCGATCCTGACTGGCTTTGCCATCACCATGGTGTTCGGCAGCGTCGTCGCGGTGCTCTGGTTCGGCGCGCGCGACGTGCTTGCGGGCACGCTCTCGGCAGGCACGCTCGGCCAGTTCCTGCTCTATTCGGTCTTCGCCGCCGGGAGCCTCGGTGCGCTTTCTGAAGTGTGGGGCGAGCTATCGCAGGCGGCGGGTGCCGCCGAGCGCCTCAACGAACTGCTGACCGAGGTACCGCAGATCCAGGCGCCCGAGCATCCGGTCGCCATGCCGGTGCCGGCGCAGGGAGCCATCGCGTTTGCCGATGTCCACTTCGCCTATCCTGCCCGTCCGGATTACAAGAGCCTGAACGGTCTGAGTTTTGCGGTCCAGCCTGGAGAAACCGTCGCCATCGTCGGCCCCTCGGGCGCGGGCAAAAGCACGGTCTTCTCGATGCTCCTGCGCTACTATGATCCGGTCAAAGGCACGATCACGGTAGACGGCGTCGACCCCCGCACGGTCGACCCCAAGGACTTGCGTGATCGCATGGCCATCGTGCCGCAGGACGTGACGATCTTCGCCGCCTCCGTGCACGATAACATTGCCTTCGGCGCAGCGGATGCGAGCCGGGAAGCCGTGCGCGCAGCAGCCGTCGCCGCTCAGGCCGACGAATTCATCGCGAAGCTGGACCGGGGCTACGACACGGAGGTCGGCGAGCGCGGGGTGACACTTTCCGGGGGTCAGCGCCAGCGTATCGCGATCGCCCGGGCAATCCTCCGGAACGCGCCGATCCTTCTCCTGGACGAGGCAACCTCGGCGCTCGACGCCGAGAGCGAGACGTTGGTGCAGACCGCGCTCGACGGCCTGATGCGGCAGCGTACGACCATCGTCATCGCCCATCGGCTGGCGACCGTGCTCAAGGCCGACCGCATCCTCGTCATGGATCACGGCCGCGTCGTCGAGGAAGGCACCCACGCATCACTGATCCGCCAGGGTGGCCTTTACGCGAAACTCGCCCGGCTGCAGTTCGACCACGGCGCGGAAGCGCTCTTCGTGGCGGCGCGAAGTTAGACTTTCGTCGTCCAACCGCGGCTGATCCACCCTCCGCCATTGCACTGCGGGAGCCGAACCCTATTGTTA
Source organism: Sinorhizobium chiapasense (assembly GCF_036488675.1). NCBI lineage: Bacteria > Pseudomonadati > Pseudomonadota > Alphaproteobacteria > Hyphomicrobiales > Rhizobiaceae > Sinorhizobium > Sinorhizobium chiapasense. Next base: position 3,226,062 of record NZ_CP133148.1, read on the forward strand.
AGGACCCGGCCTTTCGCAGCCGGCATCGTCACCGACGAAATTGGGAGGATTTTCCGCATGGCATTCACGAAACTGACCCGCCGCGCCGCCATCGCCTTCGGCCTTACTGTGCTTTCCGCGCTAAGCCTTGGCACGACGACGCAAGCGCAGGACTTTCCGGAGCGGCCAATAACCCTGGTCGTCCCCTTCGCTGCCGGTGGCTCGACCGACGTGGTCGCGAGAATCATTGCCCAGAAGATGTCGGAAGACCTCGGCCAGCAGGTGATTGTCCAGAACGTGGCGGGTGCCGGTGGCAATCTCGGGGCGGCCAATGTCGCGCGCGCCGATCCGGACGGCTATACGATCCTCATGGCCACGGTCGCGACTCACGCGCTCAACCCGCTGATCCTGAAGACCAAACCTTACGACCCCGAGAAGGATTTCGCACCCATCTCGCTCCTCGTCGTCGTTCCGAATGTACTGGTCGTCAATCCGGAACTGCCGGCCAAGAATGTCCAGGAATTGCTCGCCCTGCTCAAGGCGGCTCCGGACCAATACAGCTACGCCTCTTCCGGCAACGGCACGCCGCTCCACCTCTCGGGCGAGCTCTTCAAGAAGATGGCCGGCGTTGAGATGCAGCACATCCCCTACAAGGGCTCCGGGCCGGCGCTGAACGACGTCATCGGCAACCAGGTCCCGATCATGTTCGACAACCTTCCCTCGTCGTCGGGACATATCAAGGCCGGGACCCTGCGGGCGCTCGCGGTCACCACCGCCGAACGCGCGCCGTCGTTCCCCGATATCCCGACCATCGCCGAATCCGGTATTCCGGGTTACGAGACCTATACCTGGAACGCGCTCTTTGCGCCGGCCAACACGCCTCAGCCGGTGATCGCGCGATTGAACGAGTCGGCGAAGAAGGCGCTTGCCGATCCGGCGGTCCAGAAGCGCATGGAGGAGTTCAGCGCCAAGATCGTCGGCTCGACGCCCGAGGAGCTCGGCGCCCACGTCAAGGCCGAGCTTGCGAAATGGACTCCGGTCGTTCGCGACGCCAACATCCAGATGGATTGACCCTTAGAGCGCTGTGCGTTCAAGTGAACGCACAAAGGACTCTCTAGCACTTTGATTCTAGAGCATCTTATCCGCTTTCAGTGATTCCACTTGAAAGCGGGATGCTCTAGATCAAGATGATTTTGGGTCGAATCGACCCAAAATCATAAACGTGATCGATTCTAGTGAGTTGAGACGCGGGATGCGGGCGGAAAACCGCACACACTTTTCCTCATCCCGCTCGAGTCGAACCGCGCTCCCTGAGAACGCCCCTCATCCGGCTGCCGCCACCTTCTCCCCGCAGGCGGGGAGAAGGGACTCGCGCGCACGCCCAATCAATGCGTTTGTGGGAAGCAGAGCCGAGCCACCGGCTCCCGGTCCCTCTCCCCGTCTTTACCGGGAGAGGGTTAGGGTGAGGGGCAAATGACTCAAACATCCGCGCCCGCATTGCGCCCGGCGGCGCGGCCGGAAAAGATGCAGCCGCCGAGGAAGGTCCCCTCGAGCGCGTTGTACCCATGCATCCCGCCACCACCGAAGCCGGCCACCTCGCCCGCCGCATAGAGGCCCGGAACCGGTTCGCCCGAAATCTCCAGCACCTGCCCCGCGAGATTGGTCTGCAGGCCGCCGAGCGTCTTGCGCGTCAGAATGTGCAGCCGAACGGCGATCAGCGGACCGGCCTTCGGGTCAAGAAGGCGGTGCGGCTTTGCGGTTCGCAGCAAGCGGTCGCCGCGATAGGCCCGCGCCCCGCGGATCGCAATCACCTGGGCGTCCTTGGAGAAGGGATTGGCGATCTCGCGGTCGCGAGCCTCGACCTGGCCTCTCAGATGGGAGGCCGAAAGCCGGTTCTCGCCGGAAAGCCGGTTCATCGCCTCGACAAGATCTTCCAGCCGGTCGCGGACGATGAAGTCCTCGCCCTTGTCCATGAAGGCCTGGACCGGGCCGGGTGGATTTTTGCCGAGCCGCTTCAGAAGAAGCGCCAGGCTCTTTCCGGTCAGATCGGGGTTCTGCTCCGATCCGGAAAGGGCAAATTCCTTCTTGATGATCGCTCTTGTCAGGATGAACCAGCTGTAGTCGTGGCCGCTGCGGCGGATCGCCTCCAGAGTGCCGAGCGTGTCGAAACCCGGCATTGCAGGTGCTGCAAAGCGGTTGCCGTCGGCATCGCACCAGAACGAAGACGGCCCCGGCAGAATGCGAATGCCGTGATCCGGCCAGATCGGGTCAAAATTCCTGAGACCCTCGGTGTAGTGCCACATGCGGTCGGCGTTGATGACGGAACCGCGCGCTTGCGCTGCGATTTCGAGCATACGGCCGTCGACGTGATGCGGTACGCCGCTCACCATTGTCGCCGGAGGTTGCCCGAGGCGCTTGCGCGGCCAGTTTCGGCGCACGAGCTCGTGATTGCCGCCGATGCCGCCGGAGCTGACGATGACCGCTCCGGCCGAGATCTCGAAGTCGCCGACGACGTCGCGGGCGCTGCGCTCGCCACGCGCCACCGGATCCGCCTTGAGGATCGCCCCGCGGGCGCCTGTTACCGCACCATCGGTCGTCACCAACTCGTCCACCCGGTGGCGGAAGCGGAATCGCAGCAAGCCGCGGCTTTCCGCTTCCCGGGCAAGTCGGACAAAAGGTTCGAGAACGGCCGGGCCGGTGCCCCAGGTCACGTGAAAACGCGGGACCGAATTGCCATGACCATGGGCGAGCCCCCCTCCGCGTTCGGCCCAGCCGACCACCGGGAACCAGCGAAGCCCAAGCGAATGGAGCCAGGCGCGTTTCTCGCCGGCGGCGAAGTCGAGATAGGCATCAGCCCACAGCCGCGGCCAATGATCTTCCGGCCGATCGAATTGCGACGAACCCATCCAGTCCTGGCGCGCAAGATCGGGATGATCGCGAATTCCCATGCGTCGCTGCTCGGGACTGTCGATGAAGAACAGTCCTCCGAGCGACCAGAAAGCCTGGCCGCCGAGATTTTGTTCCCCCTCCTGGTCGAGAACGATCACCTTGCGGCCGCGGGCCGCAGCTTCGGACGCCGCCACGAGGCCGGCAAGGCCCGCACCGATGACCAGCACATCACAATCCATGAAAGGCGCCCTCCCCCCGCATCCTTCGACGTAACTGTTACGCAGACGTCAAGGTCAATACAAGGGCTCGGAGGCGCGACTATTTCTCTGTCAGCTTCAGCTCGATACGCCGGTTCTGTGCCCGAGCTTCAGGGTTCTCTCCCTCGGCGATCGGCTGAAATTCGCCGAAGCCTGCGGCCACCAGCCGGTCCGCCGGCACGCCCCTGGACATCAGGAACTTCACGACCGATGTCGCGCGGGCCGAAGACAGTTCCCAGTTGTCGGCAAAACGGCCGGATCCCGAGAGCTGTACATTATCGGTATGGCCATCGACGCGCAGGACCCAGTTGATCTCCGCGGGGATTTCCTTCGCGAGATCGAGAAGCGCCGTGGCGAGTTTCGCCATTTCCGCCTGGCCCTCCGGATTGAGGTCGCTGCTGCCCGACGGGAAGAGCACTTCCGACTGGAAGACGAAACGGTCGCCGACGATGCGGATGTTTTCGCGGTCGGAAAGGATTTCCCGCAGTCGACCGAAAAAGTCGGACCGGTAGCGGTTAAGCTCCTGCACGCGCTGGGCAAGCGCGACATTCAGGCGGCGGCCGAGATCGGCGATCTTGGCCTGGGATGCCTGATCCTTTGCCTCCGACGCCTGAAGCGCCCCTTCGATCGCCGCGATCTGGTTGCGCAGCGCGGCAATCTGCTGGTTGAGGAGCTCGATCTGGCTCATTGCACGCGCGCTGACCTGCTGCTCGGCCTCCAGTTCTGATCCCAGCCGGCCGATCTTCTGGTTGGCCGCTTCGGTGCTGCCAGCGCCTTGGTCGAGCAGCGCCTGCAGGCGCGAGCGCTCGTCTTCGGACTGGGTAAGCGAGGCCTGCAGGTTGGCAAGCGAATCCTCGAGGTCCTGTTTACCGCTCTTTTCCAGCGCTAGAAGCTGCGTCAGCTCGTTGATCTGGCTGTTCAACCGGTTCAGCACTTCGTCCTTGCCGCTGATTTCCCGCCCAAGCAGGAACTGCGCCAGCACGAAGACGCTCAAGAGAAACATGATCGCCATCAGCAACGTCGACAGCGCGTCGACGAAGCCCGGCCAATAATCGATCGTTCGGTGACTGCGACCTTTGCGGGCAAGGGCCATGGGCTCAGTCGCCTCCGCTCTCGTCTACGCGGCTGAGCTGCGCAATCGACTTCTCGCCATGCACGGCGATCCTTTCGGCCTGGCCGATGCGCGATGTCAGCTTGTCGAGCGTCTTGCGCATCGCCTTCGCTTCCTCCTGTTGCGCTTCGATCCAGTCTCGGAGCATCTGCTGCTCGCCGCGCATATTCTTGACAAGGCCCTGGATGCCCTCGGCCAATGAGGCCATTGCGGCCGTCGTGCGATGATTTGCGCCGCCCTCCTGGTTCAGCCGCGTGAGCTGATCGGTCAGACGGCGCAGCTCCTCGACGGACGGCTCTCCGGGAATGCTGATCGGCGAGGAGATCCCCGATCCCACATCGGTCACCGAGGAAAGCCAGTTTTCGAGTTCCGTATAGAAGCGGTTCTGGGCGCGGCCGGCCTGCAAGTCGAGGAAACCGACGATCAGCGATCCGGAAAGGCCGAAGAGTGAAGCGGAAAAAGCGGTTCCCATGCCGCTGAGCGGCGCGGACAAGCCGCTCTTCAGCGAGCCCAGCAAATCTTCCGTAGTGCCGCTGCCAGCGTCCAGGGACTGGATGACGGTGTTGATCGAGCCGATCGTACCGAGCAAACCCCAAAAGGTGCCGAGCAGGCCGAGGAAGACGAGAAGACCGGCGAGATACCGGGTTATGTCGCGCGATTCGTCGAGACGCGTCGCAATGGAATCAAGAATCGAGCGCAACGCGATCGTGGAGATCGCGGTCGTCTGGCGACCGCCGATCAGCGACCGCATTGGCGCGAGCAGGACCGGATCGCGTCCGACCTTGTCGGCGCTTCCGGCCGCACGAAAGGAGTTGAACCAGCGGACCTCGGGCCTCAAGCCCAGGACGTGGTTGAAGGCGAGCAGAATGCCGATCAGCAGAACGCCGAGAATGAGCCCATTGAGGCCCGGATTGCCGGCGAAGGCGTCACGAGCCTGCCGGAAGAGAATGGCAGCGACGAAACCGACGATGATCAGGAAAAGGACCATCGTCCAGAAATAGGGCATGGGGCTCGAAAGCTTGTGCGGATTGTAGTTCTCCTCCACGCTCTCCCGACCGTTCCATCCGGACAGATTCAGTTTCGTCATAGGTTAGCCAGACTCCCGGGTTCACTCCAGCACCGCGCCCCCTCAGACACGCAAGGGTTGCCGCAACACTTTGAATTGCCGCGGCATTTCTCGAAATCAAGTCCGACTCGAGAATTGCGCCGTCAGCGGCGGCACGGCACCGCACCGGCCCGGAGACTAGTGGAACTTTGCGCCAAATTGAAGGGAAAACGAAGGCCCCCGGGACATAACGCACCGGAGGCTGCAAAGTCTAACAAGAAGGTGGTTGTTTACTTCGCCGGAATCGGGCGATGGATCACGTCACGCAGCGCCTTGACGATATATTCATTGCCGCAAAGGACAGAGCCGTCCTCGACCGGCTTGCTGCCGCCGTCAACGTCGGTTGCCCAGCCGCCGGCCTCGCGGATGAGCAGGATGCCGGCCGCAATATCCCACGCGGCGAGGTCCCGTTCCCAGTAGCCGTCATAGCGGCCTGCGGCCACGTAGGCGAGATCGAGCGAGGCGGAACCGAAACGACGGATGCCGGCGACTTCGCCCATGACATGGCGAAGTTCGATCAGATATTTGCCGTGATTGCCGCGGCCGAGATGCGGTGTCCCGGTGGCGATGACGGCATCCGAAAGATTCTTGCGGGCGCCGACGCGCAGCCGGCGGTCGTTGAGGAAAGCACCACCGCCCTTCTCGGCGGTATAGAGTTCATCCGTTGCCGGATTGAAGACGACGGCACCGACGATCTCGCCTTGACGCTCCAGCGCAATCGAAACGGCAAAATGCGGGATGCCATGCAGGAAGTTGGTGGTGCCGTCGAGCGGATCAACGATCCAGCGATGCGCGCCGTCGGTCCCCTTGATCTCCTCGCCCTCTTCGCCGAGGAAGCCATAGGTCGGCCTCGCCTTCAGCAGCTCTTCGCGGATGATCCGTTCGGCCTTGCGGTCGGCCTGGGAAACATAGTCGCCCGGTCCCTTCAGTGAGACCTGGAGGTTCTGCACTTCGCCGAAATCGCGCGCCAGCGACTTGCCGGCCTTGAAGGCGGCCTGGACCATGACATTGAGAAGGGCAGAACGGGCCATGTGGCGATCCTTATAGCGAAGGCCGGCCGAGCCATCTCGAACCGGACATTGAACCTGCTGACGTATCCCGCCTACAGCGCCGTACGTCTTTCAGACGCACAAAGGTCGCGGTAGCACTTTTGAACTGCTGCATGTTTTATCCTTAAATCGCTACGATTTAGGGAAACATGCAGTCGGCCGCGCCTGGCGTGAGCGAAGCTGCGAGTTTCGTCGTCAAAAAACCGAGTGAAGGCACTCCGTCCGCGGGGCCGAAGTCAGAAATGGAGGCTGCGGACAAAACCGCGGCTTCAAGACCACAAAAGCCGCCAAAGTTCAAGCGAAATAGCATTGCCGCCGGCAAACGACATCCGCGACCGCCGCCTTAGGCGACCCGCGTCAGGAAGAGCGAAACTTGTTCGCCGCTGCGAGCGCGGATTTCTGCTGCGTTTCGTTGAGGCCGAGATAGAAGTCCTCAAGCGCATCGTCCTTGAGGCCGGCGCGGCGCGACAGCACATACCACTTCGCAGCCTCGACCGGATCCGGGCGCGTGCCGATCGCATTGACATAAAGGTGCGACAGCCGGTTCTGCGCTACGACATTGCCGCTTTCCGCCGCGCGCTTCATCCAGGCGAAGCCTTCTTCGAGGTTGCGGTCGCCGGCGATGCCTTCGACGAACCAGATGGCGATGTCGAGTTGTGCGGTATCGTAACCGGCTCGGGCGGCGCGCTGCAGCCATTCGCGGGCACGCGCGCGCTTGTTCTCCTCTATGCCGTCGACATTAATATAGATCTGCGAGAGGGCGTATTGCGCATCGGCGATGCCCTGCTCGGCGGATTTCTCGTAATAGGGCATTGCCGCCTTCAGGCCCTTCTCGCCCGGCATGTCGGCAACCAGCGTTTGCCCATAATTGAACTGGGCCGAAGCATTGCCGAGATCGGCCGCCTTCTTCATCAGCTCTTCGGATTTCTTTCTGTCGCGCTTGACGTAGCGCCCCTCCATCAGGATCAGGGCATACTTGAACATGGCCGCCGGATCGCCGTTATCCGCAGCCTGTCCGTACCAGAAAGCCGCCTCCTTGGCATTGCGCGCAACGCCAAGGCCCTGCTCCAGGATCGATGCGACCAGCGTCTGGGCAGCCGGATCGCCGAGCTGCGCTCGCGGCAGCGCCAGATCCATCGCGGTCAGATAGTAGCCGCGCTGGAAAGCGCCGTAGGCATCGTCGACTTTTCCGGTGAACGGCTTTTCCGCCGGAAGCGCCGGCAATTGCGCGCCCATTCGGTCGATGACATTGACGCCCTCCGACGGCTTGCTGCCATCTCCGGCCTTCGTCTTTTTGGGCGCCTCGGTCTCGAGGTTCTGCTGCGGAGCCGCACCTTCCGGCAGGATCGCCCCGTTGAAGGGTGTGATCCGCCCGCGCTTTGGCACATTCCCCTCGTCCGCGGGCGCGCCCGCCGCCGGCTGCTGCGCGCGAACCGGCGTCGCCGCGAGAGCGACGGCCATAAGAAGGACTGCAGCCCGGCTGGGCTTCGACGACAAGCGGCTCAACATCGGATCGTCTTAATCTTCAAACCGTGGCGCTTTTTCGTCAAGCAGCGCGTTGACGGCAGCGACAACCGCCGGCGCCTGGTCCGGTTCGCCAAAGACGGCGAGACGAAGCGCCACGAATTCCGCCCCGGTTTCGGCGACCGCAAGCGCTGACTGCGGATCCGTGCCGCCCATGACGACGCAGGGGATCTCGATTATCGACGCCCACCATTCGGCAAGTGCCAGATTTTTCGGATGCGGTTCCGGCTTGATGTCGCCATCGGTGCGACCGAAGAAGACGTAATCCGGCCTGAGTTCGCCGATTTCGAGCGCATGGTGGCGGTCGGAGGCATTGCCGCCTCCAACGATCAGCTTCGGCGTGTGTTTCTCGATCGCATCGCCGAGCACGTCGGGTCCTCCGACGATATGCAGGCCATCCGCCTTGGCGCGTCCCGCGACGCGCGTGTCACCCTCGATCAGCGCCGCCGCCCCCGCCTTCTGGATCACCGGCACCAACAGCTCGGCGTGCTGCTGGAACGCGGCGTCGCTGAGGCCGTACTGCGGCAGGATGACGGACGCCACGTCGCCTCCCCTCAGTGCGTCGGCGAGCACCTTCGAACGCTGGACAGGATCCGGCATATCCGGCACGACCAGCACAAGGCGGCAGCGGTTTTCTACATTGCTCATGGTATCCGTTCCTGGCGGCATCTGCTTCACTGCATGATTCCTCAAATCGGAATCGATTTAAGGACAAAATCATGCAGCACTTCAAAGTGCTACAGCAACCTTAGCGCGTCCGATTGGACGCGCGGCGCTGCAGGAGCGAAAGCCGCCACTCGATTTCGTTCGGGAAAACCGATAGACGGAGATGACAAAAGGATCAACCGCCACTCATGCTTCCCGGTTTCGACTTCTATCTCGTCGCCATCCCCGCAGTCCTGCTCGTCGGCCTCAGTAAGGGCGGCATGGGCGAGGCGCTTTCGTTGATGGGCGTTCCGATCCTGTCGATGGCGGTATCGCCGGTCCAGGCAGCCGCGCTGTTGCTGCCGATCCTCATCGCCATGGATATCGTCTCCCTCTGGATCTGGCGCAAACACGGCGACAAGAAAACGCTCACGATGCTGCTGCCCGGCGCGATCGCCGGCATCGCCATCGGCTGGGCGACCTCCGCCTATGTGCCGCGCGACGTCTTGAGGCTGATCATCGGCCTCATCACCGTCCTCTTCGTGCTGCGCTATGTCTATACCGTCTGGCGCAGCCGCAATGGTGCCCCGATCAGCCCCAAGAAGCAGCGCGCCGGCCCCGCCGCGCTCTGGGGCTCCTTTGCCGGTTACGGCAGCTTCGTCGCCCATGCCGGCGGCCCGCCTTTTCAGATCTATGCGTTGCCGCTGAAGCTCGATCCGCGTGAGTATACAGGCACCATCGTGCGCTTCTTCGCGGTTCTGAACGCCGTGAAACTCATTCCCTATTTCGCCCTCGGCCAGCTCGATATCAGCAATCTGAAGACATCTGCCACGCTTTTCCCGCTGGCAATGGTGGCGACTGCCTGCGGCGCCTGGATCGTCCGGCGGATGAAGCCCCAGATCTTCTATCCCTTCATGTACTCGATGGCCTTTATCGCCGGATCGAGACTCGTCTGGGATGGCCTTGCGGGCCTCATGGCCGGCAGGTGACGCCTCGCGGATTGCTGCAGAGCAGGGCCGCTTATACCGCAGCGCACAATTTTCTTGCCGCTTATGGAGAATTCGCTTAACGTTCGGCCATGACCATCGCGGACCCTTTCGATGCCATCGCGGATCCGAACCGGCGCTACCTGCTGGAGGAACTGCGACGCGCACCTAAGACGGTGAACGAATTGGCCGAAGGCCTGCCCATCAGCCGCCCGGCCGTGTCGCAGCACCTGAAGGCGCTGCTCGACTGCAATCTCGTGTCGGTTTCATCGAGCGGAACGCGCCGGATCTACACGATCCACAAGCCGGGCTTCGACAGGCTGAACCTTTGGCTTGACCAGTTCTGGTCCTGATGCATTTCGGCCAGAAGCGTGTCGCGGTTTTGGGACAACGACATGTATGAGGGCGCTTGGAACCGGTCGCCCGACAGAAATAGACCGGGCGTCAGGCCCGGTCGAGTGTTCCGTATATTCCGTGATGGGATTGGTTCTTGACCCTGTTGCGTTGTCACTGGAAAAGAAGACAACGCCACCCGAAATACCGTTCAGAATCAGTGAGTCGAGGAACGGAGTCTTTCGATTTCGTCCTTGATGCGCAGCTTCCTTCGCTTAAGATCGCTAATCAACTCGTCCTCGCAGGACGGTGAGTTGAGAGCTGCGTGGAGCTCCTGTTCCAGGGCGCCATGTTTTTTCTCAAGCGTTGCAAGATGAGCCTCAATGGTCATTTGGCAGTCCCTTCCTTTTGCTTGCATCCGGCAGGTAAATGCCGGATGTTCCATGGTTGTAACCTTACTACTCTGCCATGCCATTTTTCATTTGTCGAAGGCGAAATGATGACGTCTGATAACTTCCCGTTACCGCCCAAGATGTGGTAGAGCGGCGCATGAAAATTCCGGATCGCAGATCTATTGCGACCGGGCTTATGGGGATCGTTTTGCATGCCGGACCAGGACCAGGCCGAACTCAGACTGACCATCGCGCGCCTGAGGCAGGAACATGAAGACTACGACGTCGCCATCAATGCCATGATTGAGACCGGCTGCGACGCCTTGCGCATCCAGCGCATGAAGAAGAAGAAACTGGCGATCAAGGACAAGATCACCAAGATCGAAGACCAGATCATCCCCGACATCATCGCCTGAAACGGATCAAGACCGACGTGACAGACACGACCACCCCGCCCGTCGCCATCATCATGGGAAGCCAGTCGGACTGGGAGACGATGAAGAACGCCGCCGACACGCTCGAAGCGCTCGACATCGCCTACGAGGCCCGGATCGTTTCCGCGCACCGTACGCCGGACCGGCTCGTGAGCTTCGCCAAGGGCGCACGTGACGAAGGCTTCAAGGTGATCATCGCCGGCGCCGGCGGCGCCGCGCACCTGCCGGGCATGTGCGCGTCGATGACGCCGCTGCCGGTCTTCGGCGTTCCGGTGCAGTCGAAAGCACTTTCCGGTCAGGACAGCCTGCTTTCGATCGTGCAGATGCCGGCCGGCATCCCGGTCGGCACGCTGGCGATCGGAAAGGCGGGAGCGATCAATGCGGCGCTGCTTGCCGCCGCCGTCCTCGCACTCGGCGACGACGATCTCGCCGACCGCCTCGACGACTGGCGCGAACAGCAGACCGTCTCGGTAGCCGAGTACCCGGTGGACGAGGCATGAAGACCATCGGCATCATTGGCGGCGGTCAGCTCGGCCGCATGCTGGCGATGGCGGCTGCCCGCCTGAATTTCCGCACCGTCGTTCTCGAACCGCAGCCGGACTGTCCCGCTGCCCAGGTCGCCAACGCCCAGATCGTCGCGCCTTACGACGACGCGCACGGGCTTGACCAGCTCGCCGCGGTCTCGGATCTCATCACCTACGAGTTCGAAAACGTGCCCGTCTCCGCAGCCATAAGGTTGGCGGCCTCGCGCCCCGTCTTCCCACCGCCGAAAGCCTTGGAAGTGGCGCAGGACCGGCTCGTGGAGAAGCGTTTCATCAATGACTGCGGCATTGCGACGGCGCGCTTCCACGCCGTCGACAGCCAGGTCGACCTGGAGTTGGCACTTGCCGACTTCGGCGGCTCAGGTGTCCTCAAAACCCGGCGGCTCGGCTACGACGGCAAGGGCCAGCGCGTGTTCCGCTCGACCGCGGACGACCCTGCCGGCGCCTTCATGGCCCTGGGCCAGGTGCCCCTCGTCCTGGAAAGCTTCGTACCGTTCGAGCGCGAGATCTCGATCATTGCTGCGCGCGGCCCCGACGGCAGAAGCGCCTGCTTCGATCCGGCGGAGAACGTGCATCGGGACGGCATCCTCCACACGTCCACCGTGCCGGCGTCGGTTGGCGCCGCGACGGCAGACGCCGCGCGGGCGGCGGCGACCGCCATCCTCGACGCGCTCGGCTATGTCGGCGTGATCGGAGTCGAGTTCTTCGTGCTGGCCGATGGCAGCGTCGTCGCCAACGAGATCGCTCCGCGCGTCCACAATTCCGGCCATTGGACGGAAGCTGCGTGCGTCGTTTCGCAGTTCGAGCAGCATATCCGCGCGATCGCGCGCCTACCGTTAGGCGACCCGTCGCGCCATTCGGATTGCGTGATGCAGAATCTTATCGGCGACGATATTGCCGAGGTCCCAGGTTTGCTTGCCGAACGCAACGTGCTCGTTCATCTTTACGGCAAGGCCGAAGCACGTGCCGGCCGCAAGATGGGCCATTTCACCCGCCTGAGCTGAGGGAACGCCCACAGATTTGCGCTGTGCGAAAGGAAAATCCCCTGTCTTGCGGTTGACACAATAAGGGCGACACGGTATGTGCCTGCCTTACTTAGAGCGCGCTGAATGGCGCGCTTTTGATTGTTAGAGATTACCGGGCGAATTTTCGTTCCCCGAAACCTGCGGATCAGGAAAATGAAGATCAAGAATTCGCTCAAGTCGCTGAAGGCCCGCCACCGCGAAAACCGTCTGGTTCGTCGCAAGGGCCGCGTCTACATCATCAACAAGCAGAACCCGCGCTTCAAGGCACGTCAGGGCTGATGCTCCCCGGGGCAGCGATTGCGTTGCCCTGCCTGATTGGCGGGTCGCCCCTGGTGATCCCCCATATTTGATTTGATCTTGTTCCATGGCGGGCTACGATGTCCGCCATGCGTATTTTTGTAACCTCGATTCTGGCATGTTTTGCCGCGCTCGCCGTCTCCCCTGGCAATCCGCTCCGGGCAGCAGAGCCTGCGCCGCAAACGGAAACAGCAAACCTCGCCACACCGCAACAGCGTCTCGATTCCCTGTTCGCCGACCTGAAGAAGGAACGCGATGAAGCCAGGGCGCGGCAGGTGGCAGACCGCATCCGCCTGGAATGGCAGGATTCCGGTAGCGCCACCGTGAACCTCCTGATGCAATGGGCCGACAAGGCGATCACCGACGACAAGAAACCCGTTGCGCTGGACATTCTCGATCAGGTGATCGCGCTTGCTCCGACTTACGTGGAAGGCTGGAACCGCCGCGCCACCTTGCACTATCAAATGGGCAACTATCGTAAGTCGATGTCCGACATAAATCGTGTGCTTGCGATCGAACCACGGCATTTCGGCGCCCTTGCGGGCATGGCCACGATGCTCAGCGCCGCCGGCAAGGACGAACTGGCGATGCGCGCCTGGCAACAGTTCCTCGACATCTACCCGTCGGATCGAAAGGCACAGGAGCAGCTTGGCGAGCTGGCCGAGAAGCTCGCAGGCAGCCGGACTTGACAAACCCCGGAGGCTCCACCGCCTTCCTTCCGGTATCTTAAAGTTGGGCGAATACTTCGGATCGGGAAATAGAATGCCAAGGCCCCCAAGAGTGACAATCTTGTCGTCCGATTATATCGGCGTGCAGATCGCTGATGAGAACGACAAGCAAGTGTTCGCGGAGTTGGGTCTCAAACCGGATGAACTGAACGACGGTCTTTATATCTATGATGCGTCGAGCGCGCCTTCGATCTATCGCATGTGCGAGTGTCTTCGCGATTTAGGGGTCCCTTTTTCAAGTCATCGGACAGGGGGCGCCGATTACGTCATCGAGGCCTTTCGAGATAGAGGCTACGTTCAAGGGAACTTCAAGCGGGCTAATTTTTTCGGTAATGATACCGTTGAGAACGCACCCTTTGCGATCGAAGAGTTCTGATCCGAACGCAATAAGGGTAAAATCGACGCTTGATGTTGCCGGCTCTACTGATCCTCGCCGCCCTTGCCGCAGTACCGTTTGCCTACAGTCTTTACCAGGCTCGCAGGATCGCAGCACGATTCCCAAACAGGGGCGATCTTGTCGATGTCGGTGGCTTCCGCATGAACTGCGTCCACGTCCCCGCGCCTGGCAGCCCCGATCTACCGCCGGTCGTCTTCATCCACGGCGCCGGCGGCAACCTGCTCGACCAGATGCATGCCTTCAGGCCGGCGCTCGAAGGTCGGGCGGAACTGCTTTTCGTCGACCGGCCGGGCCACGGTTATTCGGAGCGGGGCGGAACCGTCAATGGCTGGCCGGACGGTCAGGCGGAGGCGATCGCCAGACTCATGGAAAGGCGCGGCATCGATCGCGCCATCGTTGTCGGCCATTCCTTCGGCGCTGCGATTGCCGCAACTTTTGCGCTCCATCACCCTGAACGAACCGCGGGTGTCGTTCTGCTCGCACCGGCGACGCATCCCTGGCCTAGCGGAATCGACTGGTACTTCTCGTTGGCGACGCTGCCTTGTCTCGGCTGGCTCTTCGCCCACACGGTCGCCACCCCGCTCGGCCTGCGCCGCATCGACAGCGCCACACGCTCGATCTTCTCACCCAATGAGCGCCCGCTGGACTACATCGGCAAGACCGCTCCGCATCTGGTGCTACGGCCGATGACCTTTCTCAACAATGCGATCGACGTTGCCAACCTGCACGCCTATGTGACGCGTGTCTCTCCGCGCTATGCCGAGATCGCGGCACCGACGGTCGTCATCACCGGCGACAGCGACGCCATCGTTCTGGCCGATATCCATGCGCGCGGCCTTGCGCGCGACATTGCCGGATCGGAGCTGTTATGGATCGCCAATCTCGGCCACAAGCCGGATTACGTGGTGACCGACCTCGTCGTTGCCGCGATCGAGAAACTGGCAGGCAAGCCGCGCGACCTCCAGGAGATGGCGCGGCGGGCCGAATCCCGCCTCGCGGCTAACGACGCTTCAATCCAGGAAAAGCCTTATACGCCGGTGAGCCCATCCGAGCCGATATAGGCGATGCGCAGCATGTTGGTGGCACCCGGCGTTCCGAGCGGGACTCCGGCGGAGATGATGATGCGGTCGCCCGGCTTCCCGAAACCCTCCGCCGCGACGATGCGGCAGGCCCGGTTGACCATGTCGTCGAGATCTTTCGCATCCTCGGTGACGACGCAGTGCAGGCCCCAGACGACCGAAAGGCGCCTTGCGGTCTCGACGATCGGCGAAAGCGCGATGACCGGCACTTGCGGCCGCTCGCGCGCGGCCCGCAGGCCGGTTGCTCCGGATGACGTATAGCAGACGATCGCCGCGAGCTTCAGTGTCTCGGCGATCTGGTGGGCGGCGAGAGAAATGGCGTCGGCGCCGGTCGCCTCGGGCGGCGTGCGCTGCGCATAGATGATGCCCGAATAATGCGGGTCGCGCTCGACGTTGCTGGCGATCGAGGCCATGGTCGACACCGCCTCGACCGGATACTCGCCGGAAGCAGATTCGGCGGAAAGCATCACTGCGTCAGCGCCCTCGAACACAGCCGTGGCCACGTCGGACACTTCCGCGCGGGTCGGGACCGGCGAGGAAATCATCGACTCCAGCATCTGGGTGGCGACGACCACCGGCTTGCCGGCACGCCGACAGGCGCGCGTCAGTTGCTTCTGCAGGCCGGGCACGGATTCAAGCGGCATCTCCACGCCGAGGTCGCCGCGCGCCACCATCAGCGCGTCTGAAAGCTCGATGATCTCGTCGATACGCTCGATCGCCTGCGGCTTTTCGATCTTCGACATCAGGCCGACACGGCCGCGGGCAACCTTGCGGACTTCCGCGAGATCTTCCGGCCGCTGGATAAAGGAGAGCGCCACCCAATCGACCTGCCCTGTCGCCAGCACGGCGTCGAGATCGATGCGGTCCTTTTCGGTCAGCGCGCCGACGCCGAGCAGCGTGTCGGGCAGGCTGACGCCCTTGCGGTCCGATATCCTCGTACCGGAGACAACGGTCGTGACGATGCTCTTGCCGTCCGTCTTCTCGGCCCTGAGGTGCAGCTTGCCATCGTCGATCAGCAGGCGATCACCGGGTTTCACCGCCTCGAGGATTTCCGGGTGGGGAAGATAGACGCGGGTGTTGTCGCCGGGGACCTCCTTGTTGTCGAGCGTGAAGGTCTGCCCGATCTTGAGCTCGACCTTGCCCTCGGCAAACTTGCCGACGCGCAGCTTGGGACCCTGGAGATCGGCCAGAATGCCGATCGGTCGGCCGCAGCGGGCTTCGACACTACGGATCTTCTCGATCAGCGAGCGCATGACGTCATGGCTCGCATGGCTCATGTTGATACGGAAAAGATCGGCTCCCGCCTCATGCAGCCTCTGGATCATCTGCTCGTCGGACGACGCCGGTCCGAGGGTGGCGAGGATTTTGACTTTTCTGTTCCGCTTCATCAATTCTGGCTTTCCTGCGTGCCGGGCGTGTCGGAAAGCTGAACCATCCAGCTGCCCTGCCGCCCCGTGTCATATTCCTTGAACCCCATTCGCTGAAAGCCGCGCGCGAAGCAGTCCTGCACGCCGGTGATCTTGAACTCGTTCTCGGCGACGCACATGTTGACCCCGCCGGTCCAGCGGCCGCCACGAGCCGCATCTTCCGCGTAGAGATAATAATACCTGGATTGAAGTTCGCCCTCGATCAGGGTCGCGCAGGTCGTTGCCGGCACCTGCCACCAGCCTTCGGTTACCCAGCCATCCTTGGCGCGGTAGCCGATCGCTACGCCAACCAGGGTTTGCGTACCGTTGCAGACACGAAAATCGGCACGAGCCTCGTCAGCGACGAGAAACGACCCAGAGGTTGCCAACAAAAACAGGAGGGTAGCCCAGAACGTTCCCAGGCCCGGTTTCGCTTTGGAAAAAGGATATCTAGACACGGCTTCCAACGGAACTCCGTTTTGATTTGCGTGGCACTTTCTTGCGATGCCCAGCCCCGAAAGTCAACGCAACACTAATCGATTACAATTGGCATTCTGGTGACAGAAGGCACAAGAGTTTCGCCTTTTTCTTGCGAATGGCCGTTGTGCATGCGATCAGGAACTCGCGTTCGCAACATCAAGCAGGAGCGGCATGCAGCACTATTACCCTTACGAGATCATTGAAGGCAATCCGGCGAATGGTCTCGTTCTTCTGGCCGACCACGCCATGAATCGTCTCCCGCCGGAATATGGAAAACTTGGCCTTCCCGACAGCGCCTTCACCCGACACATTGCCTATGACATCGGCGTCGAACCGCTCACACGCGAATTGGCCGCGGCGCTCGATGCGCCGGCCGTGCTCGGCTGCTTTTCGCGGCTGCTTATCGATCCGAACCGCGGCGAGGACGACCCGACTCTGATCATGAAGATCTCCGACGGCGCAATCGTCCCCGGCAATCATCCGATCACGGAGGAGGAATGGGAGAACAGGCTCAATCGCTTTCATCGCCCCTACCACCACGCCGTTTCCCAAACCATCGCGCGGGCTGCCACGGCAGGCGGCAAGGCGCCGCTGGTCATCTCGCTTCATTCCTTCACGCCGGCCTGGAAGGGTGTCGACCGGCCGTGGCACGCCGCAGTGCTCTGGGACAACGATCCGCGCGCTGTGTTTCCGTTGATCGAACGGCTCGAAGCAACGGGCGATATCGCCGTCGGCAACAACGAGCCCTATGACGGGGCGCTGCGTGGCGATACCATGTATCGGCATTGCATGACGCCGGGCATTGCCCATGCGCTGATCGAGATCCGACAGGACCTGATCGCCGACGCGGCCGGCGTCGCCGCCTGGACCCGGCGCCTCGCCCCCATCCTGACGGAACTCAACGGCTTGCCGAAGCTGCACGACTATCAGCGCCACCCCTCGCGCACGGGTGCTTATGACGGCTGACCACGGCATGTTTCCTTAAATCGCAGCCGATTCTAAGGATAAAACATGCAGCAATTCAAAGTGCTACAACGTCCTTTGCGCGTCTGATAGGACGCGCTGTGAAAGGAGACCCTATGACCAAACTCAGCCAGGATCAGCAGACCGCCTTCGAGGCCGCGGCCTTCCGGCGGCTCGTGACGCATCTGCGCGAGCGCAGCGACGTCCAGAATATCGATCTGATGAACCTTGCCGGCTTCTGCCGCAACTGCCTCTCCAATTGGTATCGCGAGGCGGCCGAGGCCTCCGGCATAGAGATGAGCAAGGAGGAATCGCGCGAGATCATCTACGGCATGCCGTATGAGGAATGGCGTGCGCGGCATCAGACGGAGGCATCCGCCGAGCAGAAGGCCGCCTTCGACCACAACCGCCCTAAAGAATAGCATTCCTGGCGGTGCCACTTGCGCGGGAGACATGATGGCTGTGGAAAGCGAGCCGCACTTCTCCCGGATCGTGTTCCGTGAAATAGCGCCGTTGTTGCGCAATCGCCCTTGACCTCGGCGGCGGTTCGCGGCAGGTCACAGCACCAAGAAAATTCATTCCCCATAAAAGGAGAAGACCATGTCGGATGCTCACGGCGTCGCACGCGACCAGCTTCGTGCTTTCATCGAACGGATCGAACGGCTGGAAGAGGAAAAAAAGACCATCGCGGACGACATCAAGGATGTCTACGGCGAGGCCAAGGCAATGGGCTTCGATACCAAGATCCTGCGCAAGGTGATTTCCATTCGCAAGCAGGACCATGACGAGCGCATGGAACAGGAAGCGATCCTCGACACCTATCTGCAGGCGCTGGGCATGGTTCCTGCTGCCGAGGACGCGGCATAAGCTTCCTCGACGGATTCCAACAAAAAAAAGCCCGCAGGTACGCCGGCGGGCTTTTTTGTTTTCTTAAGAACAGCGGCGATCAGTTGGTGCTGAACTTCTTCACTTCCATGAAGTTCACAGCATTGCCGCTGAAGCGCGCCGTATCGACTACGCGCACACCACTCGTAAAGCCGGCGGCATAAACCGTCGTCGGCGCTGCGCGCAGCGACTTGCTGACGAAGCGTGGCGCCTTGACCGGTTTCGACAGGGTGGCGACGCGACCGGTCGAGAGAGCCCATTCCGAGATGATCTTCTGCGTGAGCTTCGGCTCCGTGCGGACAGACGAGCGGCTGGCTGCCTCGGCATCCTGCCTCCTCGGCCGGCTGCCCTTTGCCGACACCTCGGCTTCCGTGTCGAAGGCACTATCGAAGATCGATTCCTTCGTACTTGCATCCGACCGGGGGGCATACGCCGCCATTTCGATCGGCTGTGCGGTTGGTTCGGGTTCTGTTGTCGGCGCTGCAAGCGCAACGCGCGTCGCCGCCTGGGCAGCGGTGTCACGCGGCGGCTCGGCGGACGCCATGACCGGACGTTCCGCGAAAGCCGGGACACCGACCTCGGCATCGGCAACGGCCGCAAGCGCGGCTTCCCCGGCCGGACGCATTCCCGGCACCGGCACGAAACCGAGCGCCTGAGCATCTTCGGCCGCGGCGTCGGCGGACGCCACAAGCGTTCCGTTGGCTATCAGCGCATTCATATCGCGACGGTCAAGCATCTGCGGAACCGGCACCTTCAGCGTGCTGAGATCCGCATATTCCGATGGCACGGCCGGCGTCTGCTGCATGGCGGCAGCCAGCGCCTCCTGGGCGTTGTTTTGCGCGGGCGCGACAAGCGCAACCGCTACGCCACCGTTTGCCGGCGTATCTTTGAAGGCCGGCCGGGCAGCCGGAACCGGTGCATTGATATTCTGCTGTTCTTCCGACGTCTCGCCGGCGACCGAACCCGCGACACCCGGAAGCGCCTCCTGCCCAGCCGGCGCGGATGCGGTCTGAGCCTTGGCCGGAGCCTCGCTTTCGCCGTCGTCCGCCGCGCCTGCGGCGATTGCCTCTGGTTCTTCATCCTCGTCGCCGCCACCGCCGAAGAGCATGGCAAAGAGGTTGCCGCTGCGCTTGCCGCGGGCGACGTCACCCGGTCCCTTGGCACCGCCGCCGGCAACCTCGATCGCTGACGCGCCGACGCGCCGCTTGTAATCGGCAACGGCCTGCTGATAGCCCGGCAACGGCTTGCCGTCGGACGGTACGTGCATGGTCTTGCCGTCCGGGAAGAGACGTGCGAGTTCGTTGCGGGTCATGCGCGGCCAGGCGCGCACGCCGCCGACGTCCATGTGGACGAAGGGAGAGCCGGAGGTCGGATAATAGCCGACACCGCCCACCTGGAACTTCATGCCGATTTCGCGGAGCGACTTGAGCCTCACGTCGGGCAGGTAGAAATCCATCGCCTTGCCGAGCATATGCTGGCTTTTCTTGGCGACGCCCTTGGAGCGGGACCGCAGCATGCTGTTTGTGGCGGGAGAACGATAGGCCGAAACGACGTGGATGTAGTCGCGCGAGCCACTCTTCTGGTAGACCTCCCAGACGAGATCAAGGAGCCGCGGATCCATCCTGGTCGGCTCGTTGCGCCGCCAGTCGCGCAGAAAACGGTTGATCTCCTGCAATCCCCTGGAATCGTAGCGGCCGTTGCGCTTGAAGGTGATCTGCGCCTTTTCCTTAGTATGGATGTAATAAAGCTTCAAGGTCCGGGTCTGACCGGCCGCCTCGACCGGAGGTGCCATGCCAGGTGTGACGAGGGACGCCGCCAAAGCGATGGAGGCAAGAACCTGCGGCGCCTTGCGGGCAATCGCCGAGCAGACTCTGCGCGCCAAGAAGCCGGCTGGCTTCTTCAAACCGAACAAATTTGGCATTCAATCCCCGTCCGACGGACAACCGTGCTTCGTTGTCTCAGATGACTGTCAAATAAGGTGACAGCATGGCAATTATGCCACAGTCGTCACCGCCCCTTATAATATAGTGAACAGTTCACTAACAAGGTCTAAACGGCGGCGCCCCAATTGCACGGCAAATGAGTTGTGAATGCGTCGAAATTATGCGGCCTCACGCAGCGGATCGTCGGGGTCGATGCCGTAATCCTTGAGCTTTCGATAGAGCGTCGAGCGGCCGATACCGAGTTTTCGCGCCACTTGACTCATCTGCCCGCGATAGAACTTCAAGGCAAAGCGAATCAGTTCCTCTTCGACCTCGGCCAGCTTGCGCACATCGCCGCCCTCATCGACGCTGGCGATGGCGTTTTCCAGACGGTTGTCCGCTGCGTGCTCTCGGGACGCCGGTTGCTCCGCGACCTTCGAATCAGCATGAGCGTTCGAGGCATAGCCGGCCGCTGGGACGCGGTCCGGCCCAGCCTCGCCCCAGGAGAAGCCGGAACGGTCGGCGACGACGTAGCCGGGTATCTGGGTCGCGATTTGCGGAAAATCCTTGACCGTGAGTTCGTTGCCCTCCGCAAGCACCACGGCGCGGAAAATCGCGTTCTCGAGCTGGCGGATGTTGCCCGGCCAATCGTAGGCCGTCAGCAGCGCCATCGCGCCGCTCGACACCGTCAGCGGCTGATTGAGCCTCTGCTCGGCGGCAAAGCGCTCGACGAAAGCGCGCACCAGCACCGGAATATCTTCCTTGCGCCGGCGCAGCGCCGGAATGGTGATCGGGAAGACATTGAGGCGATAATAGAGATCTTCCCGGAACCGTCCTTCGCGCACCTCGTTGATGAGGTCCTTGTTGGTGGCCGAGATCAGCCGCACATTGACCTTCTGCGGATGGCGCGCTCCGACAGTCTCTATCTCGCCCTGCTGGACAGCACGTAGGAGCTTGACCTGAACATCGAGCGGCAAATCGCCGATCTCATCGAGGAAGAGCGTTCCGCCATCAGCATCGACGAACTTGCCCGTGTGCTTTTCGGTTGCGCCGGTGAAGGCGCCCTTCTCGTGACCGAACAGGATGCTTTCAACCAGATTGTGCGGGATCGCGCCACAATTGACGGTGACGAACGGTTTGCCGGCACGGTCGCTCGCCGATTGGATCGCGCGCGCCACCATCTCCTTGCCGACGCCGGACTCGCCTTCGAGCACGATCGGGATGTTGGACTGCGCGGCACGACGGGCAAGGTCGATGACCCGGATCATCGCCGGGCTTGCCGAGACGATGTCGTCGAAACCAACCGCGCCCCCGCGCGTCCGGCGCGACGTTTTCACCTTGCCGTCGCGGTGCGCCATTTTCAGCGCGTTGCCAATCGCGACCGCGAGCCGCTCCGGCGACACCGGCTTGACCAGGAAGTCGAAGGCCCCGGCCTGCATTGCCTGGACAACCGTTTCGATGCCGCCCTGTCCGGTCTGGACGATCACGGGCGTATCGACGCCGCGTTCGGCAAGCGCCTCGAGAAAACCGTGGCCGTTCATCTCGGGCATCAGGAGGTCGAGCAGGATGACGTCGATGATACCACCCTTGCGCACCAGCACTTCGAGTCCGCTGCGCCCGTTGTCGGCGAGATGCGCGACGTGACCCAGCCGTTCGATCATGTTCGTCAGCAACCGGCGCTGCACCGGATCGTCATCGATGACAAGAATATGTGATGTCACGAAAGCCTCCTGCTCTGGACACGCAGTACTCTTTGGCCAACCTCATGTGCCAAATCATGCCAGCTATTCGTGCCATAGAGGACTGAACATCATGTTTTGAGAAAAGCTTGCATTTTATCCATTGGCGGCGATAGCAATGGGCCCCATATGGCTTGTTACCTCAGCCACCAATGCGAGAATCCGAAGATGCCGCTATCCGCTCGAAACCTTGCCGCTTCCACCACCCGATCCGTGCTTCGTGCGACGGCCGGACAGGCGCATGGCGCTGCCGCCGACCTTGGCGATCTGCCGTCCTGGCGGCTCGAAGATCTTTACGCATCCTCCACGTCGGAGGCATTCCGCTCCGACATGACGAAGGCGGAGGCCGACGCCATCGCGTTCGAGAAGAAATGGAAGGGCAAGCTGACGGAGGCCGCCGGCAAGACCGGCGACGAGGGTATTGGCGCCGCGGTGAGGCAGTTCGAGGCGCTCGAGGATCTGATGGGGCGGATCGCCTCCTTTGCCGGGCTCACCTATTTCTCCGACACGTCCAAACCGGCGAACGGCAAGCTCTATGGCGACGTCCAGTCGAAGCTCACCGACATGTCGGCGCATCTTCTGTTCTTCTCGCTGGAACTCAACCGCATCGAGGACAGTATCATCGATGCGGCTCTGACAAAGGACAGCCTTGCGGCACACTACAAGCCGTGGATCCTTGACCTGCGCAAGGACAAGCCTTTCCAGCTCGACGACAAGCTGGAACAGCTTTTCCTTGAAAAATCGATGACCGGCGCAACGGCCTTCAACCGCCTGTTCGACGAAACAGTCGCGGCGCTCACCTTCGACGTGGATGGCGAATCGTTGCCGCTCGAGGTTGCGCTGAATCTCCTGCAGGATCCCTCGCCGGAGGCCCGTAAGAAGGCGGCGATGGCGCTCGCCGCAACTTTCAAGGCGAACATCCGCACCTTCGCGCTGATTACCAATACGCTCGCCAAGGACAAGGAAATCTCCGACCGCTGGCGCGGCTTCGACGATATCGCCGACAGCCGCCATCTCGCCAATCGCGTCGAACGGGAGGTCGTGGATGCGCTCGCCGCCGCGGTGAAGGCCGCCTATCCGCGGCTCTCGCACCGCTACTACGCCATGAAGGCGAAATGGCTCGGCATGGAGCAGATGGAGTTCTGGGACCGCAACGCTCCGCTCCCCGAAACCCCCAACGCCGTCATTCCCTGGAACGAGGCGAAAGACACGGTCCTCTCCGCCTATCACGCCTTCGCTCCGGAAATGGCGACGATCGCCCGCCGTTTCTTCGATGACCGCTGGATCGACGCACCGGTCCGCCCTGGCAAGGCGCCCGGCGCCTTCGCCCATCCGACGGTCCCCTCCGTCCATCCCTACGTGCTCGTCAATTATATGGGTAAGCCGCGGGACGTGATGACGCTTGCCCACGAACTCGGCCACGGCGTGCATCAAGTGCTCGCCGGCGCTCAGGGCGCGCTGATGGCTTCGACGCCGTTGACGCTTGCCGAAACCGCCTCCGTGTTCGGCGAGATGCTGACCTTCCGCGCGCTCCTCGACCAGACCAAGGACAAGCGCGAGCGCAAGGCGATGCTTGCGCAGAAGGTGGAGGACATGATCAACACGGTCGTGCGCCAGATTGCCTTCTATGAATTCGAGCGCAAGGTCCACACCGCCCGCAAGGACGGCGAACTCACCGCCGACGACCTCGGCGAACTGTGGCTCTCGGTTCAGACGGAAAGCCTCGGTCCCGCGATCCGGATCTCCGATGGCTACGAGACCTATTGGGCCTATATCCCCCACTTCATCCACTCGCCCTTCTACGTCTATGCCTACGCCTTCGGCGATTGCCTCGTGAATTCGCTCTACGCCGTCTATCAAAAGGCCGAGAAGGGCTTCCAGGAGAAGTATTTCGAGCTCTTGAAAGCCGGCGGAACCAAGCATCATTCGGAACTGCTGGCGCCCTTCGGGCTCGACGCCACCGATCCGTCGTTCTGGGCGCAGGGACTGTCGATGATTGAGGGGCTGATCGACGAGTTGGAGGCGCTTGATAAGGCAGCCTAGGCCGCTACAGCGCCGTGCGTCTTTTCAGACGCACAAAGGCCGCTGTAGCTCTTTGAATCGCTGCATGTTTTTATCCTTAAATCGAATACGATTTAAGGAAACATGCAGTAGGCATACCCCAACGGCCCGATGTTGAACGGACGACGACCAGCTTCGATGATCGAGAATGCGCCCTATGTCCTTTTCCGGGACGACAGCGAAAACCGGACGACGGTTTTCGCCGAACCTTCGCGCGTCATCACGGCGCGGACGCGAGGCGAATTCCGGCGCGGGCTTGCCGAACTCGAAAGCGCTCATCGCGCCGGAAAGTGGCTCGCCGGGTACATGGCCTATGAGGCCGGCCACCTTTTCGAAGAAAAGCTTGAGCTCTTTGCCGAGGAGGACCGGGAAACGCCGCTTATGTCCTTCGGCGTCTTCGACGCGCCTGCGGAAGGCCATCCTCTTGGCGAACCGCAGCGACGGATGGAAAACGAGCCCTTCCTGTCCGAGCCTCGCGCCGGTTGGGATTTTCCCGCCTACCGCGCCCGGTTCGAACGCCTGCATCAACACCTGCGCCAGGGAGACTGCTACCAGGCGAACCTGACAATGCCGATCCACGCACGCTGGTCGGGCGACCCGCGCGCGGCCTTCTGGTCGCTGATCGAGCGCCAGCCGGTGAAATACGGGGCGTTGGTAGCGCTCGACGGGCCGGTTCTCCTTTCGCGCTCACCGGAACTGTTCTTCCGTGTCGACACCGACGGCTGGATCGAAACGCATCCGATGAAGGGCACTGCGCCGCGTGGCGCGACGGCTAAGGAGGACGCGGCGATCATCGCCGCGATGCGGGCAGACGAAAAGACCCAGGCCGAAAACCGGATGATCGTCGACCTATTGCGCAACGACATCTCCCGCGTCACCACGGTCGGAACGCTAGACGTCCCAAAACTCTTCGACATCGAAACCTATCCGACCGTTCATCAGATGGTGAGCCACGTCAGGGCCAAGCTTCGGCCCGACACCGGCATCGCCGATATCTTCGCGGCTCTCTTTCCCTGCGGCTCCATCACCGGCGCGCCGAAAATCCGGGCGATGGAAATCCTTCATGACCTGGAAGGCGGGCCGCGCGATGCCTATTGCGGCGCCATCGGCTTCATCGCCCCGAGCGGCGTTATGCGATTCAACGTGGCGATCCGGACGATTTCGCTGTTTCCGGACGGCCGGGCGGTCTTCAACGTCGGCGGCGGTATCGTTTTCGATTCAAAGGCCGAGGCCGAATATGACGAATGCCTGTTGAAGGCGCGCTTCGCCATCGGCGACGCCGAGATCGCGCGATGACGGATTTTTCTCTGATCGAGACGCTTCGCTTCGAGCCGGAGAGCGGCTTCGTCCGGCTGCGGCTGCATCTCGCGCGGTTGACGCGCTCGGCGCGGCGTCTTGGCTTTGCCGGCGCGGCGGCTGCGGAAGCGCACCTGACAGAAGCCGTGCGCGGCGCCGAAGGCCCGCTGCGAGTCCGCCTGACGCTCGACCGCCACGGCGCCATCGCCGTGACGACCGCTCCCTTTACCCCGCTTCCCGACGACGCCGTCTGGCGCGCGCGGATCGCTGCCACAAGGGTCGATTCCGGCAACCGGTTGCTTCGGTTCAAGACCACGCGGCGCGAACTCCTCGAGGCGGCGCGCGGCGAGTTTTCGCCGGCGGAGGCCGACGAGCTCATCCTGCTCAATGAAAAGGGCGAGGTTTGCGAAGGCACGATAACCTCCGTCTTCCTCGATGACGGAAGTGGCATCCTGAAAACGCCGCCGATCGGCTGCGGCCTGCTTGCGGGCGTGCTGCGCTCCGAACTCATCTGCCAGCGCCGCGCGCGCGTTTCTCGTCTCTCGCCGGCCGATCTTGAAAGCGGACGCCTTTATCTCGGCAATTCGCTACGAGGTCTGATCCGGGCGAAACTCGTGGTCTGAGCCTGCGAGCGTATAGCGCTTCACGCGGTCGCGCCCTTCGCGCTTGGCAAGATAGAGGGCTTCGTCCGCACGGGCATAGATATCGTTGACGGTGTCGCCCTCGCGGTATTCCGCAAGTCCCACGGAGCAGGTGTAGTAGAACTCCGGGATGTTCGAGAGCGGGCGGGCGCTGCGCACCTTGTCCAGCACCCGATCGAGGATGAGATGACTCTCGCTGACCGTCGTGTCGGGCAGGATCAGCATGAACTCCTCGCCGCCGATTCGGCCGAAGCAGTCCGAACGGCGGACGATCGCCTGCATCTGGCGGGCGAAATCGAGCAGGACTTCGTCGCCGCGCTGGTGGCCATAGCGGTCGTTGATCGCCTTGAAGTAATCGATATCGATGATCGCCACGCAACCCCACATGTCTGGATTGCCGGTGCAGTTCGTAATGAAGTCGGTAAGTCTGTCCATCGTGTAGCGCCGGTTCGGCACGCTGGTGAGTTCGTCCACCTGCGACGCACGCACCGCGAAATCGCGGTCCTGCCGCAACTCACGCTCCTCGGCGCGTATAGTGGTAATGTCGACGGCAATGCAAAGCATGCAGCCATTGGCGTCGACCGTCTCGGTCATCCACAGCCAGCGGCCGTCATGAAGGTCGGTTTCAAGCGCACGAAACGGGACCTTGCCGCGCCGATGGACCGTGGCCGCGATCCAGGCTTCGATGTCGTCCGTCTTCACCACCGTGCCCTTGCCGCAGGCATAGTTGCGCCGCATCAGATCGGCCCAGGTCGGAAAGTCGTCCGCGGCGAGATTATAGGCGGCGCGAAACGCATGATTGGCAAAACACAAACGGTCCTGCTGATCATAAAGTGCGATCAATACGGGCGATCGGGCCTCCAGTTCCATCAAGGTCTGGAGATGGTCGCCAATCACGGTCAAATCTCAATCCCTCCGGGCAAACGCATTAGGGAAATGCAATTACAGCAAGAATATACACGCGCAAGAGCTATAGCACGAATCGCTTGTGGCCGAATGCCCACCATGCCAATGGAAGGGAAATATGGTTAAGTGGCGAAGTCTTCCGGTCCTCCAGTATGAAACACACCCCCTACGACGGTTCGTCGAAACCCTTCACGATCGGCCTCGTGCAGTTCGATCCCGATCGGTGGATCGAACTGGACGATGCGCTTGAGTTCTATCTCGACGAAAAGGCGCGGCTGCTCACGTCCATGCGCGAGAGCATTTTCCTTGCCGAGGCCGGAACGGAGGCCGCGCAAGACGAACTCCTGAATGTGCTCACCGAATACCTGCCGAACCGCTATCCGACGCTCTACCGGCGCGAGGGCGACGCGATGGTCGTCGTCGAGCGTCGGGTGGAGCTTGCCGGCGATGCCGCCCTCGTCACCGCCGGCTCACTGATCCAGGACGACCTTGCGATCATGGAGCGCAAGCACGGCGATTGGCGGCTTGCCGCGGCCTATGTCGCCTTTCCATCCTCCTGGTCGCTCGCAGAGAAATTCGGCCGGGCGATGCACGAGATTCATGCGCCCGTTCCCGGCTTCGGCCAGGGCACGCGCAATGCCGAACTCATCACCCGGATGTTCGACAATCTTTCGCCCGGACGTTTCGTCGAACGCTTCAACTGGGCGATCAACGTCAACGGCGCGCTGCACCTGCCGAAGTCGAAATCCGAGGGGGTCGATGCCGAGGCGGTCTCGCTTTCCGAAGACGGTACCTTCATCCGCATCGAGCGCCAGACGCTTCGCAAACTGCCGGAGACCGGTGCGATCGTCTTCACGATCCGCATCTATTCCGACCCGCTTGCCGCGCTCAGAAGCCGGCCTGATGCGGCAGCGCTTGCCCGATCCTTCGTCGCCCAACTCAGCGAATTGACGCTGCCGCAGGCGGCATACAAGGGTCTTGTGAGCAAGCGGGAGGCTCTGATCACGGCGTTGCTGGCGATTGTCGGTTAAGCAAAGTCTCAAGTCACGGTTGACGCGGCCGCCCTTTATTGTGACAGGAAACTATGCTCTAGAGCATCCGCTTTCAACGATTTCACCTGAAAGCGGGCAAGACACTCTATAACGGCAATGATTCAGCGCCTCGGAGCGTTCATCGAACGCGCGGGCGCTGCTGGCTTTAACAGAGACTCAAGCACCCGCTTTCCGCGCGTTTAACCAACCTCACAGGGATGTTTTCTCAGGAGAAGACCAAATGGCAGATACCACCTATCCGGTTTATGGCGAGATCACCGGCCCGATCGTCATGATCGGTTTCGGCTCGATCGGCCACGGCACCTTGCCGCTGATCGAACGCCACTTCAAATACGACAAGAACCGGTTGATTGTGGTCGAACCGCGCGAAGACGCCAAGGACACGGAGATATTCGAGCGCCATGGCGTGCGTCACGTGAAGGAATACGTGACCAAGGATAACTATAAGGAGCTCCTGAAGCCGCTGCTGACCGAGGGCGGCGGACAGGGCTTCTGCGTCAACCTCTCCGTCGACACGTCCTCGCTCGATCTCATGAAGCTCTGCCGCAAGCTCGGTGTGCTCTATATCGACACGGTCGTGGAGCCTTGGCTCGGTTTCTACTTCAACACCGAAATGGACAACGCCGCGCGCACCAATTATGCGCTGCGCGAGACGGTGCGTAAGGAAAAGCAGAAGAACCCGGGCGGCACCACCGCGGTTTCGACCTGCGGCGCCAACCCGGGCATGGTCTCCTGGTTCGTCAAGAAGGCGCTCCTCAACCTCGCCGACGATCTCGGCCTGAAATACGAGGAACCGCACCAGGACGACCGCGAAGGCTGGGCGAAGCTGATGAAGAAAGCGGGCGTCAAGGGCATCCACATCGCCGAGCGCGACACCCAGCGCAGCAAGCAGCCGAAGCCGCTGGATGTCTTCTGGAACACCTGGTCGGTCGAAGGCTTCATTTCCGAAGGCCTGCAGCCGGCGGAACTCGGCTGGGGCACGCACGAAACCTGGATGCCGAAGAACGCCAAGAAGCACAAGAAGGGCTGCAAGGCGGCGATTTATCTGGAGCAGCCGGGCGCAAACACGCGTGTCCGCACCTGGTGCCCGACGCCCGGTCCGCAGTACGGCTTCCTCGTCACCCACAACGAGTCGATCTCGATTGCCGACTTCTTCACCGTTAATGGCAAGGACGACGAAGTCACCTACCGCCCGACCTGCCACTACGCCTATCACCCCAACAACGACGCCGTGCTTTCGCTGCACGAGATGTTCGGCAACGGCGGCAATGCGCAGCCGGTGCACCACGTTCTCGACGAGAACGAACTCGTCGACGGCATCGATGAACTCGGCGTGCTGCTCTACGGCCACGACAAGAACGCCTACTGGTATGGTTCGCGCCTGTCGCTGGAAGAAACCCGGCGCATCGCGCCCTATCAGAATGCCACCGGCCTGCAGGTGACGAGCGCCGTTCTCGCCGGCATGGTCTGGGCCCTTGAGAACCCGAAGGCGGGCATCGTCGAAGCCGACGAGATGGACTACAAGCGCTGCCTGGAAGTACAGCTTCCCTATCTCGGCCCGGTCGAAGGCCACTACACCGACTGGACGCCGCTCGATGGCCGCCCGGGCCTGTTCCCGGAAGACCTCGACACCAAGGATCCGTGGCAGTTCCGGAACATCCTCTTCCGCTGAAACCGCGGCAGATAAGGCGCAAAATACGGCCCGAAGCATAACTGCTTCGGGCTTTTCATCGCCGTGACAAGGTTGCATCGGAGGTGCGAAACCAACCGTCCGGAAAGAGGGAAACGCGCTCTAAGATGTTAGAATCGATCACGTTTACGATCTGGCGTGATCCGATCCAAAATCGTCGAGATTTCAGGGACGGTCTTGCTTTCAACTCATGATCGCGGCATGGTTTCGCGCACAAAACGAAACCGCCAAGGCAAGACGCGGGAGAAAACGCCAATGAAGCCTTTCGCCATTCCGACCCTTCTGGCCGCCGCGGCAGCGCTGGCATCATGCCAGTCGTCGCCACGGGAAGTCGGCGGAGCGCTGCCCCGCCAGGCGGCCGGCGTCGAGGGCGCCTGGGTCGATCCGAACGGTATCGTTTCCACCTTCGCCGGCGGGACCTTCTCGACGCGGACCACCGACACCAACCAGCTGCTTGCTTCCGGCAACTATGTGAATGTCAGCCCGACGCTTGTCGAAATCAGCATGACGTCGCTGGTGCGCAACACGCAGTCGAAGGTCAACTGCGCGCTCGTTACGCAGACACAGCTGAACTGCACCACCGATTCCGGCGCTCAGTTCTCGCTTACGCGCCGCGGCTGAGGCGGACGGGCGAGGCGACGGACGCCCCTCTCCGCATCCTGTGAAATGACGAGGGCCCGCCGAAGCGCGGGCCTTTTGCTGCCTTTGACGATGACGAACCCTCCGTTCCGAGAAGACGATGCTGATAACCTACACCGGAAGTTGCCATTGCCGCGCCGTTCGCTTCGAGGTCGACCTGGACATCGGCGCCGGCACCGGAAAGTGCAATTGCTCCATTTGCACGAAGATGCGCCTGTGGTCGGTTCGGGTGAGGCCGGAAGCCTTTCGCCTCGTCGAAGGCGAGGGTGAACTGACGGATTTTCAGGGCAAGAACAGGGTCGCCCATCACCTCTTCTGCAAACATTGCGGCGTGCACCCTTTTGAGCGCATCGGTGTCCCGAACATGACGGGCGGTCCGTACCTCAATATCAATGTCGCATGTCTCGACGACGTCGACATCGACGAGCTGATGGCAGCACCGGTCGCCTACTACGATGGCCGCAATGACAATTGGGGAGAGACGCCCGCCGAAGTGCGGCATCTCTAACGCATGTCGCCCAAAAGTGTGCAGCGGTTTTGGGACAACGACATGCACGAAAACAAAGACCTAAAGCGCGTCGCATGAGGCCGTTTAAACGCGACGCGCTTTGGGCCGGAAGCCATCGAGCATCGTGACTTCCGACCCCCATCCCATCATTCGGCAGCCGGCTTAACCCTAGCTGGAATCCGGCGAAGAAAGAGCGGCTTTAGCGCTTGAAGTCGGCCGCAACTGGTGAAAACATCCGGCACGCCACCTCGGTCAGGGGATCGAGCATTTCCGCGCGATTTGCGATCGATCGGAAATCCACAGGCAGAACGGGAGAACATCATGATCAGACACATACGGACCGGCCTGATGACCGCGTCTATTCTCGCTCTTTCTTCGGGCGCCGCCTTCGCCGATTATGAATTGAACATCCTGCACATCAACGATCTCCACTCTCGTATCGAGTCGATCAACAAGTTCGATTCGACCTGCTCGGCGGAAGAGGAAGGCAAGAACGAGTGCTTTGGCGGCGTCGCCCGCCTGAAGTCGCTGATCGACCAGAAACGCCAGGAGCTGACAGGCAAGAACGTGCTTCTGCTCAATGCAGGCGACAACTTCCAGGGCTCGCTCTTCTTCACCACCTACAAGGGCGCGGCGGAAGCGGAATTCCTGAACCTGATGAAGTTCGATGCCATGACCGTCGGCAACCACGAATTCGACGAAAGCGAAGACGGGCTCGCGAGCTTCCTCGACAAAGTCACCTTCCCGGTCGTAACCTCCAATGTGCTGCCGAGCTACAAGTCGAAGATCGGCGACCGGATCAAGCCTTCGATCGTGCTCGATGTTGGCGGGCAGAAGATCGGCATCGTCGGTGCGGTCGCCAACGACACGCCCGAGCTTTCCTCTCCCGGACCGGACATCCTGATCGGCGAGGACGTTGCGACGATTACGAGCGCCGTGGAGGAAATCAAGAAACAGGGCGTCAACAAGATCATCGCCCTCACCCATGTCGGCTACCCGCGCGACCTCGCAGCGATCGCGAAAATCCCGGACGTCGACGTCGTCGTCGGCGGTCACTCCCACAGCCTGTTGTCGAATACCGACGAGAAGGCGGAAGGCCCCTACCCGACCATGGTCGACAACCCCGGCGGCTACAAGGTGCCGGTGGTGCAGGCCGCGTCCTACAGCAAATATCTCGGCGACCTCGTCGTCACCTTCGATGACAGCGGCGTGGTGAAGGCCGCCAAGGGCGATCCGATCCTGGTCGACTCCTCGGTAAAGCCCGACGAGGCCGTGCTTGCCCGGATCCAGGAGCTCGCCAAGCCGATCGAAGAATTGCGGACCAAGGTCATCGCCAAGACGGAAACACCGATTGATGGCGCACGCGAGAATTGCCGCGCCAAGGAATGCGAAATGGGCACGCTGGTGGCCGACGCCATGCTCGACCGCGTCAAGGGCCAGGGTGTCACGATCGCCATCACCAATGGCGGCGGGCTGCGCGCCTCGATCGACGCCGGCGACGTGACCATGGGCGAAGCCATCACTGTGCTTCCCTTCCAGAACACGCTCTCGACCTTCCAGCTAAAGGGCGCCGACATTCGCGCCGCGCTGGAAAACGGCCTGAGCCAGGTCGAAGAGGGCGGCGGTCGCTTCCCGCAGGTGGCGGGCCTCAAATATTCCTTCGACCGCTCCAAGCCGGCCGGCAGCCGGCTCGTGTCTGTCGAGGTGAAGGAGGGCGAAGCTTTCGCCCCGCTCGACCCGGAAAAGACCTATTCGCTCGTCAGCAACAATTTCATGCGCGGCGGCGGCGACGGCTATGCCGTCTTCAAGACCAAGGGCGAGAACGCCTACGATTATGGTCCGGGGCTGGAGACCGTGCTCGCCGACTATCTCGCGGCGCACCAGCCGTTCAAGCCCTATACCGATGGCCGCATCACGGAAGTCGCCGCGGCGGCAGGCGCGACTGCGAGCGACACGGCTGCGCCAGCCGCCGAGACAAAACCGGCGGAGAGCACGGCAGCCGCACCGGCGCAGCCTGCAACCGAGACCGCAGCTGCCGGACCGCAGAAGCATGTCATTGCCAGAGGTGACACGCTTTGGGATCTCGCTGAGTCCTTCTACGGCAACGGCGTCGAGTGGAGGAAGATCTCGACCGCCAATGGCAATCCGGCACCGCGGGCGCTCGAGATCGGCCGCGAATTGCAGATCCCGGCCAAGTAAGACAATTTGCCTCTGACAGACCGGCCGGCGCGGGCTTCCCCGCGCCGGCTTTTCTTTTTAGAAGAGTTTGAAACCGAAGGCGCCGGTAACCGAAGGGCGCCCATGAGGATCGAGATGACGACCGCCCCTGCCGAACCAACAACTGACCACGCTGCCGGGAAATCCGGGAAGATCGGTGTGCTGCTCGTCAATCTCGGCACGCCGGACGGTACCGACTACGCCTCCATGCGTCGTTACCTCAAGGAGTTCCTGAGCGACAGGCGCGTCATCGAATGGTCGCGTCTCTATTGGTATCCGATCCTCTACGGCATCGTGCTCAACACCCGCCCCGGCAAAGTCGGCAAGGCCTATGAGGTGATCTGGAACAAGGAGCGGAACGAAAGCTGGCTGCGCACCTACACCCGCAACCAGGCCGAGCTGATGGCGAAGACCTTTGCCGATCGACCGGAGGTGGTGATCGACTGGGCGATGCGCTATGGCCAGCCGTCCATCGCTTCGCGCATGGAGGCGCTGCAGCAGAAAGGCTGCGATCGCGTCCTCGTTTTTCCGCTTTATCCGCAATATGCCGCGGCCACGACTGCGACCGTCAACGACAAGGCCTTCGAAGCCCTGCTGAAGATGCGCTGGCAGCCGGCGCTGCGCACTGTTCCGGCCTATCCCTGCGACCCGGTCTATATCGATGCGCTCGCCGCCTCGATCAGCAAGCACCTTGCAACGCTCGACTGGGAGCCGGAAGTGGTGCTCGCCTCCTTCCACGGCATTCCGCAGAACTATTCCGATCAAGGTGATCCCTATTATTTCCAATGCCAGGAGACCGCACAGCTGCTGCGCGAGAAGCTCGGCTGGCCGGAGGACAAGCTGCAGGTTACCTTCCAGTCCCGCTTCGGCCCGGAGGAATGGCTGCAGCCCTATACGGACAAGACGGTCGAGAAGCTGGCGAAGGACGGCGTCAAGCGTCTCGCGGTCGTCAATCCCGGCTTCGTCTCCGACTGTCTGGAAACACTGGAGGAAATCGCCGGCCAGGCCGCCGAAAGCTTCCACCACAACGGCGGCGAGAAATTTGCGCATATTCCCTGTCTGAACGACAGTGCCGAGGGCATGGCAGTGCTGAACCATGTCGTCCGCCGTGAGCTTGAGGGCTGGCTCTGAGCGGCCCCACTCTGGACCCCGCTTGAATTCTTCCGGCGAATCGCCACGTCATATCATACAGCGCCGTGCGTCTTTCAGACGCACACAGGACGCTGCAGTGGGGGCAGCACTCCAAACGCTGGAGTTGCGAAGAGGGAGATATGTCGGTGGGCGGCATGGATATCGCAGTCATTGCATTCGTCGTTCTCGTCGTCCTGGTGCTTTTTGCCGGGATCAAGACGGTGCCACAGGGCTATCTGTACACGGTCGAGCGCTTCGGCCGTTACACGAAGACCATGGAACCGGGGCTGAACCTGATCATACCTTTCATCGATCGCATCGGCGCGAAGATGAATGTGATGGAGCAGGTCCTCGATGTGCCGACACAGGAGGTCATCACCAAGGACAACGCCAGCGTGTCGGCGGATGCGGTTGCTTTCTATCAAGTGCTGAACCCCGCCCAGGCCGCCTATCAGGTCGCTCATCTCGAGAATGCCCTCCTCAACCTGACGATGACCAACATCCGCTCGGTGATGGGCTCGATGGACCTCGACGAGTTGCTTTCCAACCGCGATGCGATCAACGACCGGCTGCTTAGGGTCGTCGACGAGGCGGCCAATCCCTGGGGCATCAAGATCACCCGCGTCGAGATCAAGGACATCGCGCCACCGACGGACCTGGTCGAGGCGATGGCCCGGCAGATGAAGGCGGAACGCGAAAAGCGCGCGCAGGTGCTGGAGGCGGAAGGTGCCCGCAACGCGCAGATCCTGCGCGCCGAGGGCGCCAAGCAATCCGCAATCCTCGAGGCCGAGGGCCAGCGCGAAGCCGCCTATCGCGAGGCGGAGGCGCGGGAGCGCCTGGCGGAAGCAGAAGCCAAGGCGACCCGCATGGTATCCGAAGCGATCGCCGCCGGAGACGTGCAGGCGATCAACTACTTCGTCGCGCAGAAGTATACCGAGGCGCTCGCTTCGATCGGCACGGCGAACAACCAGAAGATCGTGCTGATGCCGATGGAGGCCTCCTCGCTGATCGGCTCGCTCGGCGGTATCGGTGCCATCGCGAGGGAAGTCTTCGGCGATGGCCAGCCGCCTGGCTCGCCGCGCCCACGCCAGTCGACGCCGCGCACGGGTCCGGCCGCCAATTCCTCCGAAACGACTTCTTGAAGGGCGTCGCCATGATCGCACGCGTCGTCCTCGAACTCGGCCCCTGGAGCTGGTGGGTGCTCGGCCTCGTCCTGCTGGCAGCGGAATTGGTGCTGCCCGGCGTCTTTCTCGTCTGGATCGCGCTCGCAGCCCTTGCCACCGGCATCCTCTCGCTCCTGCTGTGGGAAGCGTCCTTCTGGATCTGGCAGGTCCAGTTCGTCGTCTTCGCGCTGCTGTCGGTAATCGCGGTCCTTATCGGCCGCCGCTTCGTCTCCTCGTCGAAGACGAGCGACGAGCCTTTGCTCAACCGGCGCGGCGAAAGCCTCGTCGGCCGCACCGCGGTTTTGGAGCAGCCGATCGCCGAGGGCCGAGGGCGCGTGCGCCTGGACGACACGACCTGGGCGGTCGAAGGGCCGGATCTGCCGGTCGGGACGCGCGTCCGCATCGTGGCAAGCAGCGGCCGCCACCTCACTGTCGAGCGCGCCTGAGCGGATCGCTGGAAACCGGCCCGGAAACCGGATTTTCCGTTTGGAAACGATTGCTTAACCACGTGCCTTTACGGTTGCGAAACGATTGCAATCACGTTTTCGCGGACAGACGGCGCATGGGGGCCAAAATTTCACGCTCGATCACGGCGGGCGCCTTGCGCCCGAGGATGCGCGCGTGGCTCCTCGCGGGCTGCGCCATCTTCGCCATCACGCCCGCAAGCGCTCAGAGCCTCGACAATCCATCGATTGCCGGCACCGCAACAGGCATCACCGGTGCCACCGGCAATACCGCCGCGATCACGGACCCAGAGACGACCGGCGCCGTTGCCGCCAGCGATCTTCCTCCGGCACTCGACGAGGACTTCAACCGCCTCAACCGGCGCGAGGAGACGATCGATGGCCTCCGCACACGCATCGACCCCTACGAAGGCCAGGCACCGGGCATCCGTATCGGCACCTTCGTCCTGAAGCCGGCTCTCAGCGAAACCTTCAACCACGAACGGCAGAAGACGGGCGACCGCAGCGAGAGTCGCAGCTTCATCGAGACGGGCCTCAAGGGGTCGCTGACTTCCGACTGGTCGCGCCACCAGCTGAGCGTCACCGGTGAAGGCGTCCTGCAGAACAACACGTCCGGCGAGGGGGAAGAAGAACCGCGCGCGGATGTCGACGCCGAACTGCGCCTCGACCTCAGCGACCAGACGACCGCACGGCTGAGGGCGGGTTACAGCTTCGAGCGGGAAGACGCCAACGATCCCAACGCGATTGCCAATGCCGAAGAGCAATCCGGCGTCAACATCTATCGGCTGGGCGCTGCGGTCGAGCGCGACTACGGTCTCATTCGCGGATCGCTCGGCGTCGATTTCGAGCGTCGGACCTATGGCGACGTCGAGCTCGACAATGGCACGAGGCTTTCCGTCGAGGACCGAAACCGCAACATCGGCCTATTGGACGCGCGCATCGGCTACGAGCTGTCCCCTGCCCTCATCCCCTTCCTGGAAGCGTCGGTCGGGAAGTCGAACTACGATCTGCGCGAGGACATGTTCGGCTTCCAGCGGTCCTATCAAAACTATGCGGGCCGCGCCGGATTGGAGGTCGATCTGGGCGAAAAGCTCAATGGCGAACTCGCATTCGGCTACGAAAGCTATCGTTTCGACGATGATCGCCTGGGAGATCTTCGCGGGTTGTCGGTTGACGGCCGCGTAAACTGGTCCCCGCAGAGGGGCACCGACGTCCTGCTCGGTCTCGAAACCTATCTCGACCCTTCGACGACGCCAGGCGACGCGGGCTCGATCAACTATGCTCTGACCAGCATCGTCACCCGCCAACTGCGCTCGACGCTGGTCGCCCGGCTGTCGAACAGCCTGACATTGAGTAACTTCCCCTCGGACGCTACCTCCTCCGACGAAACCACCTGGCGAACCGGCGCCGGCCTGACCTGGGACATGAATCGCTATCTCGCACTTACCGGAGACGTCAGTTACGAACGGACGAACCGGGACCGCGGCCAGTCGACCGATACCGCTCGAATCGGCGTTGGACTGACGCTAAGGCGCTAGAGCATCCCGCTTTCAAGTGGAATCACTGAAAGCGGATAAGATGCTCTAGAATCAAAGCTCACATCTAGAGCGCCGTGCGTTCACTTGAACGCACGGCGCTGTACTTGGAAAGAAACGCATGAGGAGAGCCAGTGCGGGCTTCCGGTGTGCATCCCACTTCGGAGGTCGCCATTAAAAAGGCCGCGCCTTTTCGGCGCGGCCAGGTTTTGCGACCCGACAGGGATCACCTCAGGCTTTGCAGCAATGCCTTCAGCGGCCCTTCGACGGAGGGACGAATGTCACCGCGCTCGAGCGCGAACGCGACGTTCGCGAGAATGAACCCGTCCTTCGCCCCGCAGTCATAAGTATCGCCGCGGAAGTGATAGGCGGCAAAAGGCTGGGCGCCGGAAAGCTTCACCATGCCGTCGGTCAGCTGGATCTCGTTGCCGGCGCCGCGCTCCTGCCGTTCCAGGATCGGGAAGATCTCCGGCTGCAGGATGTAGCGGCCGTTGATGAAGAAATTGGAGGGTGCGGTACCCTGCGCGGGTTTCTCGACCATCTTGGTGATCTTGAAGCCATCGCCGATTTTGTCGCCGACGCCGACGATGCCGTATTTGTGGGCCTGGTCGGGCGCACATTCCTCGACGGCGACGACGTTGCCGCCGCTTTGCTCGTAGAGTTCGACCATGCCCCTGAGGCACCCCTTTTCACCCTTCATGATCATGTCGGGCAAAAGCAGCGCGAAGGGTTCATTGCCGACGAGATCACGCGCGCACCAGACCGCATGGCCGAGGCCGAGCGGCGCCTGTTGGCGCGTGAAGCTGGTGGTGCCGGCCTTCGGCAATATGCCCTCGAGCAGCTCGATTTCCGCCTTCTTGTTGCGTTCGCGGAGCGTCTGATCGAGTTCGACCTGAATATCGAAATAGTCCTCGATCACCGCCTTGCTGCGGCCGGTCACAAAGATCAGGTGCTCGATGCCCGCTTCCAGCGCCTCGTCGACGACATATTGGATGACCGGCTTGTCCACCACCGTCAGCATCTCCTTCGGCACCGCCTTGGTTGCCGGCAGGAAACGCGTGCCAAGTCCCGCCACGGGGAACACGGCTTTGCGGACTTTACGCTTGTCGGTCATAGACATCTCCTTGCAGTGGTTCTCAACTCTAGCCCGAAAGGGGCAAATTGGATTGGATTTAGTCGCCGATCGCTATTTTTTTGCAAAAGAAGACGACGTCGCTTATTCATGGTAAAGACTTTGTTGACTTCGTTTCTGTAGGCTTCTCCCCTGATCCGATGCGGTTTCCGCTGTTCGGAATGAAGAAGAACCGCATGCTGCCCGTTCACGGCCTGCTGCGGGCGACATTGCAAACCCGGAGTATTCCGTCCGGCATGAACGCCGGCTGAACGCTCGCTGAGAAACGGAACCGATAGCTGATGATCAGAAACCGCAGGATGTTCTTTAGCCATATCGCCGCCGCCCTCGTCGTTACCGCCGCCACGTTTGGCTCAGCACCTGCACATGCAG
Source organism: Sinorhizobium chiapasense (assembly GCF_036488675.1). NCBI lineage: Bacteria > Pseudomonadati > Pseudomonadota > Alphaproteobacteria > Hyphomicrobiales > Rhizobiaceae > Sinorhizobium > Sinorhizobium chiapasense. Next base: position 3,265,036 of record NZ_CP133148.1, read on the forward strand.
ACACGGGCTTCCAGAACTGGATCAACAATTTCTATTCGACCGCCGCCAAGGCCGGCATTACCCAGGCGACCTACCGCAAGGCCTTCGCCGGCGTGAAGACACCTGATCCCGGAGTGCTCGAAAAGGCGAACTACCAGCCCGAGTTCAAGCACAAGATTTGGGAGTATATCGACTCGCGTGTCAATCCGTACACAAAGCGGGTCGGACAGGAAATGGCCGCCAAGCATGCCCGCACGCTCAACTCGCTTGAACGACACTTCGGCGTCGACAGGAACATTCTGCTCGCGATCTGGTCGATGGAAACGAACTATGGCGCCGTCCTCGATAAGGATGACCGGCTGCACTACGTGCCGCGCGCCCTGGCCACACTTGCCTATGCCGATGCGAAGCGGTCCAAATACGCCAGGACTCAATTGATCGCGGCGTTGAAGATCCTCCAGAGCGGCGACATCACCCCGCGCGAACTGACCGGGTCCTGGGCGGGCGCCATGGGACACACGCAGTTCATTCCGACAAGCTACCTGCTTTATGCGGTCGACGCCGACGGAAACGGGCACCGCGACATCTGGAATTCGGTCCCGGATGCGCTGGCCACAGCCGCCAACCTCTTGAGGAAGAACGGGTGGCAGCCGGGCGAGACCTGGGGCTACGAAGTGGTGCCACCGGCGAATGCAGCGAAATATTCCGGCCAGACGAAAACGCTTGGCCAATGGGCAGCGCTCGGCTTCCTCCGCCCGAACGGCAAGGGTTTTCGCAATGCCGGTACGCGCGCCGAGCTCAAGCTTCCGAGCGGCGGCAACGGTCCCGGCTTCCTGATGACGAAGAACTTCTTCGTCATCAAGCGCTACAACGCGTCCGATTCGTATGCGCTTGGAGTCGGGCTGCTGGCCGACCAGATCGCTGGCTACGCGGGCATGCAGCAGCGCTGGCCACGCCCGGACGGATCGCTCGATATCAGCGAAAAGTTCGAGCTGCAGAACCGCCTGAAGGAGCTTGGCTATTACAACGGTGAAGTCGACGGCAATTTCGGCTCAGGTTCGAAGGCCGCGATCCAGGCCTTCCAGACCCAGAACGGCCTGACGCCGGATGGCGAACCGACACAGCACCTCCTGCGCGCCTTGCGCAACTAAACGCACTTTGCGGAATCTTCTGAATCACGGCGATTTGCGCTCATTCGATCCCAAATTGCCGTGATTTGGCGTATGGTGAGGCTGCACTTCAGCGCCGCACGTCTCGCCGACGCGCAAAGGTCGCTGAGCACTCTGAATTTCTGCGTTCGACGGTGAAAGCGATCATGTTGCCAATCAGAGAAACGCACCAATGAGACGGTTGTTGCGTCCGTTTCGTTTAGCGCCGATCTTCATAGCTGCGGCAGCGATGCTTTTTGCCGGTTTCTTTGCCACCATGGCCGAAGCGCAGGAGCCGCCCCCGCGGCGGAATGTTCTGCAGAGGCTCTTCGGCGTCTTCATTCCGCAAAGGCGCACCTACTATCAGGACCAATACTATCCCCGCCAGCCCGCGCCCCGACGCGTGCTGAAGCGCCGGCAGCAGCCGGCAGAACCGCAGCGAGCGCGCCCTGGCCGGGCCAAGCCGCGGCCGGCGGAAACGCCGCCGCCAGCGCCGGTCATCGCAAAATCTCCGGATGCAAAAAAGGTCCTGGTCGTCGGCGACTTCGTTGCCGGAAGCCTCGGCGACGGCCTCAAGGTTGCGTTCGAAACGACGCCGGGAGTTGTGATCGAAACGCGCACCAACGGCTCCTCAGGCCTCGTCCGCAACGACTATTTCGACTGGCCGAAGATGCTGCCGGACTATGCATCGGAACTGAAGCCTTCCGTCATCGTCGTCAGCCTCGGCGCCAATGACCGCCAGATGATGCGGATTGGCGACACCAAGGAGCAGTTCCGCACCGATCTCTGGGCGGAGGAATATCGCAAGCGCGTGAACGCGCTCGCGACTCTGGCGCGCAAGGACGGATTGCCTGTTCTCTGGGTCGGCATGCCGCCGTTCCAGTCGAGCGCAATGACCGCCGACATGGTGACGTTCAACGGCCTCTTCCGCGAAGAGGTGGAAAAGGCTGGCGGACAGTTTATCGATATCTGGGATGGCTTCGTTGACGAGGGCGGCAAATTCGTCCTGACCGGCTCCGACATCAATGGCCAACAGGTCCGCCTGCGCGGTTCCGACGGCATCAACCTGACCAAGGCCGGCAAGCGCAAACTCGCCTTCTATGTCGAGAAGGACATCCGCAAACTGCTCGGCGAGGCGGCCGCCACGACCGACGTGCCGGGTGCCGAGGAACTGAAGGACCTGGTCGTCACGGCACCGCTCGCCAACGAGGATATAGTCAAGACGCAGCCGATCGGCGTGACCGATCCGGAACTCGATGGTGCGACCGCTTTGCTTGGAGGCGACGCGCCCTTGAAGAGCACGGGCAAGAGCCCGCGCGACCTGCTCATCGAGAAGGGCGAGGTCGTCGCCGCGCCGCCCGGCCGCATCGATGATTTTCGTCTGGCAAAGCCGGAGGCGGTGGTAAGTGGCCGCTGATGCGAAATTGAGCGACGCGAGCCGAGGTTCGCCCCTCATCCGGCCTGCCGGCCACCTTCTCCCCGCAGGCGGGGCGAAGGAGACTTGTGGTGCCGCCCCAATCCCCTCTCCCCGCCTGCGGGGAGAGGGTTAGGGTGAGGGGCAAGCCCAAGACAGGTAAGGGCCGCTACCGCGGCAGGACGCTCGACCCCATCAGCGCTTCGTCGATCGCCCGGGCAGCCTGTCGTCCTTCGCGGATCGCCCAGACGACGAGCGACTGGCCGCGGCGGACGTCGCCGGCGGTCCAGAGCTTGTCGACCGACGTCTTGTAGTCCCGCTCATTGGCGACAACATTGGTCGAGCCGCGCCGGTCGGTGTTAAGCGTCAGCTTGTCGCCGAGATCCTTGAGCACGCTGTTGGTGAAGGGACCACGGAAACCGATGGCGATGAAGGCGAGATCGGCCTTGATGATGAACTCGGTTCCGGCGATCGGCTTGCGGCGCTCATCGACCTGACAGCACTTGACACCGGTAAGCACGCCATCCTCGTCGCTGATGAACTCCAGCGTCGCGACCTGGAACTCGCGAACCGCACCTTCCGCCTGGCTGGAGGACGTGCGCATCTTCGTCGCCCAGAACGGCCAGACGGCGAGCTTGTCTTCCTTTTCCGGCGGCTGCGGACGAATATCGAGCTGCGTCACCTTGACTGCACCCTGGCGGAATGCCGTGCCGACGCAGTCGGACGCCGTATCGCCGCCGCCGACGACGACGACATGCTTGCCGCCGGCGAGGATCGGTTCGGACGGCCAGCCGACGCTGTCGATGTTCTCGCGGCCGAGGCGGCGGTTCTGCTGCACCAGATATGGCATTGCATCGTGCACGCCGGCAAATTCCACGCCCGGTATTCCGGCGTCGCGTGGCGTCTCGGAGCCGCCGCAATAAAGAACAGCGTCACTGTCGTCGAGGAGCTTCTGCACCGGCAGGTCTGCACCGACATTGATGCCGCAATGGAAGGTGACGCCCTCGCCACGCATCTGCTCGATGCGGCGATCGATGAAGTTCTTCTCCATCTTGAAGTCCGGGATGCCGAAGCGCAGCAACCCGCCGGGCTTCGACTCGCGCTCGTAGACATGGACTTCGTGGCCGGCGCGGGCAAGCTGCTGGGCGGCCGCCATGCCGGCCGGACCCGAGCCGATGATCGCCACCTTCTTGCCGGTCTTGGTGACGGCCGGCTGCGGTACGATGTATCCCATCTCATAGGCCTTGTCGGCGATCGCCTGCTCGACCGTCTTGATCGCGACCGGCACATCCTCGAGGTTCAGCGTGCAGGCTTCCTCGCACGGCGCCGGGCAGACGCGGCCGGTGAATTCCGGGAAGTTGTTGGTCGAATGCAGGTTGCGGATCGCCTCGTCCCAGTTGCCGTTGTAGACGAGGTCGTTCCAGTCCGGGATCTGGTTGTGCACCGGGCACCCCGTTGGCCCATGGCAATAAGGGATGCCGCAGTCCATGCAGCGTGCGGCCTGCTTCTGCACTTCCTGGTCGGACATGGGAATGGTGAATTCACGGAAATGGCGGATGCGGTCGGACGCCGGCTGGTACTTTGCCACCTGCCGGTCGATCTCCAAAAACCCAGTAACCTTGCCCATCTTACGATCCTGATATCTTCAAATCTCACACAGGCGCGTTCAAGCGCGCGAGGAGCCCCCGGGATCCTTCCCGGGCCGGGGGCCGTTATCACAGGGGCCGGTTACTCGGCCGCTTCAGCCATCTTCATGCGCTCCATGTCTTCGAGCGCGCGGCGGTATTCGACCGGCATGACCTTGCGGAATTTCGGCCTGTAGTCCGCCCAGTGATCGAGGATCTCCTTGGCACGCAGCGAACCCGTGTAGTGCAGATGATTGGAGATCAACTGGTAGAGCCGCTCCTCGTCGTGACGTGTCATGTCACCCGAAACATCGACCATGCCCTTGTGCATGAGGTCGCCGCCGTGGTGGTGCAGCTTCTCCAGCATGTCGTCTTCCTCCGGCACCGGCTGCAGTTCGACCATCGCCATGTTGCAGCGGCGGGCGAAATCGCCCTCCTCGTCGAGCACATAGGCAACGCCGCCGGACATGCCGGCCGCAAAGTTGCGGCCCGTTCCGCCGATGACGACGACCACGCCGCCGGTCATGTATTCGCAGCCGTGATCGCCGACGCCTTCGACGACCGCGATCGCACCGGAGTTACGCACCGCGAAGCGCTCGCCGGCGACGCCATTGAAGTAGCATTCGCCCGAGATTGCTCCGTAAAGCACGGTGTTGCCGACGATGATCGACTGATGCGGCACGATCTTGGCGTTTTCTGGCGGCCGGACGATGATACGTCCGCCGGAGAGCCCCTTGCCGACATAGTCGTTGCCGTCGCCCACGAGGTCGAAGGTGATGCCGCGAGCGAGGAACGCGCCGAAGGACTGGCCCGCCGTGCCCTTGAGCGTGACGTTGATCGTGCCGTCCTTCAACCCCTTGTGACCCCAGCGCTTGGCGAGCGCACCGGAAAGCATCGCGCCGGCCGAACGGTCGACGTTCTTGATCTCCGTCTCGAAAGCGACCGGCACCTTGGTTTCGAGCGCGGTCTTCGCCTTTTCGATCAGGTTGCGATCGAGAATGTCGTCGATCGGATGCTTCTGGCGCTCGGTCCAATAGGTCGCTTCCTTTGGAGCCTCCACCTTGTGGAAGATCTTCGAGAAGTCGAGACCCTTGGCCTTCCAGTGCTCGATCATGCGGTCACGCTCGAGCAGTTCCGAAGCGCCGATGATCTCATCGAGCTTTTTGATGCCAAGCGATGCGAGGATCTCGCGCACTTCCTCGGCAACGAAGAAGAAATAGTTGATGACGTGCTCAGGCGTGCCCTTGAAGCGCTTCCGGAGTACCGGATCCTGGGTCGCGACACCGACGGGACAGGTGTTCAGATGGCACTTGCGCATCATGATGCAGCCGGCGGCGATCAGCGGTGCGGTCGCGAAACCGAACTCGTCCGCACCGAGCAGCGCCCCGATGATAACGTCGCGGCCGGTCTTCAGGCCACCATCGACCTGCAACGCGACGCGCGAACGCAAACCGTTGAGGACAAGCGTCTGCTGGGTCTCGGCGAGGCCGATTTCCCACGGGCTGCCCGCATGCTTCAGCGAGGTCAGCGGCGAGGCACCGGTGCCGCCGTCGAAGCCGGCGATCGTGATGTGATCGGCGCGCGCCTTGGCGACGCCGGCCGCAACCGTACCGACACCCACTTCCGACACCAGCTTGACGGAAACATCCGCCTCCGGGTTGACGTTCTTCAAATCGTAGATCAGCTGCGCCAGATCTTCGATCGAATAAATGTCGTGGTGCGGCGGCGGCGAGATGAGGCCAACGCCGGGCGTCGAATGCCGGGTCTTGGCGACCGTCGCGTCGACCTTGTGGCCGGGAAGCTGGCCGCCCTCCCCGGGCTTTGCCCCTTGAGCCACCTTGATCTGCAGCACGTCGGCATTGACCAGATATTCGGTGGTGACCCCGAAGCGGCCGGATGCGATCTGCTTGATCGCCGAGCGCTGCGGGTTCATCGAGCCATCCGGCAGCGGCATGTAGCGGTCGCTCTCCTCGCCGCCTTCGCCGGTGTTCGACTTGCCGCCGATTCGGTTCATGGCGATTGCCAGTGTCGTATGCGCCTCGCGGCTGATCGAGCCGAAGGACATCGCCCCGGTCGAAAAACGCTTGACGATATCCGCCGCCGGCTCGACTTCCTCGACCGGGATCGGCTTGCGGCCAACGGCCTCGGCGGTCTTGATCGTGAAGAGGCCGCGGATCGTGTTCATGCGCAGCGACGACGCATTCACCATCTCGGCAAATTCGCGGTAGCGGTCGTCAGCATTACCGCGCACGGCGTGCTGGAGCGAGGCAATGGCATCGGGCGTCCAGGCATGGCTCTCGCCGCGCATGCGGTAGGCATATTCGCCGCCGATGTCGAGCGTGTTGGCCAGCACCGGATCGGCGCCAAAGGCCGCCTTGTGGCGGGCGACCGTTTCGGCCGCGATCTCGTCGAGACCGATGCCTTCGATCGTTGTCGCGGTGCCGAAGAAAAACTGGTCGACCAACTTCGACGACAGGCCGACCGCATCGAAGATCTGCGCGCCGCAGTAGGATTGATAGGTCGAAATGCCCATCTTCGACATGACCTTGAGGATGCCTTTGCCGACCGCCTTGATGTAGCGGTAGACGACCTCGTTGGCGTCGACTTCCTTCGGGAACTCGCCGCGCTTGTGCATGTCGACCAGCGTGTCGAAGGCGAGGTAAGGGTTGATCGCCTCGGCGCCGTAGCCGGCGAGCAGGCAGAAATGGTGCACCTCGCGCGGCTCGCCCGATTCGAGCACGATGCCGACCGAGGTACGCAGGCCCTTGCGGATCAGGTGGTGATGCACTGCCGCCGTCGCAAGCAGCGCCGGGATCGCGACACGATCCGGACCGACCTGACGGTCGGAGAGCACGATGATGTTGTAGCCGCCCTTGACCGCCGCTTCCGCCCGCTCGCAGAGACGATCGAGCATTTCCGGCATGCCTTCCGCACCGCGCGAAATGTCATAGGTGAAGTCGAGCGTCTTGGTGTCGAACCGGTCTTCCGTGTGGCCGATCGAGCGGATCTTTTCGAGGTCGCCATTGGTGAGGATCGGCTGGCGAACCTCGAGCCGCTTGGCATGCGCCATGCCCTCGTGGTCGAGGATGTTGGGTCGCGGACCGATGAACGAGACGAGGCTCATCACCAGTTCCTCGCGGATCGGATCGATCGGCGGGTTGGTGACCTGCGCGAAGTTCTGCTTGAAATAGGTGTAAAGCAGCTTGGTCTTGTTCGACATGGCCGAGATCGGCGTGTCGGTACCCATCGAGCCAATCGCTTCCTGCCCGGTCGTCGCCATTGGCGACATCAAGAGTTTGGTGTCTTCCTGCGAGTAGCCGAAGGCCTGCTGGCGGTCGATCAGCGATACATCGCGGCGAAGCGCCCGCGGCTCGACCGGCTTCAGGTCCTCGAGGATCAACTGCGTGTCATCGAGCCACTTGCGGTAGGGATGCTTGCCGGCGAGCGAAGACTTCACCTCCTCGTCGGAGATGATGCGGCCTTCTTCCATGTCGATCAGCAGCATCTTGCCCGGCTGCAGGCGCCACTTTCTGACGATCTTGTCCTGGGCGACCGGCAGCACGCCGGCCTCCGACGCCATAATGACACGGTCGTCGCTGGTGACGATATAACGCGCCGGGCGCAGGCCGTTGCGATCAAGCGTGGCGCCGATCTGGCGGCCGTCGGTGAAGGCCACAGCCGCCGGCCCGTCCCACGGCTCCATCAGCGCTGCGTGGTATTCATAGAACGCCTTGCGTTCCGGCGACATCAACTGGTTGCCGGCCCAGGCCTCGGGGATCAGCATCATCACCGCATGGGCAAGCGAGTAGCCGCCCCGCACGAGGAATTCGAGCGCGTTGTCGAAGCAGGCCGTGTCCGACTGGCCTTCATAGGAAATCGGCCAGAGCTTGGAGATATCGTCACCGAAAAGCGGCGAAGAGACGGAAGCCTGCCGCGCCGCCATCCAGTTGACGTTGCCGCGCAGCGTATTGATTTCGCCGTTGTGCGCGACCATGCGATAGGGATGCGCGAGCTTCCACGACGGGAAGGTGTTCGTCGAGAACCGCTGGTGCACCAGCGCCACCGCCGACTGGAAGCGCTCGTCGGCAAGATCCTTGTAGTAGGTGCCGACCTGGTAGGCGAGGAACATGCCCTTGTAGACCACCGTCGAAGTCGACAGCGATACGACGTAGAAGCCGAGGTCGCCGCCATCCGCCTCCGCATAGATGCGGTTGGAGATAACCTTGCGCAGCGTGAACAGCCGGCGCTCGAATTCGGCGTTGGTGGCAGCGTCGCGACCGGCACCGATGAAGATCTGCACGTGGTGCGGTTCGGTGGCGGCGATGTCCGGCGCCTTGGAGAGCGATGAATTGTCGACCGGCACGTCACGGAAGCCGAGCAGGTGCTGGCCTTCCTCGGCGACGACCTCGCTGATCACGTCCTTGAAATGGGCGATCAGCTTTTCGTCGCGCGGCATGAAGAGATAGCCGACGGCGTATTCGCCGGCTTTCGGCAGGGTAACGCCCTGCTTCGCCATTTCCTCGCGGAAGAAGCGATCGGGAATCTGGACGAGGATGCCGGCGCCATCGCCCATCAGCGGGTCGGCGCCAACGGCGCCGCGATGCGTCAGGTTTTCGAGCATGAAGAGGCCATCGCGCACGATCTGATGCGACTTCTCACCCTTCATGTGAGCGACGAAGCCGACGCCGCAGGCGTCGTGCTCGTTTCGCGGGTCATAGAGCCCCTGTTTTCGCGGTAATCCGGACGGGAAAGCGGGCGTTTTCGCAACCATCGCAGCGCCGTGTGCGAGGTGGAGCCCTGATTGCTGTGATGGCGAATGATCCGTCATCGTCTTCCCTCCTATTGGCCCGGAATCCCGGGCATACCGCCGCCCGCGCATCCCTCGCCGCGTCGGCGCCTTTCGCGCCGCGGCAAGGCCGGGCATTATCGTCGCATGATCCTGATCAGGTCGCAAATAAGCGCGGCTGCACCAGGCACGAATGTCCCGCGACCATCCTGATGGCAGGCGTCAACAACCGGATGAAACCCGGCGGAAACCCCTTGCGCTACACGCCGAATGCCGCATTTTTCGGCACTTCCGGCGATTGTTCCGGTCCCTAGACCGAAATAGGACAGCAAACCTGTCCTATTTCATGCGCTCTATGCCAGAAAGCGCCCCCATTCGCAAGGGCATATGAGCAAATATTGGAAGAGATTTTGCCGAAGATTGCCGGAAATTTCGCGCTTTTAAAATTAAATTACAAACCGCTCGGTGCTTTCTTCACTTTGGTTTCAAACTGGTCTTGTGTTGGCCTACCTGCCGGGCAGCCGCATTGATCGTCCGTGGAAGTCGGCTATGGTCTCGCCGAAGCGGCCGGGCGTGGCCCAAACCAGGGTGATTTCAGATGATCTTTTCCTCCGACAACTGGGCTGGCGCCCATCCGGCAATCGCCGAAAGCCTGATGGCTCATGCAGGCGGCTATGCTTCCGCCTACGGTACGAGCGAACTCGACCGGAAGGTGGAAAAGAAATTCTCCGAAATTTTCGAAAGGGAGGTGGCGGTATTTTTCGTGGGTACCGGAACTGCCGCAAACGCGCTGGCGCTGTCCAGTGTCAACCGGGCAGGCGGCGTCGTCTTCTGCCATCGGGAGGCGCACGTCAACGTCGACGAGTGCGGCGCACCGGAATTCTTCTCCCACGGGGCAAGGCTTTGCCCGGTCGATGGCATTCGCGGCAAGATGGACGCATCTGGGCTTGAGGCCGAAATCCGTCGCTTTCCCCCGGAATTCATCCATGGCGGCCGGCCGATGGCAGTAACCCTTACCCAGGCAACGGAAAGCGGCACGATCTATTCGCCGGCGGAAATCGATGCGATCGCGGCCGTTGCGAAATCGCACAAGCTTCCGCTGCACATGGACGGTGCGCGCTTCGCCAACGCGCTCGTCGGCCTCGATGTGTCGCCGGCGGAGATGACCTGGAAACGCGGTATCGACCTCTTGTCGTTCGGCGGCACCAAGAACGGCTGCTGGTGTGCCGAAGCGCTGATCCTGTTCGACCCTTCGAAGGCGCACGAAATGCACTTCCTGCGCAAACGTGCCGCCCAACTTTTTTCCAAGTCCCGCTTCATCGCCGCGCAGTTCGAAGCCTATCTCTCAGGCGATCTGTGGCTCAATCTCGCCCGCCATGCGAACGCGATGGCGGCGCGCCTTGCCGATGGCATTTCCGCCTCGGCGAAAAGCCGGCTCGCCTGGTCGCCCGACGCCAACGAGGTCTTCGTGATCCTCAAGCAGGACGTGGCGTCGAAGCTGCAGCAACAGGGCGCCGTCTTCTACGACTGGCACGTGCCAGATGAACTGGCAGACAGGCTGGCCCAAGACGAGGGGCTTTACCGGCTCGTCACCAGCTTTGCCACACGATCGGAAGACGTCGACCGCTTCATCGAGACCTGCTGACTGCCGGAAACTGCGGCGCCGTGCATCTTTTCAGACGCACAAGGTCGCTGTGGCACTTTGAATTGCTGCATGTTTTTAAAGTCGGCTCCGATCAGGGAGGCATGCAGGTGGGTGTGAAAAAAGGCGGCGCCCCTCGGACGCCGCCTTCCTCCGTTCCTTAGACCGGATTAGAGGGTCTGGGCCTCGATCTGCTTCGGCTGCGAGGCAACCGAGGTGATCTCGATGCGACGCGGCTTGGCTGCCTCCGGAATCTCGCGAACGAGATCGATATGGAGCAGGCCATTCTTCAGCGAAGCGGACTTGATCTCGACATGGTCGGCAAGCTGGAAGCGGCGCTCGAATGCGCGCTTGGCAATGCCGCGATGGAGAAACTGGCTCTCCTCGCCCTTGTCTTCGCTCTTTTCACCCTTGATCGTCAGCGTGTGCTCACGCGCTTCGACCGAAAGCTCGCTCTCGTCGAAGCCGGCGACGGCCATGGTGATGCGATAGGCATTTTCGCCCGTGCGTTCGATGTTGTAGGGCGGGTAGGTCTGCGACTGATCGGGCTGACCCAGGCTGTCAAGCATGGTGAACAGGCGATCGAAGCCGACGGTGGAACGATAGAGGGGGGAGAAATCAAAGTGACGCATGGTGTCCTCCTTTAGAGCAACGGTTTGCGATGTCTGGTCTGCCACCCCATCAGGCGGCGGCACGACCGGTGAACGGACCCGTCATCGGCGTCCGTAATCAACAGATGGGAATACGCGCGCGCCAGTTCAAGGGAATTTCCGCGCGGATTTTCTCGGGCCGGCACTACTGCATGTTTCGTTAAATCGTCGCCGATTTAAGGATAGAAACAGGCAGCAGTTCAAAGTGCTACGGCGTCTTTTGCGCATCTGATAGGACGCGCAGCGCTATAGGTGAACAGAACATGAATGACCGGTTCGGCCCCCGTTCAGCCGACGCGGGTTAAAACAGGGACACTGGGAAGAAACTCCCGGCGCTGAAGTGACCATGTCCCTTCTGCTTCAGCGGCCGGAAACGGTGATCGTCCGGATTTCACCCACCGTTTCCGGCCTTTTTTCTTTTGACGCGCGCGAGGCCACCGCCTATCCCTGAGGGCGTGACGCGGTTGGGGGGGGCGGAATGCTCTCATCCTCCTCTTTCCGCGGCAACGACTTCAACGCGCTTTACATCTCGGGCCGTCGCTCTTCATGACCACGATCCTCTATTCGACGCCAGACAATCCGATACCGGGTAAGTACGCGACAGGTTTTTTCGATGGGGTCGCCAACCGCAAGATCCGTTACGCGGTCTTCAAGACGGAAGCCTCGGTAGCCCGCGGTACCGTCGTGCTGCTGCAGGGGCGCAACGAGACGATCGAGAAATATTTCGAAACGATCGCCGAACTTACCGCTGCCGGTTTTTGGGTCGCCACCTTCGATTGGCGCGGCCAGGGCGGCTCCGAGCGGTTGCTGCGCCAACCCGGTCGCGGCCATGTCGCTCGTTTCACCGACTACGAGCGCGATCTCATGATCTTCCTCGAGAAGATCGTGCTGCCCGACACGCGCCTGCCCTTCTCCATCGTCGCCCATTCAATGGGCGCGCTGGTGGCGCTGTCGCTGGCGCCGATGCTCGCAAGCCGGATCGACCGCATGGTGCTGCTCGCGCCCTTTGTCGGCCTCAGCGGCCAGGCCATCGACCAGCGAGGCATTTTTGCGATCGCGACGATAATGGACCGGCTCGGCTTTGGAACGCTGCCGCTAAATGGCGACAAGGGCAACCGCCCCTTCACGGACAACGTCCTGACGGCCGATGCGCGCCGCTATGCGCGCAACCAGGCGCTGCCTGATGCCTGCCCGCAATTGCGGCTCGGACCACCGACCGCCCGATGGCTGCGCGAGACTTTCCGGGCAATCCGGCGCGTCCTGCGCCGCGAGCACCTGACGCAGGTCACTGTGCCGACCATCATCCTGGCGCCGACAGCCGACCGCCTCGTGCCGCATCTCGCTGTCGAATTCCTGGCACGCAACTTCCGCGCCGGGCACATGATCCCGATAGACGGCGCGCGTCACGAACTCTTTCATGAAGCCGACCGTTATCGCGCCCAGGCGATGGCGGCGATTTTCGCGTTCCTGCCCGGCTCCGAGAACGCCGACGAGGCGCCCCAGCAATTCGAGGACAGCTTAGTCCTTACTGCATGATTCCTAAATCGAAATCGATTTAAGGACAAAATCATGCAGCAATTCAAAGTGCTACAGCGACCTCAGCGCGTCCCGTCGGACGCGCGGCGCTGTAGTATTTCCAGCGCCTGCGTGTGGATCTCGCGACTGCCGGCGGCAATGATCTCGCCGCCCATTTCCGCCGCCCCGCCCTGCCAATTGGTGACAATGCCGCCAGCCTGTTCAATCAACGGGATAAGGCCGCCGACGTCGTAGGGCTTCAATCCGCACTCGATGACGAGGTCGACGTGGCCGGATGCGAGAAGCGCGAAGGCGTAACAGTCGCAACCGTAGCGGAAGAGCCGCACCTTGGCCTGCAACGCCTCGAACCGCTCCTTTAGGTCGCCGGTATAGAGATGCGGCGAGGTGGTGAACAGCACCGCGTCCGAGAGCGCATCGCAAGCACGCGTCGAAAGCACCTTCTCTCCACCGGGACCGCGATAGGTTGCCTTCTCGCCGTCGGCAAAATAGCGCTCGCCGGTAAAAGGCTGGTCCATCAGCCCCATCACGGCCTTGCCGTTGCGATAAAGACCGATCAGCGTTCCCCATACGGGAAGACCGGAAATGAACGCACGCGTCCCGTCGATCGGATCGATGACCCAGACATGTTCGCGGTCGAGACCGACATTGCCGTGCTCCTCGCCCAAAATGCCGTGCTGCGGAAACGCGCCTTCGATCAACGCGCGGATCGCCGCCTCAGCCGACCTGTCCGCCTCCGTGACGGGGTCGAACCCGCCTTCCAGCTTGTTGACGACGCTGGTGCCGGTCCGGAAACGCGGTATCGTCTCCGCTTTGGCAGCATCGGCGAGGCGATCGAAAAAGGTACGGTCCGGCAACATGTCGCTCTCTCCAGGAAAGGAAGGGAAGGCGATCTGATTAGACGAATTTGATCGAAAGGCAAGAATGCCGAATTCGAGGAAATGGAGGCCGACCGTGCGCGCTCGATTCGCGCACGCGTCGCCGTCCGGTTTAGGAAAATTTCCCGCTGCGACTGCGAAAGTTTTCGCCCTCACAACTTGACATTTGTGCAGCGCAACATTAGAGTCTTGAGGCAGTCATTCGTGGCTGCAAATACCCTCCTTGGGTGTTTCCTCCCTAGACTTGACCGCGCCGCTGGCGCGGTTCTTTTTGAGCGGCGAGCCGCGCGCTATTCTGCCGCAAGCGGCAGATAGGCGCCATATTCCTCGACATGTTGCGCAAGTGCGGCGATGAACGTCGTGAGGTCGGCCGCCAGTGCGGCAAATCCCGACTTTTTGACGAGCGTCACCTCGTCGACATAGAGGCTGCGGTTGATTTCGATCTGGAGCGCGTGCAGTCCGCGTGTCGGCCGTCCGTAGTGTTCGGTAATGAACCCGCCGGCATAGGGCTTGTTGCGGGCGACCACGTAACCAAGCTGCTCGAGCAGACTGACGGCAGTGCGCGACAACTCGCCCGCCGCGCTCGTTCCGTAGCGGTCGCCGATAATAAAGTCCGGACGCTGGCCGCTGCCTGGAAGATGGACGTTGCCCGGCATCGAATGGCAATCGATCAGCACCGACATCCCGAATTGCACATGGGTGCGGGCGATCAGCTTCCTGAGCGTCGCGTGGTAGGGCTTGTAGATCGACTCGATGCGTGTCAGCGCTTCCTCGACCGGAAAGCGGCCGCGGTAGATCTCCATGTTCTCGGCAACCAGCCGCGGCACGGTTCCAAGCCCGCCGGCTACCCGCATGGAGCTTATGTTGGCATGAGCCGGCAACGGCCCTTCGAACATGCGCGGGTCGAGTTCGTAGGGTTCCCGGTTGACATCGAGGAAGGCACGCGGGAAATGGGCGCGAAGCAACGGCGCACCCAGAAAGGTCGCGTTCTGAAACAGCTCGTCGACGAAGTGATCTTCCGAACGGCGGATCGAATGCGCATCGAGCCGCGACTGATCAAGAAAGGACTGCGGATAGGACCGGCCGCTATGCGGGGAATTGAACACAAAAGGGAGCCGCTGACTTGCGGGTTCCAGTACCTCGAAAAACTCCCGCTCGACCGTTTCCCCCATCGCAACCCTTTTTACCATGTCCGGATCTTGCTGTTTAGATCATGTTGCCAGTTGGTCGCCTCTGTGTCCATAGTGACGTCTTGCTGGTACCAGGGCATTGTTATGCCCTGTTCACCAGATATTTACCATGTTGCGGTTTGCTAAGCTGCCGCACTCCACAAGCATTGAAAAGAAGTAGCCACGGCCGAATTCATGACTGCGAAAATCCTCCTTGCCGAAGACGATAACGATATGCGCCGCTTCCTCGTGAAGGCGCTGGAAAAGGCTGGCTATAAGGTCCTGTCCTATGACAATGGCGCCAGCGCCTACGACCGGCTTCGCGAAGAACCCTTTTCGCTTCTGCTGACCGATATCGTCATGCCGGAGATGGACGGCATCGAACTCGCCCGCCGCGCGACCGAACTCGACCCGGACCTCAAGGTGATGTTCATCACCGGCTTTGCCGCGGTGGCGCTGAACCCCGATTCGAAGGCGCCGAAGGATGCCAAGGTCCTTTCCAAGCCCTTCCACCTGCGCGACCTCGTCAACGAGGTCAACAAGATGCTGGCAGCCTGACGGCACCTCGCCAGCAGGCCTCTTGAAATTTTAATGCCAGCCCCGCCAACTCCTGTGCGGGTGTGCACCCTTTCGAGGCTGCCGCCGATCAACACGGATCGGCGGCAGCCTTTGTCATTTCAACAACTTATCGGCGGAGCCCGCGCGACCGAGGCATCGGGCGAAGGTGTTTCGCTGAGAAATGCGCCCCCCGAACGTCACCGAAAATTCTGTCAAAAAACCTTCGAAAAGCCTATTGACGCGGACGAGGGTTTTGTGGTCTATGCGCCGCATCGGATGGGCGTGTAGCTCAGCGGGAGAGCACTACGTTGACATCGTAGGGGTCACAAGTTCGATCCTTGTCACGCCCACCATCCAAGTTTCTGATTTAAAAGGCCTTTCGAGAAATCGGGAGGCCATTTTGCGTAGCGCCCCTTAGGTTCATTGAACCTCATACACGGGGAATGGCAATGAGCCGAGCCGCTTTCCGCCAGGCAGATGTGGAAGGGCTTTTTGCGCGCCGCTCTTACAGCGCCGCGCGTCCAATCGGACGCGCAAAGGTCGCTGTAACACTTTGAATTGCTGCATGATTTTGTCCTTAAATCGATTCCGATTTAAGGAATCATGCAGTAGAACAGACGCAATCGTGCAAATCGACCTGCGCACCCTTCTTGCCACGATCTTGTCGGTCTTTACTTCAGAGGACGTTGCAACGCCTGCACTGGCAGGGACGGGAAGAGAATCGGGACGACTGACGATGCATGTCACGCTCTCGTCCGATCGCTGGTTATACGGGTCGCATCTCGCCATTGACCACGGATGTACTGGCAATGGCTGCAGGAAGGTCGGGTATGCCCCGGCCTTTTTTGTTAGCGAGCCTCTCCTCCGTCCTTACAGCGCTGCGCGTCTAACCAGACGCGCAAAGGTCGCTGTAGAATTTTGAATTTCTGCATGATTTTGTCCTTAAATCGATTCCGATTTAAGGAATCCTGCAATAGCAGGCCACATCTAATGACTCGCGCTTCCGGCAGATAGGCGTAAACTAGATTCATCATCGGCCAATGATACGGGCGCCGATGGCCGGAAGATCGTCGCGCTTTCGCCCCAGTGAGGAGAGCACGATGCTTTACCTTAAATTTCCAAATGCGCGATCCCCCATGTATCCCGCCCAACTGGTGCAGCTGCGGAGAGTCTTTGACGACGAACTCATGCGCAGGGGGTGGCCACGGCGAAGCAACCGCGCGAAGAACCTCGCAAGGCGGATCTTTTACCTTTACCAATCCGGGACTCGCTCCTCGCACGAGCTTCATGAGCGGCTTAGAGAGATCGAGTCGTGACATAGGATAGGCGGCGCATCATCCCCGCCCCCGCATCAACCTTCGCTGCGAAGCCCCGCATGAATAGCACCTCCGAGCCGCGCGGCCAGAGACTACAGCGGCGCGCGTCTCATCAGACGCACAAAGGACTGTAGCACTTTGAAGTGCTGCATGTTTTTGTCCTTAAATCGGCTACGATTTAAGGAAACATGCAGTAGGCGAGTGCAGCAATCAAGCAGGGCGACGACCTCCGCAGCTCAGGCCGGCGGCGGACCCAGGATCTCGAGTCCAAACTCGCTCGCCGCGACGGTAGCAATCTCGTCCAGGTCCTCTTCTCCGAGACCGCGCTCGGCAACCACCTCGAAGAAGCGTTCAAAGCCTGCGGGCAGGATGACGGTCAGGAGGCGGCCGGGGGCCGTCCCAATGTTCTTGAAGGAGTGGACCTGATGGCGGGGTAGCAATGCGATGCCGCCCGGACCGACGTCGAGCACCTCATCGCCACGCCAGATCCGAAACGTCCCTTCGATAACATAGGAGATCTCATCCTCCCTGCCGTGGCGGTGCAGTGGTGCGCCCACGGAAGGCGGCACGATCTCCTCGATCACGGCCGCGTCAAGAAGCGCGCCGGCCGCGTCGTCACGGATGATCACAGTCTCGCCGAACACCTCGAGTGCCCGGTCCGCTCGAGCTTCAGCTGCGTTCGCTTCTGCCATCGGCTCCTCCGTTAGTCTCACTTAAGACGGTAGTCCTGCGCCGGACCCATCACACGGCGCGCCGACCCGTCTGGCCGCGCGTGGATCAAAAGCAAGCCCATAGTAGTCCTCATTTTGCGTGGCTGGGGTTTGCCCCCGCCTTTTTTGTTCCTCAGAGTGCGACTGAATACCCTTGCAGCGAGCCATACTTTAGAAGGCAGCCGACCGCTCTTTTTGCCAACAGATTGGGCATTTATGATTTTGCTTTATTTTTGAGCAAATGTGAATTATATGACAGTTATGCGATGCGGCCCCTCCCAAGCGCATCGCCGGGTATCGCGTCCCGATATAGCCTGTCGCTGATGCATCGGCGCCAGGCTTTCTTTTTTGGTATCTACGCACGGATCCGCGAAAACGCCGCGGACGAGCGGATCTCCGTTTTGCTCACCTTCCAGCGGCGACTAACACTTTTGTTACTGCATGTTTCCTTAAATCGTATTCAATTTGAGGATGAAGACATGCAGCGATTCAAAGTGCTACAGAGACCTTTGTGCGTTTGAAAAGACGCACGGCGCATAGTAGCGACTGCCATCTCCTCCGCCAGCCTCGAAACAATTAGCCCGCTGCATCCAAGCCACTGATTATTCGTGATGCCCGCAGCCAATTAGCGATCCGCCATTCCAAAACGTTTTGGCTTGACTACCAAAACGTTTTGGAGA
Source organism: Sinorhizobium chiapasense (assembly GCF_036488675.1). Taxonomy (NCBI): domain Bacteria; kingdom Pseudomonadati; phylum Pseudomonadota; class Alphaproteobacteria; order Hyphomicrobiales; family Rhizobiaceae; genus Sinorhizobium; species Sinorhizobium chiapasense. The sequence continues at coordinate 3,283,124 of NZ_CP133148.1, forward strand.
ATTGTCTCTGACAGGGAGTGAGAGCATTGGCCAATCTGAAACAGCTCGCGCAATCGCTTGGACTGTCGATCACGACGGTTTCCCGTGCGCTCGACGGCTATGCCGACGTCTCCGCGGCCACCCGCGAGCGGGTCCGCGAGGCTGCAGAGAAGACAGGGTACCGGCCGAATGCGTCCGCCCGCAGGCTCCGCAAGCAGCGCGCCGAACTGGTCGCGGTCACGCTGCCGGCCGATCCTGGCCACATCGGCCCGCCGCACTTTCTCGACATGCTTTCCGGCTGCGCCGAACACCTGGCAAGCGCAGGTCTGAACCTCGTCATCGCGCCCGTTCCGCGCGGCGAGAGCGAAGTGGAAATCTGCCGCCGCTTTGTCGATGGACGCCGTGTTGACGCCATGCTCCTGGTGCGCACCAAGCGGCGCGACGAGCGTGTCGAATTCCTGCAGTCGCGTGGCATTCCCTTCGTCACCAACGGACGCACCGAAAGCCTCGAGCCGCATCCCTATATCGACGGCGACGGCTTTGCCGGGTTCCTCGCCGCGACCCAGCGCTTCCAGGCCACCGGCCACCGCCGCATCGGCCATATTGCCGGCCCGCAGGAATATTACTTCGCGCATGTGCGCCGCATGGGCTGGCAGGCGGCCATGGACGATGCCGGACTCGGGTCCGACCTCTGCGCCGAGGGCGCGCCAACCGAACAGGGCGGCTATCTCGCAGCCCTTGAGCTGCTCCGCCGTCCTTCGAGGCCGACTGCGCTCGTCTGCGCCACCGACGAAATGGCAATCGGCGCGCTCAGGGCATTGCGCGAGATCGACGGCGGCGAACACATCAGCATCGTTGGCCACGACGACCTGCCGATCGGCGCCTTTACGAGCCCATCGCTTTCGACCATGCGCATGACCGGCGAGAACCTCGGCGCGAGCTTTGCCTCGCTGCTGCTTCGCGCCATCGCCGGCGAACCGGCAGCGCAACTCCAGGAGCTTCACGCGATCGAATTCGTCGACCGCGATAGCCACCGCCTCCCGCGCGCGGCGGCATGACCGCATTCGATCACGCACAAGAATAACGAAGGAGGAGAAGATGAAACGCCTGATGTCATTCGGAATTGTGGCGTCCACCATGCTGGCTTTTGCCTCGCCGGTGCTCGCCCAGACGGTTTTTGTGTCCACTCAGCTTCGTCCTATCGAAGAGGCGACCATCGTTCGCGAGGAACTGCTGCAGGATGTCGGCGACGTCGACTACGTCGTTGAGGAGCCGCCGCAGTTCGCGGTGCGCATGGAGGCGGAGCGGCAGGCAGGCACCCGTACGGTGAGCCTCGTCGGTGCGCTGCATGGTGAGCTTTCCCCGCTTGCCGACAGGGATACCCTCGAGCCGCTCGACGAGCTTGCCACGAAGCTCGCGGCCGGCGGCATGCCGCAATCGCTGCTCGATCTCGGCAAGCTCGGTAAATCGAGCCAGCAATACATCCCGTGGATGCAAGCGACCTATGTCATGGCCGCCAAGAAGGAAGCCCTGCAATATCTGCCAGCCGGTGCCGACGTGAATGCCCTCACCTATGACCAGCTCATCGAGTGGGGCAAGAAGATGCAGGAAGCGACCGGTCAGCCGCAGATCGGCTTCCCGGCCGGTCCGAAAGGCCTGATGGCCCGTTACTTCCAGGGCTATTTCTATCCGTCCTTTACAGGCGGCGTGGTGCGCACCTTCCAAGGCGCCGACGCGGCCGCCGGCTGGGAGAAGCTCAGGGCGCTCTGGGCCTACGTGAACCCGAATTCGACCAACTACGACTTCATGCAGGAGCCTTTGGCCGCCGGCGAGGTCATGGTCGCCTGGGATCACATCGCGCGTCTGAAGAATGCCATCTCCGCAGCTCCGGATGACTACGTCGTGTTCCCCGCCCCGGCCGGCCCGAAGGGCCGCGGTTACATGCCGGTCATCGCCGGCCTCGCGATCCCGAAGGGCGCACCGGACAAGGACGGCGCAACGAAGATCATCGAGCATCTTGCGTCAGCGGACGTCCAGCTCCTCACCGCATCGCGGGTCGGCTTCTTCCCGACGCTCAACGTAAAACTGCCTGAAGACCTGGATCCGGGTGTCGCGCTGCTCGCCGGCGCTGTGACCACCACGCAGGCTTCCAAGGATGCGCTGATTTCGCTCCTGCCGGTCGGCCTCGGCGACAAGGGCGGCGAATTCAACAAGGTCTACATGGACAGTTTCCAGCGCATCGTGCTGCAGAACGAGCCGGTCGCCGATGTGCTCAAGGCGCAGGGCCAGACCTTGGCCAAACTGATGACCGACACCAAGGCAGCCTGCTGGGCACCGGACGCCAAGAGCGACGGCCCGTGCCCGGTCGAATAAATCCTCCCGAGGATGCCCGGGCGGATTGTCCGGGCATCCCCATTGAAAACGTCCGAGGCGGGAGCCGATGACCAACAATCGACCCTGGATTCCCTATCTCCTGATCCTGCCGTCCGTTGCCTTCCTGGCGCTGCTCTTTATCGTACCGCTGCTGCAGACAATCTGGCTGGCGTTCTCGGACAACGGCGTGCCGTCGCCAGCGAATGCCCAGCGCATGATCGCCGACATCAACTTCACCCGCTCGATCAAGAATACGTTCCTGCTGACCATCGCGGTTGTGCCGGTTCAGCTCGCCATCGCGCTTGCCATGGGCACCATGGTCGCCAAGGTTGGCCGCGGTCGCGAGACCATTCTCTGGGTCTGGACGATCCCGCTCGGCATCTCGGATCTCGCCGCCGGTCTCGTCTGGCTGTCGATCCTGCAGAACAGCGGCTATTTCAACTCGATGCTCCTCGGGCTCGGCATCATCGAACGGCAGGCAAGCTGGCTCTCATACCAGACGCCCGTGGCCCTCTTCTTTGTCATCGCGGTCGCCGAGATCTGGCGCGGCACGGCGATCGTCATGGTGATCATCGTCGCCGGCCTCAACCAGGTGCCGAAGGAGTTCAGGGAGGCGGCCGAAATCTTCGGCGCCGGACCGTGGACGCGCTTCTGGCGCATTACACTGCCGCTCATCCGGCCGGCACTGCAATCGGCGCTCATCCTGCGCACGGTGCTCGCCTTCGAGGTCTTCGCGGTCGTCTATGCGCTCGGCGGGCGCAATTTCCCGGTCCTCGTCGGCGAAGCCTACACATGGCAGAACCAGAACCAGAATTACGGCGTCGCGGCGGCCTATGCCGTGCTGATCATGATCATCTCGCTCGCTGCCACGCTTATCTATCTGAAAGCCATCAAGGTCGACGCGGAGCGCCTGCCATGACTGCGCAAGCAACGAGTACAGCAACCCCGGCAGGCTTCGTATCCTCCCGCCGCTGGCTCCTCTGGAGTGGTATCGCAGCGCTCTGCGCCTGGGTCCTGGCGCCGATTTACCTCGTGGCCCTCGGTGCGCTCGGCGGCCGTCAAGGGGTTTACCAATGGCCGAAGACCGGTCTGCCGACTGGCATCTCGCTCGACCCCTTCATCCTGTTCCTGAAGACGGAGGGCGTGCTGCAGTCCTTCCTGAATTCGCTGGGGGCGGCCGGGATCACCGTGGCGCTTTCCATCCTGCTTGGCGCACCGGCGGGTTACGCGCTCGCCCGTTACAATTTCCATGGCAAGGACAGCTACCGGCTGCTGGTGCTGCTCACCCGCGCTTTCCCGCTGGCGATCCTGGCGCTGCCCCTCACCGTTTCCTTCATCAAGCTCGGCCTCTACGATACGATCGTCGGCGTCGGTCTGATCCATACGGTGCTTGCCCTGCCGTTTGCCGCGCTCGTCACGCAAGGCATCTTCCTCGGGGTGCCCAGGGAGTTGGAAGAGGCTGCCTGGGTGTTCGGTTGCACCCGCGTTCAGGCCTTCTTCAAGATCGTTGCGCCGCTGGCGCTGCCCGGCATCGTCGCAACGGCGGTCTTCGCCTTCGTCATTTCCTGGAACGAGGTGTTCGCGGCCTCGGTGCTGACGGTCCGCAACCGCACGCTGACGGCCTATTTGCTGACGGTCCTGTCCGAAAGCCCGATGCACTACCGCTTCGCCGGCGGCCTGATGCTCATCCTTCCCTCGGTCGTCTTCATTTTCGCGGTGAGGCGCTACCTCTTCGCGATCTGGGGCATTTCCTCCAAGTAACGGGACCATATCCATGGCCAACATTGTCATTGACCGCATCCGCAAGAGTTTCGGGACCTTCGAGGCGCTGAAGGAGGTCTCGCTGACGATCAACGACGGCGAATTCGTTTCGCTGCTCGGTCCTTCCGGCTGCGGCAAGACCACGCTTCTGCGCATCATTGCCGGATTGGAAACCTCCACCTCCGGCGATGTTCTGATCGGCGGCAAGTCGGTGATCGGTCTGCCGCCCAAGGAGCGTGGTCTGGCGATGGTCTTCCAAAACTACGCCGTCTTTCCGCATATGACAGTCTACGAGAACGTCGCCTTCGGCCTGCGCATGCAGAAGACCGATGGTGCGCGGGTGAAGGCGCAGGTCGAGAAGGCGGCGGGCCTGCTCCACATCGAGCAGTATCTCGATCGCTATCCGAACAAGCTCTCCGGCGGCCAGCGCCAGCGCGTCGCGGTTGCCCGTGCGTTGGCGGTCGAGCCAAAGGTTCTGCTGATGGACGAGCCGCTTTCCAATCTCGACGCGCTGCTGCGCCTCGAAATGCGCACCGAGCTCAAGACAGTTCTGCAATCGGCCGGCACCACGACGATCTACGTCACTCATGATCAGACGGAGGCGATGGGGCTCTCCGACCGCATCGCCGTCATGCACAACGGCGTGGTCGAGCAGGTCGGCACGCCGGTCGACGTCTACAACTACCCCGCGACGCGCTTCGTTGGCGGCTTCATCGGCAACCCGCCGATGAACTTCATCAAGGTTCCAGTTACCAACGGTCAGGTGGCCGCCGGCAGCGAGCCGCTTACGGCGCCCAAGGAAACCGGCAATGAAGTGATCCTCGGCCTGCGCGGCGAGGCCGTCCAACTGGCGCCTCTGCCCGCGGGGCTGGAGATGAAGGTCCGTGTCGCCGAGCCGATGGGGTCGCATTTGCTGCTGACCGGCTCGATCCACGACCAGCCGGTCCGCGTCATCCTGCCGTCTTCCGAGACGGTCAGAAGCGGCGACGTCATCGGCCTCAAGCTCGACCCGAAGCGCATCACCTGGCTTTCGCCCGAAAGCGGCAAGTCCTTTCCGGCCGCAACGGCCTGATAATTTTGGAGTACCCGGCATGAACATGCATATCGACCAGGCCAAGCGGATTCTCGTCGCCAACGATCGCGGCGGCTATACCGTGCCGACCGACCGGCTCTATCCCTTCCAGTGGAACTGGGATTCCGCCTTCGTCGCCATGGGCTTCGCGCTCTACGACACCGACCGCGCCTACCGCGAGCTGGAGCGCCTGGTGGAGGGCCAATGGGCGGACGGCATGATCCCGCACATCGTCTTCCACCAGCCGAGCGATACCTACTTTCCCGGCCCGAACGTCTGGCGCACGAAACATACCGTCCAGACCTCTGGCATCACCCAGCCGCCGGTGTTCGCAATTGCGCTGCGCAAGCTCTACGAGGCTGCAGGCAAGCAAGCTGAAGCCCGCACCCTGCCGCTCTACGAGGCGGCGTTGAAATGGCACCGTTGGTGGTACAGGGCCCGGGATCCGGAAGGCACCGGCCTCGTGGCGCTGCTTCATCCCTGGGAAAGCGGAAGCGACAACTCGCCGGCCTGGGACATCGCGCTCGCCCGCGTACCCTCCACCACCGATACGCCCGTGGTTCGCAAGGATACCGGCCATGTGAATGCCGAAATGCGACCGCGCGATGAGGACTACAGGCGTTTCATCCATCTGGTCGACGCCTATGCCGCCTGCGGCTGGGATCCAGCAAAACAATGGGAGGAGGCGCCGTTCAAGATCGCCGAAATCCAGACGACCGCGATCCTCTTGAAAGCCGGCGAAGACCTTGCCCATCTCGCCGACTTGTTCGGCAGGACGGAAGACGCGGCCGAGATCGCCGGCTTCAATAAACGCACCCGCAAGGCCATCCTCGCCCAGTGGCGACCGAAGCTGTCGCGCTTCGTTTCCCGCGACCTGATCTCCGGCGACGATGTGGAAGCCGCAACACAGGCGGGCTTCATCCCCCTCCTTTCGCTTGATCTTGATCCCGGGATTGCCGGCGCGCTGGTGACCGAGATGAAGGCATGGTCGAAGGGCCTCAAGGTTGCCTTCCCGACCACAAAACCGGGCATCGCAGGCTGGGAGCCGAAGCGCTACTGGCGCGGCCCGGCCTGGGCGATCATCAACTGGCTGCTGATCGACGGGCTGAAGCGCAACGGCCATCCGGATGCGGCGGAAGAGCTCAGGAAGTCGACGATTACGGCAATCGAGACGGAAGGTTTCGCCGAATATTTCGACCCGGTAACCGGAGAGGGCTGCGGCGGCCTGGGTTTTTCGTGGACGGCCGCCGCCTATATGTGGCTGATGAAAGCCGCACCTGCAGCGCCGCGCGTCCAATGAGACGCGCAAAGAACGCTTGAAAACTACGCGAATTCCAGAGAGGCGCTCTTCCGTCCCTGATCCGCCCTTTCAGCGAAACGGCGGATTCTTTGATCGAAGCAAGGGGTCCGTCAGTGCGCCACCTGCGATGCCGCCGACATCACCTCGTCGGGCGCCGGAGCACGGAACATGTTGCGGCCGTCAGGCGTCACCTCCGTGAAGCACCAGCGCACCACGCCGTCGCGGTCGAGCAGGAACTGCCCGACCAGCTGGCCCATGCCCGTGGCGACCATCCGGTTGTCCTCGTCCGTCATCTCGTAGTCATCCCTCTTGTCGAGATATTCGGATGCGGCGAACGGGTCCATTGGCTGCGGCAATTCTTCGGGCAGGTCGATGCGCATTTGCATTGCGGTCTGCATACCGATCTTGTGCGGCCAATCATCCTCGTTTTCGGTGAATTCGAGGTTGGGCAGACCGAAGGCGCGGTGCGAAATCCGCTCCGGATCGGCCGCCGCGAGAAGGTTCGGCAGGGGATGGTAGCGGAAGTAGAGCCGCGCCCGTTCGATCGGTGTATTCACAACCGTCAGGCTTTCGACGCCTTTTTCGTTCAACGCGCCCTTGAGCTGCGCCATGGCGGCGATGTGCCGGCGGCAAAACGGACAATGCAGGCCCCGAAACAGGCCAACCAAGACCGGCTTGTGACCGCGAAAATCATCAATAGCGATCTTGCCTTCCCGCGTGATCGCGTCGAGCACGACATTCGGCGCACGATCGCCCGGCTGCAATGGTCCGGTGGTATGATATTCAGCCATGATGCTCTCCTCCCGCTAACAGTTCAGCGCCAGCAATCGAAGTGCGATCCTTAGAATTGCATCATTTCAAAGAGTTAGATCATTTCACTGTTTTCAATGAAACAATTGAACGATCTAGTCGAGAAACGGCAGTATCATCAATGCTTCGGGATCAAGATCGTGACGCGCGCAGATGTCTCGAGCCAGTGTAAAATAGCGCTCGGCCGCCTCCAGATCTCCCGCATCAAGGCAGAGCGCTCCAAGACCATCATAGCACGGAAACAGCACCTGCGCTTCGCTCGTTTCGGCGGCGACGTCGAGCGCTTCGCCATAAAGCCGGCGCGCCTCGTGCGGGCGATCGTGGCACTGGTAAATCTGCCCCAGCACAAGCAGGGACACCGGCAGGTGATCGCGCTGGTCGAGAGCGCGGTCGATTTCGATCGCTTTCTGCGCGGCGGGCACGCCCTCGGCCGCGCAGCGGTCGGTGAAGGTACAGTAGGCTACGGCCAGGTTGGCGAGCAGCCGCGCCTGAAAACCGAGATCGCCGATGCGCCGCGCCATGTCCAGGCCGCGTTGGCAGACGTCGATCGCCAGTTTCGGATCGACGATCGTGTAGAGCACGCCGAGATTCGTGTATCCGCGGCAGGCCGCCTGCATCAGGGTGGCCGCCTCGGCAACGCTAACGCTCTCCTCGACCGCAGCGATCGCCTCGCGCCTGCGGCCACGGCGTGCCAGCGCCACACCCTTGGTGTTCAACGCCTCGGCGGTAACCAGGGCGGCCTCGCGCCGCGTCTCGTCACTTGCGTCGCGTGCCAGGTCCCTGACACGGCTCAACGCGTCGTCCGCCCATTGCGAAGCGGCAAGATAGTCGCCCATCCGAAAAGCGAGATGTCCACGCTCCTGCAGAAGGGAAGCGCTCTCCACCGGCGCATCCGCACTTGCGAGGAGGACGGCCGCATCGCTGAAATTCGCTTGCGCCTGCTCGCGATTGCCGGCCTCCCAGAGGAGATGGCCGAGCTTGCGAAGGATCCGTGCGGAGACAACCGGATCGGTCGAGACCCGCTCATAGCCGAGGAGCGCGCGATAATGCTCCTCCGCAGCGGCGCGCTCGCCGGTCGGCTCCAGGAGATCCGCGACGCGCTCGCGGGCAACGAACCATTCCGGCCTTTCTTCGCTCAAGGCCGCAAGCGCCGCCATGGCTTGCCGGTAGTAGCGGATGGCATCCTCGTTCGCTGAGAGCTGGCGCGCTCGATCGCCGGCCGCCATGAGGTAGCGTGCGCCCTTGCTCCGGTCCGCCGACTGGCTGAAATGGTGGCCGAGCAGCGCCAGTTCCTCGAACCGCTGCGGATTTTCGCCGTAGCGACGCTCGAGCGCCTCGGCGATGGCCGCGTGAACTTCCGTGCGCCGCTTCACGAGCAGGTTGTTGTAGACGGCCTCGTGGAGCAGCGACTGCGTGAAACGGTAGGATTGCGACGATCGCTCGCTCCCGGCCTCCTCTATGATTTCCGTGTCGCAAAGCAGCTCCAGGCCCCGGTCCACATCCGCCGGCGCGACGGCAATGCTTCTCAGCAGGCTCGCGTCAAAGCTCGGCCCTATGACGGCGGCACAGTGAACCAGGCGGCGCACCTCCTGCGGCAACCGGTCGATTCTCGCCAGCAGCATCGCTTCGATCCCGACGGGGATGTCGACCGTCGCTTCACCGCCGGCCACGCGCCAATGGGAACCGTCGCGCCTCAGCGTTTCCAGATCGATCAGGCTGCGAACGATCTCCTCGACGAACAGCGGGTTGCCGCCGGCCCGACGCAGGATCCGCTCACACAATTTGTTAGGCAGGCGACCTTCTCCGAAGAGCGCCGACAGAAGTTGTTGACCATCGGCCGCGGTTAATGGACCGAGCCGCAAGGCGGTGATGCTGGTGCGGCCGGGCGTCAGCCTGTCGAGACCGGCATCCGGGCGCTGCGTCGTCAGGAGCATCAGCGGCCGGCGATCCAGCCTGTCCAGCACGAAACGGAGTGCCTCGAGCGAAGCCGCATCCGCCCAGTGCAGGTCCTCGATGACGAGGAGAAGCGGCGCCTGGTCGAGCCGCCGCTCCAGGATGGTCCGGATGGCGGAGAACAGCTGTCGCCGAACCTGTTCGGGTGCGACATGCTGCAGCATCCCGTCGCGATCGCCGATGCCGAGAATATGAAAGAAGAGCGGCATGAGTTGCTCGATCTCGGCCGGCGGAAAGCCGATTTCGGCAAGACCGAGGGACAGGCCCTCCTGCGTCTGCTCCGGCGTGTCCGTCGAGGATATGCCGTAGGCGCTGCGCAGGACCCGGGCGAGGGTTCCGTAGGAGGTTTCCCCGAGCGGAGAACACCCTGCCCGCCGCACGGCGACGTGCGCAAACTCGGCATCTTCGCCAAGGCCGGCGAGAAACTCGTTGACAAGACGTGTCTTGCCGATCCCGGCTTCACCGGTCAGGCGCACCAATTGCGCCGTGCCGTTGCAGGCCAACGCAAGACAATCACGCAAGCGCCCGATTTCCTTGTCGCGCCCGATCATCGGCGCGCTCAGGCCGAGCGCGTCGAGCCCTCGTGCCGCGCGCGGCACCTCGAGCGCGCCGGTCATGCGATGAACCTGCACGCTGCCGGTCTTGCCGCGCAAGGCGACCGCCCCGAGCGTCTCGTAAGCAAAGGCGTGCCGCGTGAGGCGGTGTGTCACCGGCCCGACCAGTATTTCATCCGGCCCAGCCATCGACTGCAGCCGCTGTGCGGTGTTCACCGTATCTCCGGTGACCGAATAGGATTTGCTGTCGCCCGCACCGAAGGCGCCGGTGACGACGGGGCCGGTATTGACGCCGATATGGAGGTTCAGCGGCAGACCGATGCGTTCCCGCCAGCGTTCGCCCACCAGCGCTGCCCGATGCACCATTTCCAGCGCGGCACGAAGCGCCCGCTCCGGATCGTCCTCATGCGCCACCGGTGCACCGAAGAGGGCGAGCAACGCGTCGCCGATGAACTTGTCGACGAACCCGCCGAAGGTTTCCACGGCCTCCGTCAACGCCTCGAAGAGCTCGTTCTGCAGCGCCTGCAAGATCTCCGGATCGACCTGCTCGCCCAAGGTGGTGAAGCTGCAGAGATCGGCAAAGACGATCGTGACCGTTCGGCGGTCGGCACCACTATCCGCGCTCGAACGGGGCGGAGACACGACCTGAGGCGCCGTGCGGGAAACATCTGGCCGCCGCGCTGGCGCGGACCGAGGCTCCGACGGTGCCGACGCGTCGATCTGGGTGCCGCATTGCGGGCAAAAGGCGAAGTGCGGCGGACAGGAATAGCCACAACCCGGGCACAGGTTCTGCTGTTTCGCACCGCACTTCGGGCAAAATGCAAAACCGCTTTGTATTTCGTAACCGCATTCGTGACAGTTCATCTCGGACGAGCCCCGGAAAGCCATGGTCGCCAGAAATTCGCGGCGGGCAGGCATAAGTGCCCGAATGGCCGCACAGCAAGCGGAAGCAAAGCCGCAACGACATGCGCGTTCCACGTGTCCGTCTGAGGACAATGGACTTGTTGTACTACCTTGGCAAGCGATGCGACATTGTCGCCTCGTCAGCGGCCGCGCCGGAAAATGGCAAGATCGACGGTGATTCCTTCGGGTGCGCGGCAAACCTCCTCGGCATGGCCGTTGCACTCCTCGACAGCGAAATGGATCGCTGCGGCCTCGCTGGTAAACACGCCTCCGACCCGCTCGCGCCGGTCGGACACGACCCACCGGCCACGCCGGTCGCGACCGACGACGAAACGGGCTTGGCCCGAGAACTGTTGCCTAATTTGGTACATGCTACCCATGGTCAGATTCCTTGTTTGAGGAGCTTTTTGGGAGGTTCATTCGGCGAGCCACGGCAAGCTGGCCTGGATGACATAAGCCAGGCCGAGCACGAGCCCGAGCCGCACGACCATTCCCAGAAAGGCGGTGCGCGGGTGGGTGCTGTCGCGACGCTTCTCGAACGCTCCGATCGAATCCTCTCGATCGGTGCTGTTGTCAGGGAAGTCAGGAAAGTGGGGCATGAGAGATCCTTCGCTTGCCAGCGCAAGTGCCTTCGAGGGGCCTGTGCTCGTGGGGAAACGCCCGATTTGAAGGGGAGACGTGCTGGATCGTCGGGGCGCCGGTCTCAACCGGCAACGGCCACGCGCCCTAGTCCGCCGACCTGGCTCACGTTGCGGAGTTCCGTTAGTGCTTCCAGCGCGACGCGAATCTCGGCGGCCGTTTCCGGCAAGACAGGCGTCAGCGGAAGCCGCACTTCGGGGCTCAACCCGCGTAGCAGATGCAGAGCGTATTTGATCGGTCCCGGGTTGGTTTCGCGTTCGAGCGCCGCAAACAGCGGCTGAAGGCGCTGGTGGATCGCTATCGCCGCTTGGCCGTTGCCGGTGGCGATCGCCTGATGCATCGACACCACCAATCGGGGTACGACATTCGCCGCCACCGAGATCGTGCCGTGGCCGCCGCAGAGATTGAAGGGCAAGGCCGTCGCGTCATCACCGGAAAGCTGAAAGAGCCGTGCCTTGACGGCGGGAGAGGTCGACAGATAGCGACCGATATCGCCCGTCGCGTCCTTGATACCCGCGATGTTCGGCAGTTCGACGAGACGCTCGAGCGTTCGCGGCGAAAGATCGACGCCAGTCCGCGCCGGCACGTTGTAGACGATCAGCGGCAGATCGACGGTCTGGGTGATTGCCTGGTAATGGCGATAGAGCCCCTCCTGCGACGGTTTGCTGTAATAGGGCGTCACGACCAGCGCCGCATCGGCGCCAAGCGCCCTCGCCTCGGCCGTGAGCTCTATCGCCGTCTCGGTGCAATTGGTGCCGGTCCCGGCAATGACCGGGATCTTCTTCTCCGCGACCTCGACGCAACGCGCGATCACCATTGCCCGTTCGGCGCGAGAAAGCGTCGCCGCCTCTCCGGTTGTGCCGCAGGCGACGATGCCGGAGACGCCGTGGCGCATCTGCCATTTAATGAGCGACATAAGGCCGACAGTATCGACTTTTCCATCCTTGAACGGGGTGATCAGGGCGGAGATCGCCCCTTCGAGGCGAAGATAGGAAACGGACATGGGAATTCCTTCACATCGGAAGATTAGGGCGGATGTCGCTCGGGACGGGTGCCGCCTGAATGCGGCAGGAGCGCAGGAAGGCGACGAGGATCGCTCCCGCGAGATCGGGGTGTCGCGCCTTGAACGTCACCCTGCCGCCGATCGACGGTGCATAGCGCAGGGAACACGTCCAGAGCCCCTGTTCGTGGCTGACACTGCGCAGACAGAGCTTGGCCGTGGTCGCGTTGGTGAGGTGGATCACCGCATCGACAAGCGCGCTGGCCGCGACGAGCTCGCGAAAACGTCGCGACGGCCAGCCAGCGTCATCGGAGACTGCAAGATCGGGAATGTCGCGGACGAGGCGCACCGTTTCCCAAATATGGTGTTCACGCAGCCAGCGCGCGGCAGCTACGCGCATGATTAACGCGTCTAACGCAACCCTCGGCGTGCGGGACGGATTGTCGACCGGTTCACGTTCGGCAGAGTACTGCTCATCGCGCGAATGAAGACGGAAACTGATGTTGTGAGAGCGCATGGCATTTCATCCGTATTGCATGAAACCATGCTACGTCCGCTTAGGATATGAATTCCATTCCAGCTTTCATCGTCGCGCCTAGTATTTCCATAAAACTATCCAGGATAGCTCTTGGATAGTACAGCGCCGCGCGTCTTGTCAGACGCGCAAAGGACGCTGTAGCACTTTGAATTACTGCATATTTTTATCCTTAAACCGGGTACGATTTAAGGAAACATGCGGTGGGCTTGCATGAAGGCGTGTATGCGAAACACGGAAATAATCTGACGCAAAAGATGACGCGCGCGCAATTTTGCGCTAGTACCCTGCACCGGCGCTCCTGGATCGCCACATTCGCGTAAAGACTTTCGTCCGTGAAGGAATACGTTCATGCCTGCCTATCGCTCCCGCACCACCACCCACGGCCGCAACATGGCCGGCGCCCGCGGCCTCTGGCGCGCAACGGGCATGAAGGACAGCGACTTCGGCAAACCGATTATCGCGGTGGTGAACTCGTTCACGCAGTTCGTGCCGGGCCACGTGCATCTTAAGGATCTGGGCCAGCTCGTCGCGCGCGAGATCGAAGCGGCCGGCGGTGTCGCCAAGGAGTTCAACACGATCGCCGTCGACGACGGCATCGCCATGGGCCATGACGGCATGCTCTATTCGCTGCCGTCGCGCGAAATCATCGCTGACAGCGTCGAATATATGGTCAACGCGCACTGCGCCGACGCCATGGTCTGCATTTCCAACTGCGACAAGATCACCCCCGGCATGCTGATGGCCGCACTTCGCCTCAACATCCCCGCCGTCTTCGTCTCCGGCGGCCCGATGGAAGCCGGCAAGGTCGTTCTGCACGGCAAGAAACACGCGCTCGATCTCGTCGACGCGATGGTCGCTGCCGCCGACGACAATGTCTCCGACGAAGACGTCAAGGTCATCGAGCGTTCCGCCTGCCCGACCTGCGGCTCCTGCTCGGGCATGTTCACGGCGAACTCGATGAACTGTCTGACCGAGGCGCTCGGCCTGTCGCTCCCCGGCAACGGTTCGACGCTCGCCACCCACGCCGACCGCAAACGCCTCTTCGTCGAGGCCGGGCACCTGATCGTCGACCTCGCGCGCCGCTGCTATGAGCAGGACGACGAACGCGTCCTGCCGCGTTCGATCGCGACCAAAAAAGCTTTCGAGAATGCCATGGCGCTCGATATCGCCATGGGCGGCTCGACCAACACCGTGCTGCACATCCTCGCCGCAGCCTACGAGGGCGAGGTCGACTTCAGCATGGACGATATCGACCGGTTGTCGCGCAAGGTTCCCTGCCTTTCGAAGGTCGCACCCGCAAAGGCCGACGTGCATATGGAAGACGTGCACCGCGCCGGCGGCATCATGTCGATCCTCGGCGAACTCGAAAAAGGCGGCCTCATCAACCGCGACTGCGTGACCGTGCACAGCGAGACGCTCGGCGACGCCATCGATCGCTGGGACATTACCCGCACGTCGAGTGAAACCGTCCGCAACTTCTTCCGTGCCGCGCCCGGCGGCATCCCGACCCAGGTCGCCTTCAGCCAGGAGGCGCGCTGGGAAGACCTCGACACGGACCGCGAGAAGGGCGTCATCCGCTCGGTCGAGCATCCTTTCTCGAAGGACGGCGGTCTCGCCGTCCTCAAGGGCAACATCGCGCTCGACGGCTGCATCGTCAAAACGGCGGGCGTCGACGAAAGCATCCTGAAGTTTTCCGGCCCGGCCCGGGTCTTCGAAAGCCAGGACGCCGCCGTCAAGGCGATCCTCGCCAACGAGATCAAGGCGGGCGACGTCGTGGTCATCCGCTACGAAGGTCCGAAGGGCGGCCCGGGCATGCAGGAAATGCTCTATCCGACGAGCTATCTGAAGTCGAAGGGCCTCGGCAAGTCCTGCGCGCTCATCACCGACGGCCGCTTCTCCGGCGGTACCTCCGGTCTTTCGATCGGTCATGTCTCACCCGAGGCAGCGAACGGCGGCACCATCGGCTTGGTGCGCGAAGGCGACATGATCGACATCGACATCCCGAACCGCACGATCAGCTTGCGGGTCGACGACACCGCGCTCGCCTCCCGCCGCTCCGAGCAGGACGCCAAGGGCTGGAAGCCGGCGGAGCAGCGCAAGCGCCGGGTGACGACCGCGCTCAAGGCCTATGCCGCTTTTGCGACCTCCGCCGACCGCGGCGCCGTGCGGGACCTCGGCGACAGATAGTCACCGCCACGGCAAACGTAACAAAGGCTCCCGCCGCCGCGGGAGCCTTTCGTTTTGTAGGCCCGAAATCACATGTGCCTCGTCTCGGCCGGCACATTCCACCAGTTGTTGTGCAGCCCATCCATGTACTGGATCGGCAGCGACGCAAGTGCGGCTGGATCGACGTCGTCGAGACATGCGACGTTGATGGAGACGAAGGCGCCGCCGAGCTCCTCGACATATCCGGTGCCGTAGGGCGCCACACCGCAAGCCGTGCAAAACCGGTGGTGACCGCTCATCGTGTTGAACTGATAGTCGCCGACGCCCGTTTCTTCAGACAGCAGGCGGAAGTCCTCCGGCTTCACCAGCGCGCCCCAGTAGCGGGTTTTCGAGCAATACGAACAATTGCAGCGGCTTGTTCCGGCCTCGAGATCAGCATCGACCTCGTAACGAATCCGTCCGCAATGGCAGCTACCCTTGTAGGTCATCTTCATCGTCGTTCCTCCCACCTGAAAAGCCGCGGCATCGCAGCGACGCGGCGTTTGCCGGCGAGATCAGCACGATCTTCAACGGAAAGCCATCCTCATAATCCAGGGTCTAAGTTGGAAGGCGCTGATTTGCACGTCGGAGCGTGTTTGTGGTTTTCTGCCTGTCCCGGCATCACGTGAACGCAAGGAGATCGGCGCGCAGGCGGTCTGGAACATTCGCGCCGAGCTGTGCATCGACCTCGGCATGCGTTTCCTTCCAGATCGGCACTGCCCGGGCGAGCAACCGCTCGCCTTCCGCCGTCAGCCTCAGGCGGCGCGACCGACGGTCCTCCGGGGCGACAAAGACATCCACGAGCCCGCGACGCTCAAGCGGCTTCAGCGCCGCGGTCAGCGTCGTACGGTCCATGGCAAGCAGCGACGCAACCATGCTGATGCTCGGCGGTTCCGGCCGGTTGAGCGACATCAGCAGCGAGAACTGCCCGTTTGTTATATCGAGCGGTCGCAGCGCCTCGTCGAACCGCCGTGCGAGTGCCCGGGCAGCGCGCTGGACATGCAGGCACAGGCAGTTGTCCCTGACGAGGACGGTGGTGGCAAAAGGTACGAGTGGCGACTTTGACATGGTTGAGTAATGTTGATATCAACGTAATTAGTCAAGTGCTACATTTCGTGAGGAGGAAAGAGCATGAGACCGGACCATGCCGTCGTGTCGCCCGAGGAATGGCTGAAGGCGCGCAAATCGCTTCTCGCCCTGGAAAAGGAACACACCCGCTTGCGGGACCGGATCAATGCGGAGCGCCAGGCTCTGCCCTGGGTGAGGATGGACAAGCCCTATGTCTTCGAAACGCTCGCCGGCCCGAAGACATTGCCGGAGCTTTTCGACGGGCGCAGCCAGCTCGTCGTCTATCACTTCATGCTCGGAGCAAATTGGGAAGCCGGCTGTTCAAGTTGTTCGTTCCTGGCCGACCACTTCGCCGGCATGCTGCCGCATCTCAATCATCACGACGTCACGCTGATCGCGGCTTCGAATGCGCCGCTCGCCAAGATCGAAGCCTATCGCAAGCGAATGGGCTGGCACTTCCCTTGGGTGTCGGCCCAGGGCAGCGACTTCAACAGCGACTTCCATGTGTCCTTCACGCCGGCCGAACTCGCTGGTGACAAGGTCGTCTACAATTTCACCGAAATCGAAAGCGGCGAGGCTTACGAAGAGCTTCCCGGGCTCAGCGCCTTCTACAAGGACGAGGACGGCACCGTCTACCACACCTATTCCACCTATGCCCGCGGCCTGGAGGAACTTGTCGGCACCTTCATGCTGCTCGATCGGGCGCCGAAAGGTCGGAACGAAGGCACGATCATGGACTTCGTTCGCCGCCACGATGAATATGAGGCAGCGCCCCGGCAAAGAGCCTGAGCCTGATGCCAACAGGGGAACCATCGGCGTTTCCGAACGTTGCTATGTCACGCGGCGCTCCAGTCCGGGGCGACGCGTCTCGCCATTGGAGGGATTGATGAAGGCGGAGCCTCAGGAAGAACACCGCTGGCTGGAACAATTGCTCGGTGAGTGGGAGGTCATGTCGACAACTCCGGATGAGTGCCAGTCGCAAACTCCGTGGACGGAAAATGTGCGCTCGATGCAGGGTCTTTGGGTCGTCTGCGAAGGACAAGGCACGATGCCGGATGGCAGCGCCGGCCAGTCAATGATGACGCTTGGATTCAATCCGCTCACGAGCCGCTATGTCGGCACCTGGGTCGGCTCGATGATGACGCATATGTGGATCTATGACGGCGTGCTCGAGGACGACGGCAAGACGCTCACGCTCAACTGTGAGGGGCCGGATTTCGACAGACCCGGCAGAACCGCCAGCTATCAGGACGTAATAACCCTCGTCGACGCCAACCATCGCAGGCTGACGGCCCGTGTCCAGACCGAAGACGGAAACTGGAAGGAGATCATGGCCGCCGAATATCGCCGGCGCTGACGCATGTCGCCCGAAAGTGTGCAGAGGTCTTGGGACAACGACATGCATAAGAACAAAGATCTCAAGCGCGTTGCTTGAATTCGTCTGAACGCGACGCACTTTAATGACGGCAGGCAAACCACGCTGCCGCGAATGACAGCACATTCCCACAGCAAGAAACCGGAGGACTAACAATGACGGGTCAGCATGGGAAATTCGTCTGGTATGAACTGATGACAACCGACACGAAGGCCGCCCAAACTTTCTACGAGAACGTGGTTGGCTGGAGCGGCAGCGATGCCGGTATGCCGGGAATGGACTACACGCTGTTCTCCGTCGGTGATCGGCATGTGGCGGGACTGATGACAATGCCCGAGGGCGCGCTCGAGATGAAGATCCCGCCGGCCTGGCTCGGCTATGTCGCCGTTGATGACGTCGACGCAGCCGCCGCGAAGCTCGCCGCGGATGGCGGCAATGTTCACCGCGCTCCCGACGACATCCCCGGCGTCGGCCGCTTCGCCATCGTCACTGATCCGCATGGCGCGGTGTTCGCGCTTTTCAAGGGAACGAGCGAGGAACCTCCGGCCCTTGAGCAGATGGCTGCTGGAAACGTCGGCTGGCACGAACTGATGGCCGGCGACCTCGATACCGCCTTTCCCTTCTATTCCAACCTGTTCGGCTGGACCAAGGACCAGGCGATGGACATGGGCGATATGGGCACCTACCAGATCTTTGCCTGGAACGGCACCCCGATCGGCGGCATGATGACCAAACCGAAGGACGTTCCCGCCCCCTATTGGCTCTATTATTTCAACGTCGAGGCGCTGGATGCTGCAATCGAGCGGGCAAAATCCGGCGGTGCAAAGATCGTGCTCGAACCCATGGAAGTGCCGGGCGGATCCTGGATCGTCCAATGCATCGATCCGCAGGGCGCGCTTTTTGCCCTCGTCGCACCGAAACGTTGACGGGCGGTGCTTACAGCGCCGTGCGTCCTTCAGGACGCACAAAGGACGCTGTAAGTCTTTGATTCTGCGCATCGTGCTTTCCGAAAATCGATTCCGATTTTCGGGCCGATGCGCTGGAACGCACAACTCGTGACTCTTTAGAAACGAGGGGCGCCGTTTCGTGCGGGCGCCCCTCTTCCATTCGAGCCGATCATACGCCGTCTCACGCCGGCGCGGTCTTGAGTTCAGCCTGATGATCGCTCGCCCGCGCGACCGGTTCCGGCGGCACTCGAGCACTCCTACCAAGAAAGTCGAGGACGGCCCGAATACGCGCGGGAAGCGCGCCGCCCTGGCCGAGGAAGACGGCATGAATCTCTTCCAGATCGCCGGGATTCAAGTTCTCCAGCACGGGAACGAGCCGCCCGGCGTCGATGTCTGCGCGCACGGTGAATTCCGCAAGCCGCGCCAGTCCGGCGCCGGCAAGGGCGAGATGGCGGAGCCCCTCGCCGTCGCTCACCTGCAGCGTCCCGGAAGCCGGCAGAACGATCGTTTCTCCCTCGGATCGGATCGGCCAGCCGTCTACGGCGCGCGCGTAGCAGAAGCCGAGCCGGCTATGGACCTCGAGCTCTGCGATGTCCGAGGGCGTCCCGTACCGATCGAGATAGGACGGCGCCGCCACGATCACCATTCGCGTCGCGCCGAGCTTGCGGGCGATCAGCGCCGAACTCTTCAGTGGCCCTGATCGGATGGCGATATCGGCATGCGCCTCCATCAGGTCGACCACCGCGTCCGTCTGGACAATGTCGAGCGAGACGGCGGGAAAGCGCTCCCGGAATTCCGGCAGGAGTGGCATCAGGATATGGGTTGCGAAAGAAGCGCTGACATTCAGCCGGACCCGGCCCGTCGGTATCTCGCCTCCGACCGCACAGCGTTCGGCCTCCTCGATGTCGGCGAGGATGCGGGCGGTGCGCTCGTAGAAGGCACAGCCCTCCGGCGTCAGTTGCAGCCGCCGTGTGGACCGGTTGACGAGGCGGACTCCCAGCCGATCCTCGAGCCGCAGGACGAGCTTGCTGACCGCCGAAGGCGTCATGCGGAAATGGCGCGCTGCCGCCGAGAAGCCACCGAGTTCGACTGCCTTGGCGAACACTTCCATTTCCCCTGATCTGTTGACCGAAAGCCGGGACATATGACTTCAACTCACAAATGATATTCCGGGCAGCAGTCTATCTCCAAAAGGCGGGCAGCTCCATCTTCATGTCTCCAGACACATAGAGATGACAAGGGAGTTGCGAAATGGAGTATCGACGGCTTGGCTCGTCCGGCTTGAAGGTTCCGGCACTGAGCTTCGGCGCAGGCACGTTCGGCGGCAAGGGTCCGCTGTTCGGCGCCTGGGGCACGACGGACGACGCGGAAGCGCGCCGCCTTGTGGACATCTGCCTCGAGGCCGGCACCAATCTCTTCGACACGGCGGATGTCTATTCGGATGGCGCCTCGGAGGAAGTGCTCGGCGCGGCGATCGAGGGCCGCCGCGAAAAGGTGATCCTTTCCACCAAGATGTCGCTGCCGGTGGGCGACGGCCCGAACGACGCCGGCTCATCCCGCTCGCGTCTCATCCACGGCGTCGAAGCGGCGCTGAAGCGTCTCGGAACCGACTATATCGATCTCATGCAGTTGCACGCTTTCGATGCCGGAACGCCAATCGAAGAAGTGCTCTCGACACTCGACATTTTGGTTCGCGCCGGCAAGCTCCGCTATGTCGGGGTCTCCAACTTCTCCGGCTGGCAGCTGATGAAATCGCTCGCGCTCGCCGAGAGACACGGCTATCCCCGTTACGTCGCCAACCAGGTCTATTATTCGCTGGTCGGCCGCGACTACGAATGGGAACTGATGCCGCTCGGGCTCGACCAGGGTGTCGGGGCGCTCGTCTGGAGTCCGCTGGGCTGGGGACGGTTGACCGGCAAGATCCGCCGCGGGGAGCCGTTGCCGGCCGGAAGCCGGCTGCACGACACCGCCGCCTTTGGACCGCCGGTCGATGACGATAAGCTCTACGACATCGTCGAGGTGCTCGATGCCCTGGCAGAGGAAACCGGCAGGACGGTGCCGCAGATCGCCATCAACTGGCTTCTGCAGCGGCCGACCGTTTCGAGCGTCATCATCGGCGCCCGCAACGAAGAACAACTCCGGCAAAACCTCGGCGCGGTCGGCTGGTCGCTCTCTGCCGATCAGGTGGCGCGCCTCGACGAGGTCAGCGCCACGACGGCGCCCTATCCCCATTTCCCCTACTACCGGCAGGAGGGCTTTGCCCGCATCAACCCTTCGCCGGTCTGAGCAGCCGACGGGGTGCACGGGGAAAGCCGGCCGCGATCGCGTCCCCGGGTTTCGGCTTGCTTTCTCTCTTCGCATTGCACAAAATTCCCGTGAATGGCCGGCGACGGACCGGCTATCGAGGGGAAAAATCTGCATGTCGATCAAGGCCAGTATCTACCACCTCACGCACTACACCTACGACCGGCCGGTAACGCTCACACCGCAAATCATCAGGCTGAAACCGGCCGCGCATTCCAAAACCAAGGTCATCAGCCACTCGCTGAAAGTCTCGCCTGCCAATCATTTCGTCAATTTGCAGCAGGATCCCTACGGCAACTATCTCGCCCGCTACGTCTTTCCCGATCCCGTGACGGAATTGAAGATCGAGGTGGACCTGGTCGCCGACATGACCGTCTACAACCCGTTTGATTTCTTCGTCGAAGAGGAAGCCGAACACTGGCCTTTCCGCTATCCCGAAGATTTGAGCGAGGATCTGAAGATCTACATGACGCCGGAGCCGATCGGGCCGAAGCTTTCGGAATTCATGGAGAGCATCGACCGGTCACGTCGGCGCACCGTCGACATGATCGTCGCCCTCAACACGCGGCTGCAGAAGGAAATCGGCTACGTCATCCGCATGGCGCCGGGCGTCCAGTCGCCGGAAGAGACGCTCGGCATTGCCAGGGGTTCATGTCGCGATTCCAGTTGGCTGCTGGTGCAGATCCTCCGCAATCTCGGTTTTGCCGCCCGCTTCGTCTCCGGCTATCTCATTCAGCTGACGCCGGACCTGAAGGCGCTGGATGGCCCCTCCGGCACCGAATACGACTTCACTGACCTTCACGCCTGGGCCGAGGTCTATCTTCCGGGTGCCGGCTGGATCGGGCTCGATCCGACGTCGGGCCTCTTGACCGGAGAGAGCCACATTCCGCTGGCCGCCACCCCGCACTATCGAAACGCCGCGCCGATATCCGGCGAGTTCTTCGGCGACCCGGAGACGAGAACCGATTTCGCCTTCGACATGAAGGTTGCTCGCGTCGCCGAACATCCGCGCATCACCAAGCCCTTTTCCGACGAGAGCTGGGAAGCACTGAATGCTCTCGGTGATGAGGTCGATCGGGTGCTCGCCGAGAACGACGTGCGCCTGACCATGGGCGGCGAGCCCACATTTGTCTCGATCGACGATTTCGAATCGGACGAATGGAACACGGCGGCGGTCGGCCCGACGAAACGCGAGAAGGCGGATGCGCTCATCCGGCGCCTGCGCGAGCGCTTCGCGCCCGGCGGCTTCCTGCATTATGGACAGGGCAAGTGGTATCCGGGCGAAAGCCTGCCGCGCTGGACCTTTTCCCTTTACTGGCGCAAGGACGGCGTGCCGATCTGGCGGGAGGCTAATCTGATCGCCGAGGAAAACGGCCGGCACCAGATCACCGAGCGGGATGCCGAGCGCCTGCTCGTCGCGATTGCCGGCGAACTCGACGTCGATGCGGACATGGTCGTTCCGGCCTACGAGGACCCAGCCGAGTGGATCATCAAGGAGGGAAACCTTCCGGACAACGTCGATCCGTCCAATTCGAAACTCAAGGATCCGGAAGAGCGCAGCCGCCTCGCCCGCGTCTTCGAGCGCGGGCTGACGACCCCGACGGGCTATGTTCTGCCGGTGCAGGCCTGGAACGCGCGTGCGAGTGACCGGAGATGGATGAGCGAGAAATGGAAGACCCGGCGCGGCCGCGTTTTCCTGGTGCCCGGCGACAGCCCGGTCGGCTATCGCCTGCCGCTCGGCTCGCTGCCCTATATTGCGCCGTCCGCCTATCCCTATGTCAATCCGGTGGATCCGACAGTTTCGCGTGGCGACCTGCCGGATTTCAGCGAGAGCCGGGGCCGGGTGCAACCGTCGCGCTTCCAACCGTCCGAGGAGCCGGCGACGCCGCTGCCGCCCTCTCGCGACGAGATCGACGGCGCTGTCCGCACCGCGATCAGCGTAGAACCGCGCGACGGCCGGCTCTGCGTGTTCATGCCGCCGACGACGAGCATCGAGGAATATCTCGATCTCATCGCCTCGACCGAGCGGGCCGCCGCCGCGCTCGGCATGCCGGTGCATATCGAGGGCTATGCGCCGCCGCAGGATGAGCGCATCAACGTCATCCGCGTCGCTCCGGATCCCGGCGTGATCGAGGTCAACATTCATCCCGCCGCGAACTGGCGGGAATGCGTCGACATCACCACGGCGATTTACGAGGAGGCCCGCCAGAGTCGGCTCGGCACCGACAAGTTCATGATCGACGGCCGCCACACCGGAACCGGCGGCGGCAATCACGTGGTTGTCGGCGGACGCAACCCCAACGACAGCCCGTTCCTGCGCCGGCCCGATCTTCTGAAGAGCATCCTGCTTCACTGGCAGCGCCACCCCTCGCTCTCCTACCTCTTTTCCGGCCTCTTCATCGGGCCGACCAGCCAGGCGCCGCGCATCGACGAGGCGCGCCACGATTCTCTCTATGAGCTGGAGATTGCGCTCTCACAGGTACCGCCGCCCGACGGCGATCGCCCGGCTCCCTTGCCATGGCTGGTGGACCGGTTGTTCCGCAACCTGCTTGTCGACGTCACCGGCAATACACATCGCTCCGAAATCTGCATCGACAAGCTCTTCTCACCGGACGGACCGACCGGGCGGCTCGGGCTGATCGAATTCCGCGGTTTCGAGATGCCGCCGAACGCGCGCATGTCGCTCGCGCAGCAACTGCTCGTCCGCGCGCTCATCGCCCGCTTCTGGAAAAGCCCGATCGATGGCGGCTTCGTGCGTTGGGGCACGGTCCTGCACGATCGTTTCATGCTGCCGCACCATGTCTGGCAGGATTTTCTCGATGTGCTCGCCGACCTGCGCGCCCACGGCTTCGATTTGAGGCCCGAATGGTTCGAGGCACAGCTCGAATTCCGTTTCCCCTTCTGCGGCGAGGTGGAATATGAAGAGGCGAAGCTCGAACTGCGACAGGCGCTGGAACCATGGCACGTAATGGGAGAGCAAGGCGCGATCGGAGGCACCGTGCGCTGTGTCGATTCCTCGGTGGAGCGATTGCAGGTCAAGCTCGAAACCGCCAATCCGGATCGCTACACGGTTGCCT
This sequence comes from Sinorhizobium chiapasense, assembly GCF_036488675.1. Lineage (NCBI taxonomy): Bacteria > Pseudomonadati > Pseudomonadota > Alphaproteobacteria > Hyphomicrobiales > Rhizobiaceae > Sinorhizobium > Sinorhizobium chiapasense. Next base: position 3,306,982 of record NZ_CP133148.1, read on the forward strand.
GCAATGGCCGCCCGGTGCCGCTGACACGGACAGGGAAAGGTGGCGTGGCCGTCGCAGGCGTGCGTTACAAGGCCTGGCAGCCCGCCTCCGGCCTGCATCCGGTCCTGCCGGTCAACACTCCCCTCACATTCGATACTTATGATACATGGTCGAATCGGGCGATCGGCGGCTGCGTCTACCATGTGGCGCATCCCGGCGGGCGCCACTATGAGGCATTTCCGGTCAACGGCAACGAGGCGGAAGCGCGCCGCCTGGCGCGCTTCGAGCCCTGGGGCCACACCACCGGCGGGTATCCGCTTCAACAAGAGAACCCGCCGGCGGAATTTCCGCTGACGCTCGACCTGAGACGTCCGGCAGGAGTGTAGATGGCTAAGAAACAGACGGCAGAGGCGGAAGAGAAGGATCGGCTCGACGGCGACCCGGTGTTCGGCTATCGCGCCCTTCCCGGTATCGCCGACGAGATGCTCGATCCGGACGGCAATGTCCGACCGGTCTGGCAGCGGCTTCTCTCGGCCCTTGGCCGCATGGACGAAACGGATCTTGCCAACCGCTTCGCCCGCGCCGACCGTTATCTGCGCGATGCCGGTGTTTTCTACCGGGCCTATGGTGGCCGAGAGAATTCGGAACGAAGCTGGCCGCTGTCCCACGTCCCCGTCCTGATCGACGAGGCGGAATGGACCGTCGTTTCGCAAGGGCTGATCCAGCGCGCCGAACTCCTCGAGCGCGTGGTCGCCGATATCTACGGCGAAAACCGGCTGGTCCAGGAAGGTTTGTTGCCTCCTGCCCTTGTCGCCTCCAATCCGGAGTTCCTGCGCCCGCTGGTCGGCGTCAAGCCGGCCGACGGACATTTCCTGCACTTCTGTTCCTTCGAGATCGGACGCGGGCCGGACGGCAACTGGTGGGTGCTTTCCGACCGGACCGAGGCCCCCTCCGGGGCCGGGTTCGCGCTGGAAAACCGCGTTGCGACAACGCGCGCTTTTTCCGACCTCTATGCCGAAACCCATGTGCACCGATTGGCGGGCTTCTTCGGCGCCTTCCGCGATACGCTGCAGGCCCGAAAGCAGCATCCGGACGACAGGATTGCCGTCCTCTCACCCGGCATTGCCAATGAGACCTATTTCGAGCACGCCTATATCGCCCGCTACCTCGGCTTCATGCTGCTCGAAGGCGAGGACCTGACGGTGGTCGGTGGCCGCGTCATGGTGCGCACCGTTGCCGGCCTCAAGCCTATCGGCGTGCTTTGGCGCCGCCTCGATGCGGCCTTCGCCGATCCGCTCGAACTCAACCAATCCTCCCATATCGGCACGCCCGGGATCGTCGAGGCGCTGAGGGCCGGCTCCGTCTCGATCGTCAACGCACTCGGCTCGGGCATCGTGGAGACCCGCGCCTTCCTCGCCTTCACGCCGGCGATCTGTCGTCACCTGCTCGGCGAGGAGCAAAAGCTGCCGTCGATCGCTACCTGGTGGTGCGGGCAGCAGGCCGAACGCAACAATGTCGCCGGCAATGTCGAGCGCATGGTGATCGGCCCCGCCTATTCGACCCGTCCCTTCTTCGACGACAACGGACAGTCCGTCCTCGGCACCTCACTGTGCGAGGGCGACACCTCGGTCTCGGAATGGCTCGGAACCGGTGGCGGCAAGCTGGTGGGCCAGGAGGTCGTCACCCTGTCGACGACCCCCGCCTGGGTGCGCGGCCGGCTGACGCCGCGGCCGATGAGCTTGCGGGTCTTTGCCGCGCGCACGCGCGACGGCTGGCAGATCATGCCGGGCGGTTTTGCCCGCATCGGCTCCGGCGACGACGTCGCGGCGATCGCGATGAAGGCGGGCGGCACGGCCGCCGATGTCTGGATCGTCAGCAACAAGCCGGTCGAGCACACGACGCTGCTCCCGGCCGAGGAGAGCTTCACGCGCAACATGCCGGGGAGCCTGCCGAGCCGCGCGGCGGATAATCTCTTCTGGCTCGGCCGCTATATCGAGCGGGCGGAAGGCGCTCTCAGGATCCTGCGCGCCTGGCACGGACGCTTTGCCGAAGCCGCCGACCCGAACATGCCGCTTCTGAAGGACGTCACCGACTACCTGGCGGCTCTCGACATCAATGCGCGGCAACCGGTGCCCGACAGCCTGCTTGCCAATATCGACAGCGCGCTCGTCAGCGCCGGCAATATCCGCGACCGGTTCTCGCCCGACGGGTGGCTGGCCCTCAACGATCTGTCGCGAACGGCTCGGAAGTTCGGCGCGACGGTGCAGGCCGGCGACGACGCCACGCATGCGATGACCATTCTGTTGCGCAAGCTTGCGGGCTTTGCCGGTCTCGTCCACGAAAACATGTACCGCTTCACCGGCTGGCGTTTCCTGTCGATCGGTCGCTACATCGAGCGCGGCCTCCACATGACTCGCCTGCTTGGCCACATGTCGGGACCCGAAGCTCCGGACGGGGCCTTTGACATGCTGCTCGAGATCGGCGACAGCGTCATGACCCACCGCCGCCGCTACAACGTCAACACGGCAGCACTGACCGTCACCGACCTGCTCGCCCTCGATCCGCTCAATCCGCGCTCGGTTCTTTATCAGTTGAACGAGATCAAGACCGAGGTGGAGCTTTTGCCGAACGCGTTCGTCAACGGTCAGATGTCACCCTTCTATCGCGAGACGATGCGGCTCCATTCCGGTCTTGCCGTGATGACGCCTGAAGCAATGACCGCGACCGTCTACAAGCAGCTGGAACGGGATCTTGAAAGGCTTTCGGACCTGCTCGCGCAAACCTATCTGGGATAGAGCGCCGCGCGTTCAATGAACGCGCAAAGGACGCTCTAGAACTTTGAACCTAGAGCATCTTTTCTGCTTTCAGTGATTCCACTTGGAAGCAGGATGCTCTAGAGCGGGATGAAGAAAAGTGCGAGCGGTTTTCCGCCCGCATCCCGCTCCAACTTATTGGAAACGAAGGGCACGGCTTGATGCTCTACGACATCAACCTGAAGATCACCTACGGCTACGAGGTCCCGGTCGCCGGCGGACGCCATCTCGTGCGGGTGTTGCCGGCCTCGATCCCCGGTCGTCAACGGCTTGTCGTCGGCTCGATAGGCTGCCAACCGACCCCCGGCGAACGGGTCGAAAGCGTGGACTTCTTCGCGAATCCGACCACATCCATCCTTTTCCGTTCGGTGCATGACAGCCTCGCCATTCGCATGCAGGCGCGCGTTCAGGTGGAACCGCAGGCGCTCACTGCCGATCTCACTCCGCCTCTTGCAGGTCTTCCATCACAGCTCGCCGCATGCTGGTCGGTCGATGCGGAATCTCCGCACCATTTTGTCGGGCCGAGTCCGCTCTTGCAGGACGCCCCGGAGATCGCGGCCTACGCACGCGCGATCGCCGGCGAAGGAATGACCGTGCGGCAGATCGGGACGGCGATCTGCGAGCGCATCCACCGCGACTTCGCCTATGATGCCGAGGCAACGACCGTGAACACGACGCCTGCCGAAGCCTTCACGCTCAAGCGCGGCGTCTGCCAGGACTTCGCACATGTGATGATCGTTGCCCTTCGCAGCCTCGGCATCCCGGCGGGCTATGTCAGCGGTTTCCTCAGAACCTTGCCGCCACCAGGCAAGGAACGGCTGGAAGGCGCCGACGCGATGCATGCCTGGGTTCGCTTCTGGTGTGGCAGCGCGGGCGGCTGGATGGAACTCGACCCGACGAACAATATTCCGGCCGGCACGGATCACATCGTCGTAGGTCACGGCCGTGACTATGGCGACGTCGCGCCCGTCATCGGCATACTCAAGAGCTATGGCAGCCATACGACTGAACAGGCCGTGGACGTCATTCCCGTCGGCTGACCCGAATTGATACAGCCGGGTCCCGTTTCCGGACAACCAACCGCGGGAAAATCGTTTGAAAGCACGGATTTCTTCCGAAATTCATTAAAATTCAAACAATTACCTGAACGAGATTGTAATCCATCGCCGCTAATGTCGGCCCAAGCTTGCAATGTATGGCTTGGGGTGTGCAAAGATGGGAAGACGATCCATGATAAGCCGATCCTTCGGCATGATGTTAAAGGACCGCGGCGGTAATTTCGGAATGATGACGGCGCTGGTGGCGCCGCTGCTGCTGGCGGCGGGCGGTGTTTCCATCGACATGGCCAACATGCTGATGACCAAGAACCAGCTCCAGGATGCCACCGATGCCGCAGCGCTCGCCGCCGCTTCCGCGCTGGTCTCCAACGAACAGCCCAACATCGAAGCGGCCAAGTCGATCGCGCGCAAATTCCTGAAGGCGCAGATGGCAAGCTCGGGCGCGGCCGACACCCCCGCCGATGGCGAGCAGTCAGGAACGGCAACCGCCGGCGCTGCGGACAGCGCAGAGGCCGCTTCCGAGGCGCCGAATTGGGACGATATCAATACCTCGCAGGTGAACATCACCGAGACCCCCAACGGCATCAAGGGGAAATCCTTCGAGGTTTCGATCGTCAACAAGCACCGGATCGAGTTCAACGCGATGACGCGCCTGCTTGGCACGGATTCGATCGAGCTCGAAACCCGGGCAACGGCGGAAAGCTCAACCGAGAGCAAGAACGCGCTCTCCATGTATCTCGTACTCGACCGTTCTGGATCGATGGCCTGGAAAACGAATACGATCGATACGACGAAGACCAAGTGCCCCAACTACACGGAGGCGAACTGGAGCAGGTATCCGAATCTTTCGGCGACCAGCCCGTGCTACGTCACCAAGGTCAACGCGCTGAAAACCGCGGCCAGCGACCTGTTCGCCCAGCTGATGCTCGCCGATCCGGAATCGATATACGTCCGCACCGGCGCCGTCTCCTACAACGCATCGCAGGATCCCGCTGGCAGCCTCGCCTGGGGAACGACGGGAGCAGCAGCTTATGTCAATGCGCTGGTCGCGACCGGCGGCACGGCCTCGGGCAGTGCCTTCAAGACCGCCTACCAGAAGGTGATCGCATCGACGGAAGACACGGCGCACAACAACAAGAACGGCCAGGTTCCGACGAAATACATCGTCTTCATGACCGATGGCGAGAACAACTACGCCAACGACGACACGGTCACCAAGTACTGGTGCGACATCGCCAAGGCCAACAAGGTTGAGATCTACAGCGTCGCCTTCATGGCGCCGGACCGCGGCCAGGCCCTCCTGAAATATTGCGCCACCTCCTCCTCGCATTATTTCGAGGCTGAGGAAGCGGCTGACCTCGTTGCCGCCTTCAAGGCAATCGGCGAACGGGCCTCCGCCATGGTCTCCCGCCTCACCGAATAGTCCGAAGCGAAACCGCTCTTTGCATGCCGCCCGGCCTCGCCGGGCGGCATTTTTCGTTATGCGCAAGTACATGTTGCAAGCGCTTCGGATCGATGCATAAATTGCCTTAACTCCGGTCGGCGCCGGCCCGCGGCCTCCCATACGCAAAAAGGGCAAACAGAAAAAAGGCATGACAGTTCTATGATGAATCGGCTCTCCACCTCCGAACTGCCGCAACCCGCACCCAGGTCGTCCGAGCCCGGCCAACTCGCGGTGGAAATCCTCGAACGCCTCAAATACCGCATCGGCAAGGACCCGAAGGTTGCCAAGCCGCATGACTGGCTGACGGCCGCCATTCTCGTCGCTCGTGACCGCATCACCGACAAGTGGATGGATTCGACCCGCAAGACCTATGCGACCGGCGCCAAGCGCGTCTATTACCTGTCGCTCGAGTTCCTCATCGGCCGCCTGATGCGCGACGCCATGACGAATATCGGCCTGATGGACGAGATGCGCGACGCACTGGCGTCGCTCGGCGTCGATATCGACGTGGTCGCACAGCTCGAGCCCGACGCGGCGCTCGGCAATGGTGGCCTCGGGCGTCTTGCCGCCTGTTTCATGGAATCCATGGCAACGGTCGACGTACCCGCTTACGGCTACGGCATCCGCTACATGCACGGCCTGTTCCGTCAGCAGATGGCCGACGGTTGGCAGGTCGAACTGCCCGAGACGTGGCTGGCCCACGGCAACCCTTGGGAATTCGAACGGCGCGAAAGTTCCTATGAAATAGGTTTCGGCGGCGGCGTGGAAACCGTCAATATCGACGAGGAAGTCCAACGTTATGTCTGGAAACCGGCAGAGCGCGTCATCGCAACCGCCTTCGACACGCCGGCCGTCGGCTGGCGCGCAAAACGCGTCAATACGCTACGCCTCTGGGCTGCGCAGCCGATCGACCCGATCCTGCTCGAGGCCTTCAACGCCGGCGACCATATCGGCGCGCTGCGTGAAAGCAACAAGGCGGAGAGCCTGACGCGTGTGCTCTATCCCGCCGACGCGACGCCAGCGGGACAGGAACTGCGCCTCAGGCAGGAGTATTTCTTCTCTTCCGCCTCGCTGCAGGACATTCTGCGCCGCCACCTGCAGCAATATCCGGACTTCACGTCCTTGCCGGACGCGGTCGCCATCCAGCTCAACGATACCCATCCGGCCGTTTCCGTCGCGGAACTCGTGCGCCTCCTGACCGATGTTCACGGGCTTGATTTCGAGCAGGCCTGGGAAATCACCCGCCGCACCTTCGCCTACACCAATCACACGCTGCTGCCGGAAGCGCTGGAAAGCTGGCCGGTACCGCTCTTCGAGCGCCTTCTGCCGCGCCACATGCAGATCGTCTACGCCATCAACGCCAAGATCCTGATCGAGGCGCGCAGGCAGAAGCACGCGACCGACGAGGAAATCCGCAACATTTCGCTGATCGAGGAGACGGGCGAGCGGCGCGTGCGCATGGGCAACCTCGCCTTTGTCGGTTCGCATTCCATCAACGGCGTCTCGGCGCTGCACACCGAGCTGATGAAAGAGACGGTCTTTGCCGATCTGCACCGCCTCTATCCCGATCGAATCAACAACAAGACCAACGGCATTACGCCGCGCCGCTGGCTGATGCAGTGCAACCCCGGCCTGTTCGGCCTCGTTCGTGAGGCGATCGGCGACGAGTTCATGGACAACACCGAGGCGCTACAGGCGCTCGACGCCTTTGCCGACAAGGCGGACTTCCAAGAGAGCTTCGCCGCGGTCAAACGGGCCAACAAGGTGAAACTCGCAAAGCTCGTCCAGGCAAGCCTCGGCATCCGGCTCGATCCCTCGGCGATGTTCGACATCCAGATCAAGCGCATCCACGAATACAAGCGGCAACTCTTGAACATCGTCGAGGCGGTCGCTCTTTATGACCAGATACGCTCGCACCCCGAACTCGACTGGGTGCCGCGGGTCAAGCTCTTTGCCGGCAAAGCGGCGCCGAGCTATCACAACGCTAAGCTCATCATCAAACTTGCCAACGATGTCGCCCGCGTCATCAATAACGACCCGGCGGTGCGCGGCCTCCTGAAGATCGTCTTCATTCCGAACTACAACGTGTCGCTCGCCGAAGTGATGGTGCCGGCCGCCGATCTTTCCGAACAGATCTCGACCGCCGGCATGGAGGCCTCCGGCACAGGCAACATGAAATTTGCGCTCAACGGCGCGCTCACCATCGGCACGCTCGATGGCGCCAATGTCGAAATGCGCGACTGGGTCGGCGAAGAAAACATCAAGATCTTCGGCATGACCGCCGAGGAGGTGGCAAAGGCGCGGGCGGAAGGGCACAATCCGCGCGCCATCATCGAAGGCTCGCGTGAACTGTCGCAGGCGCTCTCCGCGATCGCCTCGGGCGTATTCTCGCCGGACGACCGCAATCGCTTCTCCGGGCTCGTCGACGGGCTCTACAACCATGACTGGTTCATGGTCGCCGCTGATTTCGAGGCCTATGCGAAGGCCCAGCGCGAGATGGATCAGCTCTGGACCAAGCCAGCCTCCTGGTACGGTCAGGCGATCCGCAATACCGCGCGCATGGGCTGGTTCTCGTCCGACCGCACGATCCGGCAATATGCCGGGGAAATCTGGAGCGCTGGATGACGGTTTCGCCCGGCAAGGACCCAGCGCCCGCACCGTCGGGTGTGCTGCCAGCGCCGGATATCGCGGCAATACTTTCCGGCACCCACGACAATCCGTTCGCTGTCCTCGGCGTTCATGCCGCCGGCCAGAACTATGTTGCACGCTGCTTCATCCCGGGCGCCGAAGCCGTGACGGCAGAAACACTCTCCGGCAAGGAAATCGGCACGCTCAACCGGCGCGACGACGCGGGCTTCTTCGAGGGCTTCGTGTCTCTGCGCAAGGAGCAGCCCATTCGTTATCGCGCCATCAACAGCGGCGGCGAATGGATCGTTGTCGATCCCTACAGTTTCGGCCCCGTTCTCGGGCCGATGGACGACTACTATATCCGCGAAGGCTCGCATCTCCGGCTCTTCGACAAGATGGGCGCTCATCCGATCGCGCATGACGGCGCGGAAGGCTTCCACTTTGCCGTCTGGGCGCCGAACGCACGCCGCGTTTCGGTGGTCGGCAGTTTCAACGACTGGGACGGACGCCGGCACGTCATGCGCCTGCGCGCCGATACCGGCATCTGGGAAATATTCATTCCCGGCGTACCTGCTGGCGCGCCATACAAGTATGAGATCCTCGACAACTCGGGGACGCTCTTGCCATTGAAGGCGGACCCCTTCGCCCGCCGCTCGGAACTGCGCCCCGATACGGCTTCGATGACGACGGGCGAGATCGCGCAGGTCTGGGAGGACGAAGCGCATCGCCAGCATTGGGCCGAGGTCGATCCGCGCCGGCAGCCGATTTCAATCTACGAGGTCCATGCCGCCTCCTGGCAGCGGCGCGACAATGGCGAAATGCTCTCCTGGGACGAACTGGCGGACCGACTCATTCCCTACTGCGTCGACATGGGCTTCACGCACATCGAGTTCCTGCCGATTTCCGAATTTCCGTTCGATCCATCCTGGGGCTATCAGACCACCGGCCTCTACGCACCGACCGCTCGTTTCGGCGAACCCGAGGGTTTCGCCCGCTTCGTCAACGGCTGCCACAAGGTCGGCATCGGCGTCATCCTCGACTGGGTGCCGGCGCATTTCCCCACCGACGAGCACGGCTTACGCTGGTTCGACGGAACCGCGCTTTACGAGCATGCGGACCCGCGCCAGGGCTTTCACCCCGACTGGAACACGGCGATCTACAATTTCGGCCGCCAGGAGGTTCTCGCCTACCTCGTCAACAACGCCCTCTATTGGGCGGAGAAGTTCCACGTCGACGGTCTGCGCGTCGATGCGGTCGCGTCGATGCTCTATCTCGACTACTCGCGCGAGTACGGCGAGTGGGTGCCGAACGAATATGGCGGCAACGAAAACCTCGAAGCCGTCCGCTTCCTGCAGACAATGAACACCCGTCTCTACGGAATCCACCAAGGCGTCCTGACGATCGCCGAGGAGTCGACCTCCTGGCCGAAGGTCTCGCATCCGGTGCATGCGGGCGGCCTCGGCTTCGGCTTCAAGTGGAACATGGGCTTCATGCACGACACGCTGCAATATCTCATGCGCGAGCCTGTGCACCGGAAGTTCCACCACAACGACATGACCTTCGGGCTGCTTTACGCCTTCAGCGAGAACTTCGTGCTGCCGCTGTCGCATGACGAGGTGGTGCACGGCAAGGGATCGCTGATCGCCAAGATGGCCGGCGACGACTGGCAGAAGTTCGCCAATCTCAGGGCCTATTACGCCTTCATGTGGGGCTATCCCGGCAAGAAGCTCCTCTTCATGGGCCAGGAATTCGCCCAGTGGCGCGAATGGTCGGAGGATCGCGCACTCGACTGGAACCTGCTCGAATACAATCTGCACGAGGGAATGCGTCGCCTGATACGCGACCTGAACGGCACTTACCGCTCGAAAGCGGCGCTGCATGCGCGAGATTGCGAGGGCGAGGGTTTCGAGTGGCTGATCGCGGACGACCGGGACAATTCGGTTTTTGCCTGGCTCAGAAAAGCTCCGGGACAAAAACTCGTCGCGGTCGTCACCAATTTCACCCCGGTCTACCGGGAACGTTACGACATACCGCTTCCGGTCGCGGGACGATGGAAGGAAATCCTCAACACCGATGCGGAGATCTATGGAGGGAGTGGCAAAGGCAACGGCGGTGCCGTGCACGCGGAGCAAAAATCAACGGGAATAACGGTCGCCACCATCACGTTGCCGCCTCTGGCAACACTGATGCTGGAGCAGGACTAGAGCGCCGCGCGTTCAATGAACGCCAAAGGACGCTCCAGGATTTTGAATCCAGGGCATCTTTTGCGCTTCCGTGATTCCACTTGAAAGCAGGATGCTCCAGCGCACTCGTGCGCTGCGAGCGAAGCGAAAAGAATTTGCGTGGGCCGCAAGGCGTCTCAGAAAACCGCCTGGCTGTCCTCGAAAAACAGCGATTTTGGGGAGGACAAACGGTGGAAAAACGTACACAACCTCTGGCCCGCGATGCCATGGCCTATGTTCTCGCCGGCGGCCGCGGCAGTCGCCTGAAGGAATTGACCGACCGCCGCGCCAAACCGGCCGTCTATTTCGGCGGCAAGGCGCGCATCATCGATTTCGCGCTCTCCAATGCGCTCAATTCCGGCATCCGCCGCATCGGTGTCGCCACCCAGTACAAGGCGCATTCGCTGATCCGGCATCTGCAGCGCGGCTGGAACTTCTTTCGCCCCGAGCGCAATGAGAGTTTCGATATTCTGCCGGCAAGCCAACGTGTCTCCGAAACGCAGTGGTATGAAGGTACGGCCGACGCCGTCTTTCAGAACATCGACATCATCGAGGATCACGGCGTCGAATACATGGTCATCCTCGCCGGCGACCATGTCTACAAGATGGACTATGAATTGATGCTGCAACAGCACGTCGACTCCGGCGCAGATGTGACGGTCGGGTGCCTGGAAGTGCCGCGGATGGAGGCGACTGGCTTCGGCGTCATGCACGTCGACAACGAAGACCGCATCATTGCGTTTGTCGAGAAGCCGGCCGACCCGCCCGGCATCCCGGGCAATCCGGAACTGGCGCTCGCCTCGATGGGCATCTACGTGTTCCACACCAAGTTCCTGATGGATCTCTTGCGCCGTGACGCCGCCGACCCGAAATCGAGCCGCGACTTCGGCAAGGACATCATCCCCTACATCGTCGACAACGGAAAGGCGGTTGCCCACCGCTTCACCCGGTCCTGCGTCCGCTCGGATTTCGAGCGCGAGGCCTATTGGCGCGACGTCGGCACGATCGATGCCTACTGGCAGGCCAATATCGACCTCACGCACGTGACACCCGAACTCGATATCTATGACAACACCTGGCCGATCTGGACCTTTGCCGAGATCAAGCCACCGGCGAAATTCGTGCATGACGACGAGAATCGCCGCGGCTCGGCGACCTCGTCGCTCGTTTCAGGCGATTGCATCATCTCCGGCGCCGCGCTCAACAAGAGTCTCCTGTTCACCGGCGTCCGGGTCAATTCATACTCCAGACTCGAAAATGCCGTAGTTCTCCCGGACGTGAGCATTGGGCGGCATTCGACGCTGCGCAATGTGGTCATCGACAGCCGCGTCGTCATTCCTGAGGGCCTGGTCGTCGGCGACGATCCGGAACTTGACGCCAAGCGCTTCCGCCGCACGGAAAGCGGCGTCTGCCTGATCACACAATCGATGATCGACAAGCTGGGAATGTAGCCGCGTATGAACATCCTGTCCGTTGCGTCCGAGGTCTATCCGTTGGTCAAGACCGGGGGGCTCGCCGACGTCGTCGGTGCCCTCCCCGCTGCTCTTGTTCCCCACGGCATCAGGACGCGCACGCTGGTGCCCGGCTATCCCGCCGTGCTGCACAAGCTGAAAAAGAAGAAGAAGGTTGGCGGCTTCGACAATCTCTTCGGCCATCCCGCGACGGTGCTTTCGGCCGAGATCGACGGACTGGACCTGCTCGTCCTCGATCAGCCCGCCCTCTATGCCCGCGACGGGGGACCCTATCTCGATCCGACCGGGCGGGATTATCCCGACAATTTCCGCCGTTTCGCCGCACTCTCGCTGGCGGCGGCGGAAATTGCCGGCGACAACATCATCCCCGGCTGGAAGCCGGATATCGTCCACGTCCATGACTGGCAGACGGCGCTGACGCCGGTCTACATGCGCTTCGGCTCGGCCCCGGACATGCCGACGGTGATGACGATCCACAACATCGCCTTCCAGGGGCAGTTCGGCGCGTCGGTATTTCCGGAGCTCGCTCTGCCGCCGGAGGCCTTCTCCATGCAGTTCGTCGAATATTACGGCGATGTCGGCTTCCTGAAAGGCGGCCTGCAGACCGCGACGGCGATCACGACGGTCAGCCCCTCTTATGCCCAGGAGATCCTGACGCCCGAGTTCGGCATGGGAATGGACGGGCTGCTCGCAACCAGGGTCGACAGTCTGACGGGCATCGTCAACGGCATCGACGCCGACACTTGGAACCCTGAGACGGACCCTCATATCGCGGGCCACTACGGCCCCGGCACACTTAAGCGGCGCGCCGCCAACCGCAAGGCGCTGGAAGAGCGTTTCGGACTGGCTAGCAGCCCCGGCCCGATCTTCTGCGTCATCAGCCGCCTCACCTGGCAAAAGGGGATGGACCTGCTTGCCGAAGTGACGGACGATATCGTGGCGCTCGGCGGCAAGGTCGTCGTGCTCGGCTCGGGCGACGCGGCGCTCGAAGGGGCGTTGCTCGCCGCCGCCTCGCGCCATCGCGGCCATATCGGCATGGTGACCGGCTATGACGAACCTTTGTCGCATCTGATGCAGGCGGGCGCCGATGCAATCATCATCCCGTCGCGCTTCGAACCGTGCGGACTCACCCAGCTCTATGGGCTGCGTTACGGCTGCGTGCCGATCGTGGCCCGTACCGGCGGCCTTACCGACACGATCATCGACGCCAACGAGGCTGCGCTTTCGGCCAAGGTCGCCACCGGGTTTCAGTTCAGACCGGTCACCGCCGACGGATTGCGCCTTGCGATCAGGCGCGCCTTCCGTGCATACAGCGAACCGAACGTGTGGGCACGCATGCAAAATCAGGGCATGAAGTCCGACGTTTCCTGGGCCAAGAGTGCGGAACGCTATGCCTCACTCTATTCCGGTCTCCTCGCGAAAGGCTAAGAAAGATGATTAAAACCGTCTCCACCAACCCCTATGGCGATCAGAAACCCGGCACGTCCGGCCTGCGGAAGAAAGTTCCGGTATTCCAGCAGAAGAACTATGCCGAGAACTTCATCCAGTCGATCTTCGACTCGCTCGAAGGCTTCGAGGGCCAGACGCTGGTGATCGGCGGCGACGGCCGCTACTACAACCGCGAAGTCATCCAGAAGGCCATCAAGATGGCGGCCGCGAATGGCTTCGGCCGCGTGCTTGTCGGCCGCGGTGGCATCCTGTCGACTCCGGCTGCCTCCAATATCATCCGCAAATACAAGGCCTTCGGCGGCATCGTGCTGTCGGCGAGCCACAACCCCGGCGGTCCGACCGAGGACTTCGGCATCAAATACAATGTCAGCAACGGCGGTCCGGCGCCGGAAAAGGTAACGGATGCGATCTTCGCCCGTACCAAAGTCATCGACAGCTACAAGATTGCGGACGTCGCCGACGTCAATCTGGACCTGGAAAGCTCCCACCAGATCGAGAATATGACGGTGACGGTCATCGACCCGGTCGCGGACTACGCCGAGCTTATGGAGAGCCTGTTCGACTTTGCGGCGATCCGCAAGCTCATCGCCGGCGGCTTCCGGGTGGTGTTCGATGCGATGAGCGCGGTCACCGGGCCATACGCCAAGGAGATCATCGAGAGGCGATTGGGAGCGCCGAAAGGCTCGGTGATGAATTTCATACCGTTGCCCGACTTCGGCGGCCACCATCCGGATCCGAACCTCGTGCACGCCCGCGCCCTTTACGAAACGATGATGGCGCCGGACGCCCCGGATTTCGGCGCCGCTTCCGACGGCGATGGAGACCGCAATCTCATCATCGGCAAGGGCATCTTCGTGACGCCTTCGGACAGCCTGGCAATGCTTGCGGCCAACGCGCACCTGGCACCCGGCTACGCCAAGGGACTGGCGGGGATCGCGCGCTCTATGCCGACTAGCGGCGCCGCCGACCGCGTGGCGGAAAAGCTCGGCATCGGCATCTACGAGACGCCGACGGGGTGGAAATTCTTCGGCAACCTGCTCGACGAGGGTCTGGCGACCATCTGTGGCGAAGAAAGTGCCGGCACCGGGTCCAACCATGTGCGCGAGAAGGACGGGCTCTGGGCGGTGCTGCTCTGGCTCAACATCCTTGCCGTGCGCAAGGAAAGCGCACTCGATATCGCCCGCAAGCACTGGGCGACCTATGGCCGCAACTATTATTCGCGCCACGACTACGAAGAGGTCGACACCGACGCGGCAAACGGCCTGATCAGTGCCCTGCGCGACAAGCTCGCCGCCCTGCCTGGCAAGAGCTTCGGCGCTCTCGCGGTCGAGACGGCCGACGACTTTTCCTATAACGATCCGGTCGACAAATCGGTGAGCAAGAACCAGGGCATCCGCGTCCTGTTCAAGGGCGGATCGCGTGTCGTCTATCGCCTTTCCGGCACCGGTACATCCGGCGCGACGCTCAGGGTCTATATCGAGCGGTTCGAAGCGGACCCGACACGCCACGACCTCGACACGCAGGCGGCACTTGCGGACCTCATCGCCGTGGCCGACGAGATTGCCGAGATCAGGACGCGAACCGGCCGCGATCAACCGAGCGTCATTACCTAAGGCGCTGTATCGAGGAGGGCCGCGATGCGCGGCCCTCCCTCTCCGGCCTTCTTACCCCTTCTGCCCTGCCGGGCATCTCCCCCACAAGGGGGGAGATCGGCTCGCGGCGAGCCCCTCGCTCCAACAGGGAACCCTTACAATTCGAAGCCTTGCGATGGGGCACCGAGCGGGCCACATCCATTCTCCCCCCTTGTGGGGGAGATGCCCGGCAGGGCAGAGGGGGTGAGCGGGACATGACGTCAACCACATCAGAAGGGGGCCCTTCATGCCGACGACCGGAACTCCACCCCTCGGCGTGACGCGCACGCCGGACGGAACGCGCTTTGCAGTCTGGTCCCGCCATGCTGCTCGCATCGAGCTTTGCCTGTTCGACAGATCGGGCGACAAGGAACTCCGTCGCCTGCCGACGCTGCGCGACGGAGACGTTCACAGCCTGACGCTTGACGATGTGCCTGTCGGTACCCGCTATGGCTTGCGGGCCGACGGCATCTACTCGCCCGATCATGGGCTCTGGTTCGATCCTTCGAAGCTTCTGGTCGATCCCTACGCGATCGAACTTGATCGTCCCTTTCGCCATGATCCTCGCCTGACGATCTTCGGCGAGGAGACCGCCGATCTGGTCCCGAAGGCGATCGTGACCGAAACCAAGGCGGTGAAGGTGGGACCACCGCTGTTTGAGCCCGGCGGATTGATCTACGAGGTGGCTGTCAAACCATTCACCATTCTGCATCCGGATATTCCCGAGAAGAAACGCGGCACAGTCGGCGCACTGGCGGAACCGGTGATCATCGACCACCTGAAGCGCCTTGGCGTCTCGGCCATCGAACTGATGCCGATCGTCGCCTGGATTGATGAGCGGCACCTGCCGCCGCTCGGCCTTCACAACGGCTGGGGCTACAATCCGATCGCCCCGATGGCGATCGACCCGCGGCTCGTTCCCGGCGGCATCGAGGAACTGCGCAACACTGTCGGGGCACTGCACAGGGCCGGCATCGGCGTCATCCTCGATCTCGTTTTCAACCATTCCGGCGAGAGCGACCGCCTCGGCACTACCCTATCGATGCGCGGCCTCGACAACCTGACCTATTACCGCCACGCGACCGATCGGCCCGGCGAACTCATCAACGACACCGGCTGCGGCAATACGATTGCCTGCGACCATCCGGTGGTACGGCACCTGATCCTCGACAGCCTGCGCCATTTCGTGCTTGCCGCCGGCGTCGATGGATTCCGCTTCGACCTCGCGTCGATCCTCGGGCGTGATATGAGCGGCTTCCACCGCGACGCCGCTCTCTTTGCGGACATAGCCGCGGATTCCGTCCTCGGCGATCGCATTCTTATCGCCGAACCCTGGGATACCGGTCCTGGCGGCTATCAGCTCGGCAATTTCCCCGAGCCCTTCCTCGAATGGAACGACCGCGCGCGTGACGATATTCGCCGCTACTGGCGCGGCGACCGGCATGCGATTGGCGCACTCGCGACCGCACTCGCGGGCTCCTCCGACACATTCTCGCGATGGGGCGAGACGGCGACCCGCAGCGTCAACTTCATCGCCGCGCATGACGGCTTCACGCTGACGGATCTCGCCTCTTATGCGCGCAAGCACAACGAGGCGAACGGGGAAGGCAATCGCGACGGCCACGACGAGAACTATTCGTGGAACAATGGCGCCGAAGGCCCCATCGACGATCCGGAGATCCAGGCCGCGAGACAAGCGGACGCCATGGCGTTGATCGGCACGCTTTTCGCTTCGCGCGGAACGATCATGCTGACCGCCGGCGATGAAGGCGGACACAGCCAGGGCGGCAACAACAATGCCTATGCGCAGGACAACGCCGTGACCTGGCTCGATTGGGCGAAGCTCGATCCGAAGCTCGTCGATCACACGACCGCGCTCTCAGCGATGCGACGGCGTTTCGATGTCTTCGCGCAGACAGGCTTCTTCACCGGCAGGGGCGATGTCGATTGGCTGCGTCTCGACGGCCATCCATTGACGGTCGAGGATTGGGAGCACCCGGCGACCGACAACCTCGCCATGCTCCTTACAACCGGGGACCGGGAACAGCGACGGGCGACAAGGCTCGCCGTGGTTGTGAACCGCGGTCATGCACCGCATCCCTTTCAGCTTCCTGCGAGCCTCGACGGCGAGTGGCGCGACGCTCTTTCCGACACGGCGGCGCCCTCATTCGCTGCTGCCCGCTCTGTCGCCTTCTTCGTCGAGGTTTTCTGAGTTTTTACGACTACTTGCTAGGGTTGCCCCTGCCAGCATATAGATCGGTTGGGAGGCCCGTGGAGCGGGATGAGGAAAGTGTG
This sequence comes from Sinorhizobium chiapasense, assembly GCF_036488675.1. Classification (NCBI taxonomy): domain Bacteria; kingdom Pseudomonadati; phylum Pseudomonadota; class Alphaproteobacteria; order Hyphomicrobiales; family Rhizobiaceae; genus Sinorhizobium; species Sinorhizobium chiapasense. The sequence goes on from NZ_CP133148.1 coordinate 3,323,973, forward strand.
AGCCCGCATTCCGCTCTAGTCTTTTTAGAGGCGATCAGGACAATCAAATGCCGCAGGAAATTTCACTTTCAGAGGTCAAGGGTCTGATCGGCAAGGAGCTCGGCGTCTCCGACTGGATCACCGTGACGCAGAAGACCATCGACAGTTTCGCCGAGGCGACGGGCGACTTCCAGTTCATCCACACCGACCCGGTGCGCGCAGCGGTCGAAACGCCCTTCGGAGGCACGATCGCCCATGGCTTCCTGTCGCTCTCGCTGCTTTCGGCGATGAACTACAATTGCCTGCCGAAGATCCGCGAACAGACGATGGGCATCAACTACGGCTTCGAGAAGGTGCGCTTCGTGGCACCGGTGAAGAGCGGCGCACGCGTGCGCGGTCGTTTCAACATGGCAGACGCCCGCTTCCGCGGCGCCGGCATGCTGATGATCACCTATGACACCACTGTCGAAATCGAGGGCGAAAGAAAACCGGCGCTGACGGCGACATGGCAGACGATCATCCAGTTCGATCCAAAGGACCGGCCGGCGGATGCCTGAGCAAGCGGAAACCGAGGAGCGGGTCCGTCGAGCCTTTCGCGGCCAGGGCAAGTCCTGCGAAGAACTCGGTTCTCCTTTCATGGGCCGGCTCTGCCGGCTGGCCGCCGAGCGCCTCGATCGCAAGAGCCTGGTCGGCAGCCGCATCTTAGGTTGGGAAGGCGATCCCTCCTCCAAGGCGGACTCCGTGGCGCTGCGGCTTTGCGGTGCGCTGCATGCCCTTGTGTTGCTGGATCGCGACCAGACACTGATTTTGTGTTACCCACCGAATGTCACCGATGACGAGACGCTCTGGGCAGCGTGCGAAGCGGCGTTTCGGAAGCACGGAGATTTGATCCTCGAGCGGCTCTCGTCTGCGCCGCAAACGAACGAAGTGCGCCGCTCTGCCGCGCTGCTAGCCGGCTTCCTCGCGGTCGCTCACACTTTCGGCAAACCACTTGTCCTTTCCGAAATCGGCGCGAGTGCCGGGTTGAACCTTCATTGGGATCGCTACGGCTACGCGCTTTCCGGCAGCCACTGGGGCGATATGGGATCCGGGGTCGTCATCTCGCCCCAATGGTCGGGATCAGCGCCGCTCAGCGGGTCGGTCGAAATCGCCGGACGGGCAGGATGCGATATCAACCCGCTTGATCCAATGAGCGAGGAGGACCGGCTACGCCTGCTCTCCTACATCTGGGCCGACCAACCGGACCGGCTCGAGCGGACCCGAAACGCGTTGGCGATCGCGGCTGCCCATGGCAACCTTGTCGAGCGTGCAGACGCGGTGGACTGGCTGAAACAGCGCCTCGCCCTTCCCTTCCCCGGCAAGGTTCACGTCGTCTATCACTCGGTCGCTTGGCAATATCTGCCCGAGTCCGCCCAGCAAGAGGGCGCGGCGCTGATCGCGGCTGCGGGCGCGGCTGCAACGGCGGATGCACCGCTTGCCTGGCTGCAGGTGGAAGCGGACGGCTTAAGGCCTGGCGCGGCGCTGTCTCTCCAGACTTGGCCCGACGGTGAGAAGCATCTGATCGGTCGGGCGGATTTCCATGGTCGATGGATAGACTGGATCGGCCTGCCGAAAAACAGATGATTGCCGAAGCCACAAATTCAGAACGTGATCACGTGGCGGATGACCCGCCCCTGATCGAGAAGATCGAACGCCTCGTTGATCTCTTCGAGCGGCCCCGTGCTCGACAGCAGCCGGTCGACCGGCAACCTGCCGCGCTGGTAGAGGGCAATGAATCGCGGGATATCGCGGCTCGGCACGCAGCTTCCCATATAGCTGCCGCGAACTGTGCGTTCCTCGGCGACGAGGCTGACCGCAGGGACGGCGATCTGGCTCGATGGGTGGGCAAGTCCCGCTGACGCCGTCAAGCCGCCGCGCCGGGTGATCCGGTAGGCAAGCTCGAAGGCTTTCACCGATCCCGCCGCCTCCACGGCATGATCGACGCCGCCGCGGGTCGCCTCGCGGATCTTTTCGGCGGCATCCGGATCGCCGGCCAGGAACGCGTCGGTCGCGCCGAGCTGGAGCGCCAGCTTCAGCTTCTCCTCCGCAAGATCGACCGCGACGATACGTTCGGCGCCGGCGGCGATCGCGCCGAGAACGGCCGCCAGCCCGACGCCACCAAGGCCGACAACGGCAACGGACTGACCGGGCCTGACCTGGCAGGTGTTGACGACTGCACCGACGCCGGTGAGCACAGCGCAGCCGAACAGGGCCGCTTCGACCATCGGCAGGTCCGCCTCGATCCTGACGGCGGAGTGGCGCGAGACGACGGCATAATCGGCAAAGGCGGAAACGCCGAGATGGTGATGCACGGGAACCGCAGCGCAGCGCAGACGGCGCCCGCCTGAAAGCAACGTGCCCTTGCCGTTCGCCTCCGCACCCGGAATGCAGAGCGCAGGCCTGCCTTCCGCGCAGGGCAGACAATGGCCGCAGCTCGGCATGAAGCTCATCACCACCCGATCACCCGGCGCAATGTCGCGCACGCTGCTGCCGACCGCCTCCACGGTACCGGCCGCCTCGTGCCCAAGCGCCATCGGCACCGGACGTGGCCGATCGCCATTGATGACCGAGAGATCGGAGTGACAGAGGCCGGCAGCGCCAATTCTGACCAGAAGCTCGTCCGGTCCCGGCGGATCGAGATCGACGGTCTCGATCGAAAGGGGCCGGGTGTTGGCATAGGGTCTTTCGACCGGTGATTTCCTCAGCACCGCCGCGTGTGTCTTCACGCTCGCTCCTCCGCTTTTCACCCTCATGATTCTCGGCCGAATCGAAGGGAAATTAACGTAATCGGTTCTCGTAAGTCGAGACGTCGGAGGCGTGGACTGCCCCTCACGCTGACCCTCTCCCCGCAGGCGGGGAGAGGGGACTTGGGCGGTGCGGCATATCCCTTCTCCCCGCCTGCGGGGAGACGGTGGCGGCAGCCGGATGAGGCGCACACGAGACGCGAGCGCTCACAAAAGAAAAGCGGCGGATCGCTCCGCCGCCTGCAAGTTCGAGATAAACGCCCCTTCAGTGCCCCGCGTCCTCGGCACCTTCGGAGAGAAGGCCGAAAACAAAGGGCGAGAACGACCGCCAGCACTCGACGCGGAATGTATCCTCGGCCGTGCGGAGGAGCACGATTTCCGCCTTGCCCAGAACCGTCCGAGAACAAGCGCCGACCGGGAAGATCGCGAGCGACAGGTCCTGCGGGCAACCGCTGTTGATCGCCACCTCGGCGCCCGGGCCGCTGACGATGACGGCCGTGTTGCGATGGGAAATGTCGACCGCCGAATGCATGACGTCACTGGACGCGGCGGCCGCCATCAAATCCTTGCCGTCTTCGTCGATCACCAGCCACTCGTCCGGACCGAGCCAGAGCGCGTGGCGCTTTCCGGTGGAAGCGGACGTCTTCGGCCGCACCGGCAGAGTGACCCCGAGCGCAGCGGAGAGCGCCGAAACCGCGTCCGGTGACGCACGCAGCGATATCCGCGAGGCGGGTGCCGCAGGCGTCAGGATCGCCGCCGGCGAGCCGCCACGGAGGCCGGCGAGCGGTGTATTGCGGATTGCAGTTGCCTGGTCAGCCATGGAGGCGACCTCCTTCCTTATCAAAGAACACCATGTCGCTTACCTCGACGGCGATCGTCCGGTCGGCCATCGGGATGTAAAGGGTTTGCCCGAGGCGCTCGCGTCCGCCGGCGACGACCGCCAGCGCAATCGACCGGCCGCAATTTTCCGACCAGTAGGACGAGGTGACATGGCCGAGCATGGTCATCGGCTTCGGTTCGTTCGGATCGGCCACGATCTGCGCGCCTTCCTCCAGGACCACCTTCGGATCCTTGGTAAGGAGACCGACGAGCTGCTTGCGACCGTCCTTGACGAGGTCCGGGCGCTTCAGCCCGCGAATGCCGACGAAATCCGGCTTCTTCTTCGACACCGCCCAGGAAAGGCCGGCATCCTCCGGGGTGACGGTCCCGTCGGTATCCTGGCCGACGATGATGTAGCCCTTCTCGGCGCGCAGCACGTGCATCGTCTCGGTGCCGTAGGCGCAGGCGCCCATCGGCTCCGCCCGGGCCCAGATCGCCTCCCACACGGCCTGGCCGTAGTCCGCCGGAACGTTGACTTCGAAACCGAGTTCGCCGGTGAAGGACATGCGGAAGAGCCGCGTCGGCACCCCGCAGATCCGCCCTTCGGCAACGCTCATGTGCGGGAAGGCCTCGTTCGAAAGATCGATGCCTTCGACGAGCGGTGCGATGATCTCGCGCGCCTTCGGTCCCTGCACCGCAATGACCGCCCACTGCTCGGTGGTCGAGGTGAGCCAGACCTTCAGGTGCGGGAACTCCGTCTGCAGGTAGTCTTCCATGTGGTGCATGACGCGCGGCGCGCCGCCGGTCGTCGTCGTCACGTGGAAACGGTCCTCGGCCAACCGGCCGACGACGCCGTCGTCATAGACGAAGCCGTCGTCGCGCAGCATGATGCCGTAACGGCAGCGGCCGGGCTTCAGGTTGTCCCAGGCGTTCGTGTACATCAGATTGAGGAACTTGGCCGCGTCGGGGCCAACGACCTCGATCTTGCCGAGCGTCGACGCATCGAAGACGCCGGCCGCCTCGCGGACGGTCTTGCATTCGCGCGCAACCGCTTCGTGCATGGTCTCGCCGGCCTTCGGATAGAACCAGGCGCGCTTCCAGTTGCCGACATCCTCGAACTCGGCGCCCTGCGCCTCTTCCCAGGCATGCATCGGCGTCTTGCGGGCCGGATCAAAGAGGCTCCCGCGAGAATGGTTGACGATCGCGCCGAATGTCACCGGCGTGTAGGGCTGGCGGAAGGTCGTCAGCCCCACCTCGGGGATCCCCTTGCCGAGCGCTTCCGCGGCGATCGCGAGCCCGTGCATGTTGGAGAGCTTGCCCTGGTCGGACGCCATGCCGTTGGTGGTGAAGCGCTTGATATGCTCGACGGAGTGCATGCCTTCGCGCACGGCAAGGCGAATGTCCTTGGCGCAGACGTCGTGCTGGAAGTCGATGAAGGCCTTGACCGTCGTGTCCGGCCCCGCCCCTTCCGCTGCGCCAATCATGCCGCCCGTCCAGGCGAAGGCGTTCTCGCCCGAGATTGCGAGCTGCGATCCGTTTTCAGCACCCGCGGCGCGCGCTGCCAGTTCACCGGCGGCGAGCGCCTCGTCGATCGTCGCCTGGAGATCGTCCGTGCCGTTGCAGGCACCGATCGAGAGGCAATCCTGCGCATAGGTACCCGACAGGAAGCGCTCCGTCGCGGCGTCGAACTTCACCTTGCCGCGCGACTGCGAGAACAGGTGCACCGACGGCGTCCAGCCGGCAGAGACGAGCAGCGCATCGACGGCGATCTTGCGCGCCGCACCGCCACCCCTTCGGGATACGCTGATCGAGGAGATCCTGAGCTTGCCCGTGGTGTTGACGACCGAATGGCCGGTCAGCACCTCGATGCCGAGCCGGCGTGCTTCGTTGAGCACCGCCTCGCCGGGCTTCTCGCGGCTGTCGACGATCGCCGGCACGGTGACGCCCGCCTTCCTGAGATCAAAGGCGGCCTCGTAGGCGGAATCATGCGCCGTGTAGATGCCGACCATGGTACCGACGGCGACGCCGAAATGGTTGAGATAGGCGCGACCCGCCGACGCCAGCATGATGCCCGGCCGGTCGTTGTTGGCGAAGACCATGTGACGCTCGATAGCGCCGTTGGCGAGGATGACCTTCTTCGCCCGCACCTGCCACAGCCGCTCGCGCGGCAATGTCTTGTCCGGCGCGGAGAGATGGTCGGTTACCCGTTCGACGAGACCGATGAAATTGTGGTTGTAGTAGCCGAACGCCGTCGTGCGGGTCAGTACGGTGACATTGTCCCTGTCCGCAAGCGCCCTGCCGGTCGCCTGCGCCCACTCGTAACCGGGTTTGCCGTCGATGACCGTGCCACTGTCGTAGTGGAGCGCACCGCCCACTTCCGACTGCTCGTCGCAGAGGATGACCTTGGCGCCGGCCTGCGCCGCCGCAAGCGCCGCCGAAAGACCGGCAACGCCCGCACCGATCACCAGCACGTCGCAATGCACGTACCGGCTCGCATAGTGATCCGGATCGGCTTCCGTCGGCGCAACCCCGAGGCCGGCCGCACGCCGGATGAAGGGTTCGTAGAGCGAGTGCCACGCCGCCTTCGGCCACATGAAGGTCTTGTAGTAGAAGCCGGCGGCAAAGAAGGGCGAGAGCAGGTCGTTGAACCCGCCGACATCGAAGGCGAGCGAGGGCCAGCGATTTTGCGACGAGACCTTCATCCCGTCGAAGACCTCCTGCACCGTGGCGCGCACGTTCGGCTGTCTGCGTGCCGCGTCGCGCGATACGTCGAGCAGCGCGTTCGGTTCCTCGGCACCGGCGGAGAGAATGCCGCGCGGACGGTGGTACTTGAACGAACGGCCGACGAGATGGATGCCGTGGGCAAGCAGCGCCGAGGCGACCGTATCACCCTCGAGCGCGGTCAGCGTCCGTCCATCGAAGGTGAACCTGGCGGTGCGGGCGGGCGTCAGGCGGCCCGCACCCGAAATGCGATTGGCTCCGCTCATTGCGCTGCTCCTTCCAGGGGCTCGTAGGTCTCGGCCGTCGCGCTCGTCTTGGGCTTGGCATCGAGGTCGGGCTTCGGCTCGCCGGCCTTGTAGGTGGTAAGGAACCGGTCGCTCACCGTGTCACGGGCCGCATTGAAGAAACGACCGCAGCCATGGATGTGCCGCCATCTTTCGAAGATCACGCCTTTCGGATTGTCGCGCAGGAAGAAATAGGCCTCGAACTCTTCGTCGCTGATCTCGGCGATATTGGTCGGGCGGGCGATATGGGCATCGCCGGCATTGCGGAACTCAAGCTCGGAGCGCTCTTCTTCGCAATAGGGGCAGTAAATCAGAAGCATCTGGAATGTCCTCGCATCAGAGCGCCGCGCCTTCCACAGAAGGCGCCAAGGTCGCTCTATCCTTCTAGTGCGCAACGGCGGCAGCGGCCGCCTCGTCGATGAGCCGCCCGGTGCGGAAACGCTCGAGCGTCAGGCCGGCAGCGAGCCTGTGCGGTTCGCCGCGCGCGATGAGATGGGCAAAGAGGTTGGCCGAGCCCGGCGTCGCCTTGAACCCGCCCGTTCCCCAACCGGCATTGAGGTACAGACCCGGCACCGGCGTGACACCCTGGATCGGCGAGCGGTCCTGCGTCACGTCGACGATACCGCCCCATTGCCGCATCATCTTGACGCGGCGGAACATCGGGAAGAGTTCGCAGATCGCGTCCAGCGTATGGGTGATGATCTGCAGGCCGCCGGTCTGCGAATAGGAATTGTACTGGTCGGTGCCGGCGCCGATGACGAACTCGCCCTTGTCCGACTGCGAGATATAGGCATGCACCGAATTCGACATCACGACGCAGGGGAAAATCGGCTTCAACGGCTCGGAAACGAGCGCCTGCAGCGGCTGGCTCTGCAGCGGCACGCGCACGTCGGCCATCTGCATCAAGACTGAGGAGTGACCGGCAGCAGAGATACCGACCTTCTTCGCGCCGATGAAGCCGCGATTGGTATCGACGCCGATAACGCGACCGGTCGCGTCGCGGCGAATGCCCGTCACTTCGCAGTTCTGGATGATGTGGACGCCGCGGTCGGAAGCCGCGCGCGCATAGCCCCAGGCGACCGCGTCATGGCGTGCGGTGCCACCGCGCCGCTGCAGCGCCGCGCCGTTGATCGGATAGCGGGCGGTCTTCGAGATATCGAGCGGCGGACAATAGGCCTTGGCCTGCTCCGGCGTCAGCCACTCGTTGTCGATGCCGTAGAGGCGGTTGGCATTGATGTGCCGCTTGAAGGACTGCTGGTCATGGATGTTGTGCGACAGCATCATGACGCCGCGCGGCGAATACATGACATTGTAGTTCAGGTCCTGAGACAGATCCTCCCAGAGCTTCAGCGAATGCTCGTAGATGTCCATGCTCTCTTCATAGAGATAGTTGGACCGGATGATCGTCGTGTTGCGGCCGGTGTTGCCGCCACCGATCCAGCCCTTTTCGAGCACCGCGACATTGGTGATGCCATGCTCCTTGGCGAGGTAATAGGCGGCGCCCAAGCCATGCCCGCCCCCACCGATGATGATGACGTCATATTCGTTGCGCGGCTCCGGCGAGGCCCAATGCGGCCCCCAGCCCTTGTGGCCGCGCAGCGCCTCGCGCGCCACGGCAAAAACAGAATATTTGCGCATCCGCCTGCTACTCCATGAACCCCGAGAAAATGTGTTGTTGGCGTTAGAAATCGCAAATCTGAGAGCCATGCAACGTTTCTTTTGCGACGCGATTCGGCGAACTTGGGCGGAGTTGCGACATTGCGCAGACACCCCGCGAAAGCCGGTCTTCTGGCCTGTCACGCGCGCCGGAGCCCGGCGTTGTGCATTTTTTCCGGTCCACTCGCATTGTCGTCACTGGACTTTCCCGGCCCGATCTGGTATCCGCTCCCTTAATCGTAGAGCTTCCAGCTCAGCGAATACATATTCTTTGCCTCCCATACCTGACGGTGAGGCTGACAACTCGAAGCAAAGGAACGGGATTCACGTGCAGGTACTTGTCCGCGATAACAATGTCGACCAGGCGCTCCGCGCTCTCAAGAAGAAGATGCAGCGCGAAGGCATTTTCCGCGAAATGAAGATGCGTGACTTCTACGAAAAGCCGTCCCAGAAGCGTGCGCGCGAAAAGGCTGAGGCCGTCCGCCGCGTTCGCAAGCTGGCTCGCAAGCGCGCACAGCGTGAAGGCCTTCTGGCCCGCTGATTTGTCGTTTTTTCGACGCTTTCCAATGTAAGTCGTGGCGGGGGCGAGGTATCGCCGCCGCCTTTTTAGTATGGACACCATGTCCGTCGGCAAGCTAGCGTGACGTGTCAGCTTGCGACGGTCAGGCGCCCGGACGGGATAAGCCGGTCGGATCGCCGGAGGATCTGATGAACCCCTGGCTGGAGCCCCGCGCATCTGCCGGTCTCCGTGAACGGAAAGCCGACGGCTTTCGGATCTTGTCGCATTGAGGGATCGACTTTGACACTTGCTGCCATGACTGCGGACGTCTCCGCCATTAATGAGGCGCACCGCCGCCACCAGCGCAGGCCGAAGCTTGCCGCCATGCTCATCCTCGGCTCCACCCTGCTTCTCGCAGGCTGCCAGACCGACAACTCCGAATCGATGATCCGCGTCGAGCGGGCGCAGGGCTCGGAGGAAAACATCGCCTCGCTTTCGAACGTCATCGCCTCCAATCCGAGCGACCCGGAAGGCTACAACGTACGCGGCTCGGCCTATGGCCGTGCCGGCGAGTTCCGTCGCGCACTCGCCGATTTCGACAAGGCCATCGAGCTCAATCCGCGCTTCTACCAGGCCTATGCCAACCGTGCGCTCGTCCAGCGTAACATGGGCAACCAGCAGGCCGCGGTCTCCGACTACAATACCGCCCTGCAGCTCAACCCGAGCTATGATGTCGCCTATATCGGCCGCGGCAATCTCTACCGACAGGCCGGTCAGCTCGACGCCGCCTTCAACGACTTCAACAAGGCGGTCCAGCTCGACACCACCGACCCCCGCGCCTATCACAATCGCGGCTTGATCTATCAGGCGCGCAACGAGCATGGGCAGGCGATCGAGGATTTCTCGACGGCGATTTCGCTCTCGCCGAGTTCGCCGGAACCCTATAACGGCCGCGGCATTTCCTATGTCGCACAGGGGGACGACGACAATGCCTTTTCCGACTTCAACACCGCCATCAACCTGAACGGCAAAGTGGCGGAGTCCTGGGCAAACCAGGCTCTGATCTACGAGCGCCGCGGCGACAAGGCAAAGGCGTCGAAGTCCTATTCGCATGCGCTTTCGCTCGATCCCAAATACGAGCCGGCCCGGGCGGGTCTCGCCCGCGTGAAATCGGTTTCCTGATCGGAATTTTCCCGATCTTTCGACGCCCGCGACGATCTCGCGGGCGTTTTTGTGCTCGCTCGCGTATGGCGGCCAAGTCCCCGGTCGTGGAACCTTCACGGTCTTGAAGCCGTTTGACCAATGGCTTCAATAACGGAGACTGAGCCATGATCAAGCAAACCTTCATTGCAGTGGCCGCCCTTGCTGCCCTTTCGGGTGCTGGACCCGCTGCTGCGCAAAGCTATGTCACGCTCGGCCGCCTCACGTGCGGCTCGGAAGGCGGCACAGGTCTCATCATCACATCGACGAAGAACCTGATGTGCACCTACAGGCCTGCCAATGGCGCACCGACGGCCGTCTACGCAGGCATGATCAGGAAGTTCGGCCTTGATGTCGGCGCGACCGGCAAGACCGTGATGGTTTGGGACGTGCTGGCCAAGACTGGCACGCCGGTAACGGCGCACGCCCTTGCTGGTGAGTATTACGGTCTCGGCGCCGATGCGAGCTTTGCCGTCGGTGCCGGTGCCAAGGTAATCGCCGGTGGAACGAACAAGGCCTTCATGCTGCAACCGGTGAATGTCCAGGTCCAGGAAGGGCTGAACCTTGCCGTTGGCGTCGACCAATTGACGCTGGCGCCTGCAGGCTGATCATCATGCTACGCGCCGCGCGTCTTATCAGACGCGCAAACGACGCTGTATCGCTTTGAGTTGCGGCATGTTTTTATCCTTAAATCGGCTGCGATTTAAGGAAACATGCGGGAGAAAAACCGCGATATGACGGGACGGAAAAGAGATTCAGGGGCCCTGGTCAAACCGGGGCCTTTGTCGTTCCGCCTTTGCATGCCCGCAAGCCGGCCAGACAGGGCGAACTGCAACTGGTCGAACGACCAAATGTCGAATAGTTTATGGCATCGGTCATTTGCCCCCGCAGGTGACAGCAAAAAGCAGATGTCGTCTCGACAGGAAGAATGATGAACGACCAGCAGATCCACGAATTGGTGCTATGGACATCCGAGCAGGGAATCCGGGGGAGCGAGGAGCCAGAGCTGCTCGCCGGCTTCTGCGAGAGGTGCCAGCAGGCCGGGCTCCCCATCGAGCGCGCGCTTGGCCTGATCGACACACTTCATCCTGAAATCGAAGGCCGTTCCTTCACCTGGGACAGCGAAAGCGGGGAAGCCCCCGAGGTCACTCCCTATGGATCAACCGCCACCGGCGAGATGCAGGCGAGCTGGCACCGCTCGATCTTCTATCACATGCTCGTGGAGCACCAGGCCGAGCGACGTATCCGGCTCGCTGCTGAAAAGTCCGTTCCCTACAATTTCCTCGATACGTTGAGGGCGGAGGGCCACACCGACTGCATCAGCATGATCCATTATTTTACCGACCAGGGCCGCGTCGGCGAGATGGACTGTTTTTATTCCTATTGGACGACGAAGAGGGCGGACGGCTTCAGCGAAGATGACGCCAACGCGTTGAGAGTGCTGCTGCCGACGCTCGCACTCGCCGTCAAAGCGGCCTCATGCGTGCGCATCATCGGCACGCTTGCCGACGTCTATCTCGGTCACGACGCCGGTCGGCGCGTGGTCAAGGGCAGCATCGAGCGCGGTGCGGCCGAGAAAATCGAGACCGTTATGTGGTTTTCCGACCTGCGCAACTATACGCGGATATCCGAGACGGTCGCGCCGGAGGAGATTATTCCGCTTCTCAACGACTATGCCGGTACCGTGATCACCGCCATACACGATCATGGCGGCAGCGTCCTCAAGCTGATAGGCGACGGCGTTCTGGCGATCTTCAACGCCGGCGACCGCGCCAGCGCCTGCGCCTCGGCGGTCGCCGCCGAGCGGCAGTTGCGCCTGATGCTGAACGAGCTGAACGCAAAGCGGCTCGATAACGGACTGCCGACGACCGACGTCTACCTGGGCCTGCATATCGGCGAAGTCTTTTACGGCAACATCGGCAGCCAGAACCGGCTCGACTTCACAGTCGTCGGTCCGGCGGTCAACGAGGTGAGCCGGATCGCGTCGATGTGCCGGTCTGTCGAACGGCATGTCATCATGTCCTCGGAATTTGTCGAAGCCTGTCCGCCTATCTTGCGCGCCGATGCCGTTTCACTTGGCCGTTTCGCGTTGCGCGGGATCGCCCGGGCAAAGGAGCTGTTTACCTGGGACCCGGAGATTGCCGCCACCTGATGCTCACGGTGTCGCATCTGCGGAACGCCTTTCAGCGAAGACCTTGACCAGCCAATCGATGAACACGCGCACGCGTGGAGAAAGCTGCCGACTGCGCGGATAGAACAGCGAGACAGGGGTGGGCGTCGGCCGGCAATGCCTCAGCACCTCGACGAGCGCGCCGCTCTGCAGATCGCCCTCGACGTGGTAGAGGGGCACCTGAACGAGGCCAAGCCCCAGCCGCGCCGCTGCCACGAAACTTTCCGCCGCGTTGACGGCGATGGTCGCCGGAAGTGTCGCCGTGCGAACGCCCCCCTCCTCGACGAACTCGAGCGGCAACAGGTTGCCTGTCGCCGACGAGCGAAACCCGATCATCCTGTGTCCATCGAGGTCGTCGATCGCCCGAGGCACGCCGAACCGGGCGATGTAGCCCGGTGACGCACAGGTGATCTCGTCGAGCATTGCGACCCGGCGGCCGATCATGTCGCTAGTTTGCGGTTCGCCGACACGCAGCACGCAGTCGATGCCTTCCCGGACCAAATCCACCAGCCGATCGCCCTCGCTCATGTAGAGCTCGATATCGGGATAGGTTTCGAGAAAGGCCGGTAGCCTGGGCAGAACGAAGTGTCGTGCCAGTGTGCCATGAACATCGACCCTGAGGAGCCCCTTCGGCTTCGCCCCGGCAAACGCCCCCTCGGCGTCCTCGATATCGTCCAGTATGGTGATGCAGCGCTGATAATAGGCTTCGCCATCGAGCGTCGGGCTCACATGCCGCGTCGTGCGCTGCAGGAGCCGTACGCCGAGCCGCGCTTCGAGCTGCTTGACCGCATCGGTGACGGTCGAGCGCGGCAGACCGAGATCCTCTGAAGCGAACGTGAAGCTCTTCCGCTCGACGACCCGGGAAAAGACCCGCATGGCGTCCAACCTGTCCATTGTTCGATGCCTCCGGATAGTATTGACGAATAACGCATGATTATCCGCAATTAGAATGGAGGCATCTTCTCTCGTGTCAACGGCGCACAGCGCTTCAATCGAAGGAGAGACGAGATGTCTGCAAACACGAACAAGGTCGCGATCATCACCGGCGCCTCGCGCGGCATCGGCGCCGCCATTGCCGAACGCCTGGCGAAGGACGGGTTTACTGTCGTCATCAACTATTCCGGCGATCCCGCACCCGCCGAGGTGCTGGCGCGCGCGATCGAGGAAGGAGGCGGCAAGGCCCTGACCGCCAGGGCGGATGTCAGCAGCGTCGAAGCCGTCCGCCGGATGTTCGATGCGGCCGAAGCCGCCTTCGGCGGCGTCGATGTCCTCGTCAACAATGCCGGCATCCTGAAAACCGTGGCGCTGGCCGACACGACCGACGAGGAATTCGACCGGCACTTTGCCATCAATGTGAAAGGCACGTTCAACACGATGCGCGAGGCCGCAAGGCGGATGCGGGATGGCGGTCGGATCGTCAACTTCTCATCGACGACACTGGCACTGAACATGCCGGGCTATGCCGCCTACAACGGCACCAAGGCAGCGGTCGAGGCCTTTACGCATGTCTTCGCCAAGGAGTTGCGCGGCCGCAATATCACCGTCAACGCCGTGGCCCCAGGCCCGATCGCAACCGATCTCTTTCTTACCGGCAAGAGCGACGAACTGATCGCCCAGTTCACCAAGATGCCGCCGCTCGAACGACTCGGCCAGCCGGAAGACATTGCCAATGTCGTCGCTTTCCTCGTTGGCCCCGATGCCGGCTGGGTCAATGGCCAGGTTCTGCGCGCAAACGGCGGGGTCGCCTGATCGGTCGCCATTCATTCGAACCACGCCAATGGAAGGATCAAGATCATGAACAAGGAAGTTATCGTCATCACCGGCGCCTCCAGCGGTTTTGGCGCCCTCACCGCCCGCGCACTCGCAAAGGCAGGGCATGTGGTCTATGCCGGCATGCGCGCAATCGAAGGCCGCAACGCCCCCCAGGTCGAGGCGGCGAGAATATTCGCCGCCGAACATGGCGCCGATCTTCGGCCGATCGAACTTGATGTCATCTCCGATGCCTCCGTCGAAGCGGCGATCGCCAGGATCGTTGCCGATCAAGGCCGCATCGATGTCATCGTGCACAATGCCGGCCACATGTCCTTCGGCCCCGCCGAGGCATTCACGCCGGAACAGCTCGCCGAGCTTTACGACGTCAACGTGCTCTCGACGCAGCGCGTGAACCGGGCTGCCCTTCCCCTTATGCGCGAACAGGGCAAGGGTCTTGTGGTATGGGTTTCGTCTTCCAGCACCCGGGGCGGCACGCCGCCCTTCCTGGCGCCCTATTTCGCCGCCAAGGCCGCAATGGACTCGCTCGCCGTATCCTACGCCGCCGAACTCACGCGCTGGGGCATCGAAACCGCCATCATCGTGCCAGGCGCCTTCACCAGGGGGACCAACCATTTCGCCCATTCCGGCGCACCCGCCGATGCGGCACGCGCCGGTGCATACGGCGAAGGCCCATACAGGGGTGTCGCAGAACAGGCGCTTAAGGGTCTGGGTGCTCTCGAACCGGCCGATGCCGACGCGGGCGCCGTCGCTGCCGCTATCGTCGATATCGTCAACATGCCCTTCGGAAGCCGTCCGTTCCGCACCCATATCGATCCGTCACAGGACGGCGCGGAAATCGTCAACGGCGTCGCCGACCGTGTGCGGGCGGAAATGTACCGCAACATCGGCCTTCAGGATCTGCTGAAGCCGCACGCCATCGGCTGACCTTCAAGGGTCGGGTTTGCTTACCGATGGCAGGCGACGTGCCGTCCGGGATTTTCGTCTGAGTTGTACCGATCGCGTCAGTGGTTGATCGCCTTGACGATCTCCTCGGTGACCTTCTTGGCGTCGCCGAGCAACATCATCGTGCCGTCCTTGTAGAACAGCGTGTTGTCGATGCCGGCATAGCCGGAGCCGAGCGAGCGCTTGACGAAAAGGCAGGTCTTGGCCTTGTCGACGTCGAGGATCGGCATGCCGTAGATCGGCGAGGTCTTGTCGTCGCGCGCCGCCGGGTTGGTGACGTCGTTGGCGCCGATGACATAGGCGACGTCGGCCTGGGCGAATTCCGAGTTGATGTCCTCGAGTTCGAACACCTCGTCATAGGGCACGTTTGCCTCGGCGAGGAGCACGTTCATGTGCCCGGGCATGCGACCGGCGACAGGATGGATCGCGTATTTGACCTCGACGCCCGCTTCCTTGAGCCTGTCGCCCATCTCGCGCAGCGCATGCTGCGCCTGCGCCACTGCCATGCCGTAGCCCGGCACGATGATCACTTTCGAGGCGTTCTGCATCAGGAAGGCGGCGTCGTCGGCCGAGCCCTGCTTCACCGTCCGCTGGATGCCGTCGTCGGCGCCAGCAGCCGCCGTCTCGCCACCGAAGCCGCCGAGGATCACCGAGATGAACGAGCGGTTCATGCCCTTGCACATGATGTAGGAGAGGATCGCACCCGACGAGCCGACCAGCGCACCGGTGATGATCAGCGCCAGGTTGCCGAGCGTGAAGCCGATGCCGGCAGCCGCCCAGCCGGAATAGGAGTTGAGCATCGAGACGACGACCGGCATGTCGGCGCCGCCGATCGGGATGATGATCAAGACGCCGAAGACGAGCGATAAAAGAACGATTGCCCAGAAATCGAAATGGCTTTCGGTCAGCGCCAGACCGATGATGAAGAAAACGACGAGTGCGACCAGCGCGATGTTGATCGCATGGCGGTAGGGCAAGAGGATCGGCTTGCCGGACATGCGGCCGTCGAGTTTCAGGAAGGCGATGACCGAGCCGGTGAAGGTTATCGCACCGATCGCAACGCCGAGGGCCATCTCGACGAGCGCCTGGGCGTGGATCGCGCCGATTTCGCCGATGCCGAAGGAGGACGGCGCATAAAGCGCGCCGGCGGCGACCAGCACCGCGGCAAGACCGACGAGCGAGTGGAAGCCGGCGACGAGCTGCGGCATCGCCGTCATCGGGATGCGCTTGGCGATATAGGCGCCGGCACCGCCGCCAAGCGCAAGCCCGAGCACGATCAGCAGAAAGCCGCCGATCGAAGGCATGGCGAGGAAAAGCGTCGTCGCGATGGCGATGCCCATGCCGATCATGCCGTAGGCATTGCCCCGGCGGCTGGTGGTCGGATGCGACAGGCCGCGCAGCGCCGTAATGAACAGCACGCCGGAGACGAGGTAGAGGAAGGCTGCGAAGTTAGCGTTCATCGGCCCGCCTCACTTGTCTTTTTTCTTGTACATGGCGAGCATGCGCTGGGTGACCAGGAAGCCGCCGAAGATGTTGACCGAGGCGAGCACCAGCGCCACGAAGCCGAAGCCGGTGGCAAGCCCCGAGGCCGAAATGCCGACCGCAAGCAGCGCGCCGACGACGATCACCGACGAGATCGCATTGGTCACCGCCATCAGTGGCGTGTGCAAAGCCGGCGTCACCGACCAGACGACGTAGTAGCCGACGAAGATCGCCAGCACGAAGATGGCCAGGCGGAAGACGAAAGGATCGATCGCGCCGCCGGTGGCACCGTGCGCCACCGCACCGGCGGCATCCGGCACGTATTCGGCCGCGGTCCTGACCGCTTCTACGGCCCGATCGAGATCGGCCAATGCCTTGTCGAGAAGTTCATTCGCCATTACTTGTCCCCCTCTTTCGCGCCGCCGAAGGCCGGATGCACCACGGCGCCGCCGTGGGTCAGCGCCGTCGCCTTGACGAGCTCGTCCTCCATGTTGAGCGCCAGTGCCTTGGTCTCCTTCGAGACCATCGTCTCGAGGAAGGTGACGAGGTTCTTGGCATAAAGCAGCGAGGCGGAAGCGGCGATGCGGCCCGGCACGTTCAGGTGACCGACGACCTTGATGCCGCCGACCTCCACGACCTTTCCGGTTTCCGCTCCCTCGACATTGCCGCCGCGCTCGACGGCGAGGTCGACGACGACCGAGCCGGGCTTCATGGCATCGAGCATTTCGCGGGTCACGAGCCGCGGGGCCGGACGGCCCGGGATCAGCGCCGTTGTGATGACGATGTCCTGCTTGGCGATATGCTCGGCGACGAGTGCGGCCTGCTTGACCTGGTAGTCCTTCGACATTTCCTTGGCGTAACCGCCGGCGGTCTCGGCCGCCTTGAACTCCTCGTCCTCGACGGCGATGAACTTGGCGCCGAGCGAGGCGACCTGCTCCTTGGCGGCGGGGCGAACGTCGGTCGCCGACACGACCGCGCCGAGGCGCCTTGCGGTGGCGATCGCCTGCAGCCCGGCAACGCCTGCGCCCATGACGAAAACCTTCGCCGCCGGCACTGTGCCGGCCGCCGTCATCATCATCGGCAGCGCCCGGTCGTATTCATGGGCCGCATCGATCACCGCCTGGTAGCCGGCAAGGTTCGCCTGCGACGACAGGACGTCCATCGACTGCGCCCGGGTGATGCGGGGCATCAGCTCCATCGCAAAGGCGGTCAGCCCTGCTCCCGCCATCGCCGCAATCGCTGCCTCGTTGCCATAGGGATCCATGATCGCGATAACGATCGCGCCGGACTTGTAACCGGCGATCTCGGCATCGGTCGGGCGCCGTACCTTCAGCACGACGTCGGCGCTCGCCGCATCCACCGCCGACCCGATCCGCGCTCCGGTCTTCTCGTATTCCGAATCGAGGATCCGCGAGCGCAGGCCCGCGCCCGCCTCGACGACGACGTCGAAGCCCAGCGACTTCAGTTTCTTGACGCTTTCGACCGAACCCGCGACGCGCCCTTCGTGCGCATCCGTTTCCTTCGCGATAAAGACAATCTCGCTCACAAGTCCCCTCCCGACTCGCAGTCGAGCCGAAGCCGGGCCGCGAGCATCTTGTTCGACTGCTGGAGCGCCCCCGTCAGGCGGCCGCATCCATGGTGACAGGCACTCTTCCGTCGAAGGCAGGCGCTGCCCGCCGTCGAAAACGCTCCTCACGCGGTGAGGTGATGCCGGATTGCGTCCGACGGCCGAAGACGGGGCACCCTCCTGCCCCGCATCCAGCAAGAAATGTCAGAGAAACCGGTTAGCGAAGAAAGAAGAAACCGGCCACATTGAGGATGATCAGCAGCACGAGCGAGCTGAAGAAGCCCATCGTCGTGAAAAAGGCTGCAGCCATCGCGATCAGCAGCGAGGCGCAAAACAGCGTGCCGTATTTCGTTGCGTTCAGGAAGAGGTTGTAGGTCTTCTCATGCTCGGA
Source organism: Sinorhizobium chiapasense (assembly GCF_036488675.1). Taxonomy (NCBI): domain Bacteria; kingdom Pseudomonadati; phylum Pseudomonadota; class Alphaproteobacteria; order Hyphomicrobiales; family Rhizobiaceae; genus Sinorhizobium; species Sinorhizobium chiapasense. The sequence goes on from NZ_CP133148.1 coordinate 3,342,239, forward strand.
ATAGTCCATCGGAGCGCCCGTTTCGACCGGTCCCGAATGATGCTCTGCCATCTTCCAATTCTCCCAGAATGCTGCGGCGCGGCCAATGGCCACGTCCGCCTTTCAACCTTGATCCACGAACGGAGCCGCCTGCCAAGCGGATGAGCGGACAGTCCTTTAGCTCCGCATACACAATGCGCAAGCCATGCGCAACGAAAACCCGCCCGCGAGACCTGCGGCATAAACGATATCCTGTTTGCGCTGTCCCGTTAGCTGAGGCCGACGGACCGGTCAGCCGCCTGCGAATGCACGGGCGTAAGCGCGACCGTAGCTGCCTTGCGCAATTCGCGCCGTGGGCAGGATCGTCAGCGGCGCGAACGGCACTTCGTGGCGGTCCGCGAACATCATCCGGCGCTCGAACGGTTCGGAATCGAAAATCGGATAGCGATCGAGGATCGAGGGGCGCTGTCCGCGAACGCGCGCGGCCAAGAGGGCACCGTCGGCATTGTAGACGCCGAGGTTTTCCCGGCACGCCACGATCGTCTCCGAGGCAAAGATTCGTTTGTAGAAAGCGGTATGGCGCGGCCGGCAAGCCGTCAGGCAGCGGTCGGCGGAAAAATATTCACAGGCCATCGCAACCGGTCGGAGCGTCAGATAGGGCAGTGCCCGCATCTCGTCACCGAGCACTTCCGGGTCCACCGCGAGCCTGCCCGGATCGATCAGCACCATGCCCGCGTCGAGAAAGGTATCGATCTCCGGACCGAAGATAATCCCGGACGTGCTTGCCCGATGGTCGGGCGTCACATGGTGGACACGCACCGTGCTGACCAGGTTCTCGTCGAGATAGATGCCGAACACATAGGCATGACTATCGAAGTCGAGGTCGTCTATCAGCGTCGACCCCGTCAGCTCCATCAGGTTGACGGCCTTGTAGGCCTTGTACCTGAGCCGCGCGATGTCTTCGATGTCCTCGCCGGTTTCGACGCGCCTGTATTCGACGCGGTCGAGCAGCTGCATCAACTTCTCTGAAAAAATCCCAGGCTCCGCCTGGCGCCCATCAGCACCCATCAGTCGACCCCCATAATTAACAAAGGGTTAACCTATTGACGGCTGACGAGCTCGCAACCACAAAATGATACACACTGCGTTTAACCTTTTATTAACCTTAACAAATGGTTAAATTTAATAGTGAATCCGGAGGTTGAAGGCCGACAAACCTCGGCGAGGCCTGATGCGGACGGTATGGCGGAACGGACGCGGGCGTTGGATCGAAGTGCAGCGGGACGTTCAGGCGATGCGCTGGCTCGACGGCTTCGTGGCTCGTTTCCGTGCACCTTGCTTGCACAAGGCGTCGATCGCGGAGGCCGGCATCGGTGCCGCGAAGACAAAACCCTGTATTAGATCGGCGCAGTTGTATTCGTTGATGAGCTGGAGCTGGTCCGCGGTCTCTACCCCTTCGACCACCGTCTTCAGGCCAAGCGCGCGGGCGAGATTGACGGTCCCCCGCAGGAGCTTGAAGCGTCGTGCATCTTCGCGAATATTGCGGACGAAAGATCGGTCGATCTTGATGATGCCGGCAGGCAGCGTATCGAGATAGCTGAGGCTCGAATAACCGGTGCCGAAATCGTCTATGGCGATGGTTATGCCCCGCTCGTGCAGGTCGCTGAGAATGCCCTGGACCTTGGCGGGCTCGTCCATCAGGCAGCTTTCGGTCACTTCGAGGTGCAGCCGCGCCGGATCCAGTCCCGTTTCCTTGAGCGCCTCGGCGACAATCCCGACGATCTCGTTGCCCCTGAGATCGAGGACCGAGAGATTGACCGACACCGACACGTCTGCCGGCCAGTTCGTGCAGTCCCTGCATGCCTGCCGCAGAACATAGCGCGTGATGTCGGTGACGACCCCCATCTCTTCGGCAAGCTGGATGAACACATTCGGTGGCACCGGCCCGCGCTCCGGATGTGTCCAGCGCGCCAACGCCTCGCAGCATTCGATCCGCGATCCATCCGGCGTGAACATCGGCTGGTAGGACAGACTCAGGCTATTTGCGTTGAGCGCGTCTCGCAGATCGCTCTTGAGCTTCTGGCGATCGAGATAGCGGGCGTCCATCTCCCCTTCGAAGGCGGTGCAGCCACCCTTGTTCCTTGCCTTGGTTTCCGAGAGCGCCAGGTCCGCCTTGATCTGCAGTTCTTCGAACCGGAAATCGCCGCTCTGCACAATGACGAAGCCGGCGCTCATGGTCATGTTGAATGTGAAGCCGCCAGCCACGTAAACGCCGCGCAGACCGGCATGCACGGCCCGGATCCGCTCCTCCAGATCGGAGGCATCTGCCTTGTTGGGGAAGAAGACCACGAACTCGTCGCCCATCAGGCGGGCGGCAATCGCATCGTCGCCGGTGAGGCTCCTTAGGCGTTCGGCAATCGTCTGAAGCAATTTATCGCCGACGACATGCCCCCGCGTATCGTTGACATGCTTGAATTCCGCCACATCGACGAGGAGAAAGCCTACTTCGCGTCCGTGCCCGCCATTGGCAGCCATTGCATTGTGGGCGAGTTCGGAAAAATAGTCTCGGCTCGGCAGCCCCGTCAGCGTGTCGAAGCGCACCATCTGCAGGACCTGCTTCTCCGCCTGCACGCGCGCCGTCACGTCTTCGAAGATCAATACGGTCTCGCCGTTCTCGCGGCGATTTGCCGAGAACTCAAGGAAGAGATCTTGCGATGTCGAGATCAGCGCGCGAGAGCGCTTTCCCTCGATCAGAAGGTCGAGCTGTCGCGCGATCTTCTCCTTGTTATCCGCGCCAAGCGCCATGCGGTCGGCGGCGCGCTGCAGCACTTCGTCGAGCAGGCGATCCTTAAGATCGGCCTTGTCGCCGAGGCGCAGAAGCTCGCAGGCGCGTTCATTCGCGACCACGATGCGATTGTGGCCGTCCAGCATGAAAAGCCCATGCGTCATATTGTTGAGTGCCGCGTCGAATTGCCCGGCAATGGTCGAGATTTCCCGCGCGGCGAGGACATTCTCGTAAAGGAAGGAGCGCACATTGTTTGCCATCGTCCAGGTGGTCAGGATAAACGGCAGTATCAGTACCGCCAGGACGAGCATGTAGGGGTCCCGCAAGGTCAAGAGACCGATCACGATCGGCAGGCACGCCGATGACGACAGCAAGAGGACCGCTCGTTCGGAACCATAGTTCCGGCCCACCAGCGAAATCATCGACGCCAGCGTCACCGAAATGCATGCCAGTTCCGCGAAGGAATCCTGGCTGACGACGATTGCATATCCGCAGGCAATGCCACAGGTCAGCGTCACGCTGACGCCACCGACGATGTACCGGTTCTCCCATTTTCTGACCATGGCATTGTCGGCGCAGGAAAAGTCCTGCCGGTCGAACCGGGCCATGTCGAGGTTGCGGAGCGCCCAAACGACGACGATTGTCGCGGCGCAGACCAGATAGAAGAGATCGGAGGTCTTGAGGAAGACAAGCAGGAAGGTCACGACATGCGACAGCATGCCGATCACCAGCGTCCGGCGATGTTCATAGAGCGAACTCACAGACGACAGGTAGACATCTGTCGGAAGAGCGCCCCGTTCATTGGGCATCATGAACCAAGCTCCGGGTTTGCCGGATTGTTAGGATCGAGGACTTAACGAAAGATTTCGCCTAACCCCCCGAAAGATCTGCCGAATTGCAGGATAGCAACAAAACGGCACTGCGCTAGACGCACCGATTCAACCCAATATTGCAGAAGGCTGGTAATATTAGCCGCTTTCTACAACCACGCATAGGTATTTGCGACTTGTACATTTCTTCAACTGGCGTGGGCGACCAGCGCCGGCTTCCCGATGAGATGGTTACCCGACCTTGAAGAAATGCCCTTAATTCCTCCCCCGTTCTTATCCTACAGCGCCGCGCGTCTTATCAGACGCGCAAAGGTCGCTGTAGCACTTTGAATTGCTGCATGTCTTTGTCCTTAAATCGAGGTCGATTTAAGGAGACATGCAGCAGCCTGCCAGATGTGCCCAGTCGCCAGCGGCGGATCGTCGACAGCGATTCTCGATAGTTGACTTTAACCGAGATCTGACTGCAAGGCTTTCCGAACAGAAACGGAGTTTGATGATGTCGAAACCTGTCGTTGCGATCCCTTGCGATTTTCGCGAATTCGACGGCAATGTCTGGCAAGTTGCCGCCCATCAATATGTGCGCGCGGCCGTCGAAGGCGCCGGCGTCATGCCGTTTCTCATTCCAGCACTCGAAACCGGCAACGACATCGACGAGATTCTCGACCGTGTGGATGGCGTTCTCGCCAGCGGGGCACGCTCCAATGTGCACCCTTCGCTCTACGGAAGGCAAGCGACGGATGCGGACGGTCCGTTCGATCCGGGCCGCGACGCCACAAGCCTGCCGCTGATCCGCCGTGCGCTTGATCGCGGCATTCCGCTGCTCGCGATCTGCCGCGGCATTCAGGAGCTGAATGTGGCGCTGGGCGGTACGCTCGCGACCGAAATTCAGGACCAGCCCGGCATCTGGGATCATCGCAAGCCCGACGTTCCCGAACTCGACGTTGCCTACGGGATTCGCCAGGACGTGATCGTCGAGGAAGGAAGCTGCCTGGCGCCCGTTCTCGGTGCCGGTCGCATCAGGGTCAACTCGCTGCACCGGCAGGCAATCGCCGCGACCGCGCCGCGCCTTGCCGTCGAAGCGGTAGCCGACGACGGCACGATCGAGGCGGTGTCGGTTATCGGCGCCAAGGCCTTCGCCGTCGGCGTGCAATGGCACCCCGAATACTGGGTGAGGACGGACGTGCCTTCGGCCTCGCTTTTCAAGGCTTTCGGGGATGCGGTGCGCGCCTATAGAGAGGCGAAGGCCTGATCTCGTCTTCCGGATCATTTCATTGTTTCGTTGAAACAATAAAATGACCTAATTCTTTGAGCCCACGCAATTCCGGGCGGAAAACCGTTGCACACTTTTCCTGGAATTGCTCTGTCAACCCTTGCGCCGGAAGGGCGTTTCAACGACCGGTGTAAGCGCCTCTCCCGTCGAAAACCAGGCCTTCAGATTGTCGACGACGAGATCGGACATCGCATTGCGGGTCGCCACGGAAGCGGAGGCGACATGCGGCAGAAGCGACACGTTCGGAAGCGTCAGCAGTGCCTCCGGTACATGCGGCTCCTTCTCGAAAACATCGAGCCCAGTTCCGGCGATGATGCCATTCTGAAGCGCGGCAACGAGCGCTGCCTCATCCACGGTCGAGCCGCGGCCGACATTGATCAGCACACCATCCGGCCCGAGCGCGGCCAGAATGTCGGCGTTGACGGCTTTCAGGGTGCTCGGGGTGCCCGGCACGATCACGATCATCGTGTCGACGGCTTCAGCAAGCCCCTTGAGGCTCGAATGATAGGCATAGGCAAGCCCCTCGCGCGGCGTGCGCGTGTGGTATGCGATCGGAACAGCGAAAGCTTCCAATCTCCTGGCGATCGCAAGGCCGATCCGCCCCAGGCCGAAAAGCCCGATCTTGCGCCCCCTGAGCGAGAGCGGCGAAAGTGGAAACGCCCCCTCCCGCACCCAGCGGCCCTGCCGTAGCCATTGCTCGGCCTGCGGCAGGCGGCGCAGCGTGTTGAGCAGCAGGCCGATCGCGGTGTCGGCAACTTCCTCCGTCAGGACATCGGGCGTATTGGTGACGACAACCCCTCGCGCCGCCGCGCGCGCAACATCGACACCATCATAGCCAACGCCGAAATTGGCGATGATCTCGATACGGGGGAATGCATCCATCAAGTCCATCGGCAGGCGCCCGGACACCGCTACGCCGACGACATCCGTCATATCTGGCGTCACCAACGCCGCATCGGCGCGCTCGATGCGCACCGTCTCGAACATCTCCGGGAGCCGGTCGAGAATGCGCTGGTTGATCTTGCCGGGCACAAGAATTCTAGGACGGTCCTCGGACATCGTCATTCCTTTCGGAAGATGCTCTCAGGCGGTCACGCGGAGTGGGCCGGTCGACTGGCGAATGCGCATCTCGGGCTTTATCAGATGAATCCCGTCCGGTTCGTGGCTGCCGGAAAGCTTGTCGAGAAGCGCCCGCGCCGCGCTGCGGCCGACGTCGGCCTGGCCGTTCCAGACTGTCGTCAGCGCCGGGGTCGCGATCGAGGCTTCCTCGAGGTCGTCATAGCCGGTGACCGAAATGTCGACGCCCGGCACAAGCCCGGCGCGGGCGATGCCGTTCATCATGCCGATTGCCACCAGATCGTTCCAGCAGACGACTGCCGTCGGTTTTTGCGGCAGCGACAAGAGATGCACGGCCGCCTCGAAACCGCCCTGCTTGGAGCGCGGTCCGGGAATGCGTAAGTCGGGGTCGACCTCGATATTCGCCTTGCGCAGCGCATTCACATAGCCCTGGTAGCGATCGCGGCCGGTCGAGGTCTGGTCGGTGCCGCCGACCATTGCAATGCAGCGGTGGCCAAGGCCGATAAGGTGATTGGTCGCAAGCGAAATGCCATAGGCGTCGTCGCCGCGGAAAATCGGCACGTCGAGTCCCTCGATCGACCGGGCAATCAGGATCGCCGGCATGCCGTTGTCCTCGGCAAGCTGGATATCCTCCGGCGGGGTGCCGATCGCCGGCGACATGATCACGCCGTCGCCGCCAAGCTGCAGCAGCGTCTCGATAAAGTCGCGCTGCTTCTCGACGGAATCGTAGTGATTGGAGAGGATGAAGGTCTGTTTGTCGCGATCGAGTTCCGCCTCGATCGCCTTGAGGATTTCACCGTAAAACGGGTTCATGATGTCGTGCACGACGACGCCGATGATGCCGGACCGCGATGTCCTCAAGCTCGCGGCGCGGCGATTGTAGATGTAGCCGAGCGCGCGTGCCTGCTCCTTGATCTTGTCGCGGGTGACGGTCGCCACCAGTGGGCTGTCACGCAATGCCAGGGATACTGTCGCCGTCGAAAGGCCGAGTGTTTCCGCGATTGTCGAAAGCTTGACCTTTTGCGCCACTATGTTCCCCCTGATACACCGATCTCGTCAGCCCGTTTTAAATCTTCTTTAAACTGTTTAAATGATCGCCGCAATCGGGAAGTGTCACCGCAGGGGCACGGATCAATCGGGCGCCCTTGCCGCCTGCAGGTTGCTGTCGACCGCCCTGAGCAGTTTCAGGAGGGTGCGCACCTGCTTGTCGGTCAAACCGCGCGTGGCGAGCTTTTCGGAATGCTGACCGGCCTCCGCAATCGTCTGCAGCCGTTCGCGCCCCGGCACCGTCAGATAGACCTTGGTCAGCCTCGCATCTTCCTCGTCCGGCCGGCGTTCGAGGAAGCCTTGCGCCTCCATGCGCCCGATGGTGCGCGTCATCGTCGGCGCCTTGACGCCAAGTCTTGCAGCGAGCGCGCCTGCCGTCAGGCCATCGGTCTCGGCCAGCGCGAGCATGACGCCGTCCTGCCCCGCATAGAGGCCGCTTTCGAGCAGATTGCGGGAAAGCACGGTGCGCATCGAGCGCGCCGCCTGTACAAGAACCGAAGCAAGATCGTGCGGCTCGACAGCAAGCTCGTCCCTCTTCTTGCTGTTCTTGCCCTTCTTTTCGGCCTTGCTCTTCTTGCCCATTGGACCTCCCGCCGAATCCCGTACACTCTGTTATAGCAATACAGCTTGTGATTACGAACTGTATGACTCAAATAACAATTTTACGACACTCGGGACGGAGAACCGAAGAGAAATGTCGATGCCCGAGCCTAACTGGAACGATAATCCCGCCGATCTCGCACCTTCCGAGCGGCGGCAGTGGATCGCGGTGCTGCCGCTCGGCGCGCATGAGCAGCATGGACCGCATCTTCCCTTCGAAACCGATCGGCTGATTGCCGAGGGCATCGTCCGGCGTGTCACGGCCGCGCGGCCCGCGGACCTCCCCGTAACGTTCCTGCCGGTCGAGCCCGTCGGCTATTCGATCGAACATATGGACGTGTCCGGCACGCGCACGCTCGCCTTTGACGAAGCGATCGGCCGTTGGCTCGGGATCGCCGAAAATCTCCATCGTCTCGGCATCCGCAAATTCGTCATGCTGAACGCCCATGGCGGCAACTCGCCGCTGATGACGATCGTCGCGACCGAGGCGCGGGTGCGTTTCGGCATGCTCGCGGTCGCGACGAGCTGGACGCGTTTCGGGCAGCCGGAGGGCTGGATCAGCGCCGAGGACAAGGCACTCGACATCCATGGCGGCGACATCGAGACGTCGGTGATGCTGGCGCTCCACCCCGAGAAGGTGGACATGACGCGGGCCATGCGGTTTCCCTCCCGCCAGAGCGACTTCATCGCCCGGTTCAAGCATCTGCGCGCCTATGGCCCGCATGCGTTCGGTTGGAAAATGTCCGACCTCAACCGGCAAGGTGTCGCGGGCGATGCCCGCGCCGCGACCGCCGCGCGCGGTGAGATTCTTCTCGCCCACGCGGTGAAAGGCATCATCGAACTGCTCGAGGACGTGAAAGCCTTCGACGTCGACGAACTTTCCTGACCGCTTTCGGCTCGGCGGATGGCGGACCGGATCCGGGCAGTGAATTCGCCTGCCGCCATTTGCGCATCGTCGCTTCATCTCCTATATGAGGACGCGACATAGATGCCCGCGGTGCATCGCCAATCCTCGAGGCTCCCATGACCGAAACATCCACGCAGAAGCCGATCCCCGTCACCGTGCTCACGGGTTATCTCGGTGCCGGCAAGACGACGCTCCTCAACCGCATTCTCAGCGAAAACCACGGCCGCAAATACGCGGTTATCGTCAACGAGTTCGGCGAGATCGGCATCGACAACGACCTGATCGTCGAGTCCGACGAGGAAATCTACGAGATGAACAATGGCTGCGTCTGCTGCACCGTGCGCGGCGACCTGATCCGTGTCGTCGAGGGACTGATGCGCCGGCCGGGCCGTTTCGATGCGATCATCGTCGAGACCACCGGCCTTGCCGATCCGGTGCCGGTTGCGCAGACGTTCTTCATGGACGACGACGTGCGCGCCAAGACCGAGCTCGATGCCGTGGTCGCACTGGTCGATGCCAAGCACCTGCCGCTGCGCCTCAAGGACAGCCGCGAAGCCGAGGACCAGATCGCCTTCGCCGATGTCGTGCTCCTGAACAAGACCGATCTCGTGACGCCGGAAGAGCTGGAGCGGATCGAGGCAACGGTGCGCGTCATCAATCCGTCCGCTCGCATCTACCGCACGCAGCGCTCCGAGATCGACCTGACGAAGGTGCTCGACCAGGGTGCATTCAATCTCGAAAAGGCGCTCGAAAACGATCCGCACTTCCTCGATCAGGATGAGCACGACGATCATGTCTGCGGTCCCGATTGCGATCACGACCACCACCATCATCACGACCATCATGACCACGACCATGGTCACGATCACCACCATCACCACGACCGTGGGCCGTCACCCATCCATGACGTGACCGTGCAGTCGATCTCACTGCGCGGCGGCGAGATGAACCCCGACCGCTTCTTCCCGTGGATCCAGAAGATCACCCAGACCGATGGTCCGAATATCTTGCGGCTGAAGGGCATCATTGCTTTCGCCGGGGATGCCGAGCGTTACGTGGTCCAGGGCGTGCACATGATCATCGAGGGCGACCACCAGCGCGCCTGGAAGGACGGCGAGAAGCGCGAGACCCGGCTCGTCTTCATCGGCCGTGATCTCGACCGCGAGAAGCTCGAGCGCACCTTCAAGGCCTGCGAGGTCCAGGCATGATCACCGACAAGATCATGCTGAAACAAGAGAGCCTGGCCAACTGATGCCGACAGTCGCTCCGCTCGACCTCGAAGGCCACGTCGTCGGCGTGGCCTTCCTCAAGGACACACCCTTCTTCGCCGAAGCCTCCGGCACCGTCCATCACCTCGATCACGGTCACAAGACCATTGAAGCCCATGATGGCCTGCTCTCGCTCGACCATGACGAGGCGAGCGACAGCCTGCTGACCGGCGGCGAGGACGGCAAGGTGATGCGCATCTCCGCCGACGGCAGCATGAGCCTCGTCGCAGAAGCGCCGCGCAAATGGATATCGCAGGTCGCGGCCGGCCCTCAGGGCGCGGTCGCCTACGCCTATGGCAAGACGACCCATGTTCGCCTGGCGGACGGCACGACAAAGGACTTTCCCGAAGAGCGCACCGTCGAGGGCATAGCCTTCGCCCCCAAGGGCCTGCGTATCGCCGTTGCCCGCTACAATGGCGTGTCCATGCATTGGGTGGCGATCGCCGGCCAGCCGGCCGATCTCGAATGGAAGGGCGCCCATACCGGCGTCACCTTTTCCCCGGACGGCCGTTTCGTCGTCACCTCCATGCAGGAAAACGCGCTGCATGGATGGAAGCTCGATGCTAAAGCGGGGGCCGAAGCGCGCCACATGCGCATGACCGGCTATCCGGCCAAAGTGAAGTCGCTGTCCTGGTCGGCCAAGGGCAAGTGGCTCGCCTCTTCCGGCGCACCGGCGGCGATCGTCTGGCCGTTCCAGGGTAAGGACGGACCGATGGGCAAGGCCCCGCTGGAGCTCGGCACGCGCGGCAACATCATGGTGACGACCGTCGCCTGCCATCCGGCCGAAGACATCGTCGCCATCGGCTACGAGGACGGCATGATCCTCGCGGCCCGCTTCGCCGACAGCAAGGAAGTGCTGCTGCGCCGACCCGGCAAGGGTGCGATCACCGCCATGGCCTGGAGCAAGAACGGCCGCCAGCTCGCCTTCGGGTCGGCGGCCGGCGATTGCGGCGTCGTGGATCTTGCTGGGTAGCGGTCTGCACCTCCCCGGTCCGAATGGACAACCTCCTGAAAGCTCACATCTAGCCCTCTCCCCGCTTGCCGGGAGAGGGGACGCGCAACCACGGTTCGCCCTGATTGATGAACGCAGCGCCACGAGTCCCTTCTCCCCGCCTGCGGGGAGAAGGTGGCGGCAGCCGGATGAGGGGCAAGCCGCAATCCGCTTCACCACCACACCTCACCATTCAAGTTCCAGATGCGGCCGGTCTTTTCGACCGTCCGTCCGGTCTCGTCTATCGTGGCCGTCACCCGCTGGCGAAAGGCCGAAAAGCTATCGAACGTGACGACGTCGACCGGCTCATCGAACTTGAACGTCAGGCGATAGCGCCTTGGCTCGGCGCCTATCGCATGAACCGAGAGGATTTCCGCCGCGAAAGCCTGGCCGAGATAGTGGCCCTTCACCCGCGATCCCAGCATCCATGGATTGAACGGCGGGCGGTTGCCGGCGGTGGCGTGAAGCGTATTCCAGTCGCGGTAGCCGTATTGGGCGGCGACGAGTTCGAGCGATTTGGAGTGGCTGATCGCCTCGCCCTCGGACGCGAGCCGGGAGCGCAGGCGCCTCGCCTGGTCCTTCAGCGCATCGAGTGCGGGAAGCGTCGGTTTCTCATGCGTCATGACAGGGTCTCCTGTTGCGGCATGCAATTTCAGGATGGGTGCCCGCATTGCCATCGGTTCGCATGCCGTTTCGGCTTGACCGTGTCGAAAAGAGGGACTTCACCAAAGCTTGAAGCTCGCGGACGGCTGGGGCCCTCACCCTCCGCCTGCTTATGCGAGGCCGTCGGAGCTGTCAAACGAAGAAGCATCGGCGGCGCCGCGAGGCCCTTCTCCCCCCACCTGCGGGAAGAAGGTGCCGGCAGCGGAAAGCCAATTGGCCCAGCAACGGCCTTCCCGTACATGACGGGCCGACGCTTGCGCGCGCGTCGAAGCTGTGGGAGGAGTTATCCTATCGAGGGAGGGCACCATGAGCGATGTCACCATTCTTGCATTCGCACTCGTCGCTTTCATCGGCATCGCGACTCCGGGTCCGACCGTGCTTCTCGCGCTTACCAATGGCTCGCGCTATGGCGTGAAACGGGCGACGGCAGGCATGATCGGCGCCGTCCTGTCGGATTTCGTGCTGATCGGTGCCGTGGCGCTCGGCCTCGGCGCGCTCCTGGCTGCGTCTGAGTTCTGGTTCACGGTCGTCAAATGGCTGGGTGCAGCCTATCTCGCTTTCCTGGGCATCATGCTGCTGCGCTCGCGCGGCACGCTGGAAATTGCCGCCGACAGCAAGAGCCCAGCCGGCGCCGCCACGGCACGCACGATCTTCCTCAAGAGTTTCCTCGTCGCGGTCACCAATCCCAAAGGCTATCTGTTTTTCTCCGCCTTCCTGCCGCAATTCATCGTGCCGGCCTTGCCGCAGACGCCGCAATATACCGTCCTGGCCCTCGTGTTCGCATCGATCGACCTGATGGTGATGTTCGGCTACGCCCTGGTCGGTTCGCAGGCGGTCCGTTTCCTCAAACGTTCCGGAGCGATCTGGCTCGATCGGCTGTGCGGTGGCGCCCTGTTGGCGCTGGCAGGATCGCTCGCACTCTATCGACGGGCCGCCAACTGACACGGGGAAGCGAGGACAACGCATGATCGGGTACACGATGGTCGGAACGACGGATCTGAGGCGGGCCGAGCGATTCTACGATCCGCTGATGGCCCTGATCGGCCAGGAGCGCTGCTATTGCGACGAACAGGTTGCCTCCTGGGGCCGGCGGGATGACGACAGGGCTCCGCGCTTCTTCGCGTGTTACCCTTTCGACGGCAACAAAGCCTCGATCGGCAACGGAACGATGACGGCCTTTCTCGTTGAACGCGCGGACGTTATCGAGCGGATGTTCGAAATCGCCCTTGAACAGGGCGGTCGGAGCGAAGGGACACCCGGCTTCCGCCCGCAGTATGGCGATGGCTTTTACGCAGCCTACGTGCGTGATCCGGACGGAAACAAGCTTGCCTTCGTTTGTTACGACGCGAAGAAGCCGCTCACGCCCGACGCGTGAGAGCCGCTCGAACAAGCCCTCTCGAAAACGCTACAGCGCTCCCGCCGACGCGGCAGGAGCGCTGTTTGTTATCCGCCTCCGCAGGGTTGGAGACGGCGAAGTTACGCGGCGCGCTTGAGCGGCGGCAGGGCCAGCTTGCGGCCGCTCGCCACCAGCATTCCGGCGGCGCCATCGAGCCAGCCGCCCCTGAGCTCGAGCGCCAGGAAACGGTTGCGCTCGAACGGTCCCGGCATGACGAGATGCTGTGCCCGCTCGGCGAAGAAGCCGAACCGCTCGTAGTAGGCAGCGTCGCCGACGAGCAGAATCGCCCCGTGGCCGCGACTCTTGGCCTCCTGAATTGCCGCACGCATCAGCATGCCGCCGATGCCCCTGCCCTCATGCGCCGGGTCGACGGCAAGCGGGCCGAGAAGAAGCGCCGGCACGCCATGGCCCTCCGGGTCGACACCCGCCTCGACATTCCAGAGGCGCACCGTGCCGATCACGTGACCGTCCTCGTCACGCGCGACAAGGGCAAGGCCCTCGGCCGGTACGCGGCCGCGACGCAGCTTTTCCGACGACTTGCGCCGGCGATCCGGACCCATGGCACGGTCGAGCAGGTTTTCACGCGCGACGACATCGCCGGGGTTTTCGGAGTCGATCACAAAGGTGGACGGCGCGAAGAACGCGCGCATGGCATCAACAACAGCGGCCATCGGGGCCTCCCGTCATCAAAACCGCTTCAGGCGGACCGGATATGAATTGTGAAATCGCCGCTCCCGCAGTTGGCGCGGGAGCAGGCAGGATCAGATCACATAGGCCTTCAGCGGCTCGAAGCCGTTAAAGGCGACGGCCGAGTAGGTCGTCGTGTAGGCGCCCGTGCCTTCGATCAGAACCTCGTCGCCGATCGTCAGCGAGATCGGCAGCGGATACATGTTCTTCTCGTAGAGCACGTCGGCCGAGTCGCAGGTCGGGCCGGCAAGCACGCAGGGCTCCATCGCATCGCCGTCACGCGCGGTGCGGATCGGGTAGCGGATCGCCTCGTCCATCGTTTCGGCGAGACCGCCGAACTTGCCGATGTCGAGGAAGACCCAGCGGTGGTTGTCGTTGTCCGACTTCTTCGAGACGAGCACGACTTCCGCCTTGATCACGCCCGCATTGCCGACCATGCCGCGACCCGGCTCGATGATCGTCTCCGGGATGTTGTTGCCGAAGTGCTTCTTCAGCGCCCCGAAGATCGCCTGGCCGTAAGCTTCCGCCGACGGAACGTCCCTCAGGTACTTTGTCGGGAAGCCACCGCCCATGTTGACCATCTTGAGCTCGATGCCCTGCTTGGCGAGCTGCACGAAGACGCGCTTGGCATCGGCAAGTGCCGAATCCCAGGCATCGAGCTTCGTCATCTGCGAGCCGACGTGGAACGACACGCCGTAGGAGACGAGGCCGAGCTGATGCGCGTAGACGAGCACGTCGACCGCCATCTGCGGTACGCAGCCGAACTTGCGCGACAGCGGCCATTCCGCGCCTTCGCCATCCGTCAGGACGCGGCAGAAGACGCGGGCGCCGGGAGCGGCACGCGCGACCTTCTCGACTTCCTCATGGCTGTCGACCGCGAAAAGGGACACGCCCAGCGCATAAGCACGGGCAATATCGCGCTCCTTCTTGATGGTGTTGCCAAAAGAAATGCGTTGGGCGGTCGCACCGGCATCAAGCGCCATTTCGATTTCGGCGACGGACGCGCAATCGAAGTTGGAACCGAGACCGGCGAGAAGGCGCAGGATTTCCGGCGCCGGGTTGGCCTTGACGGCATAATAGATCGAGCTGTCGGGCAGCGCGTGGCGGAAGGCCCTGAAATTGTCGCGCACGACGTCGAGGTCGACAACGAGGCACGGGCCTTCGGGTCGTCGGGTGTTCAGGAAGTCGATGATGCGTGCAGTGGTCATAGCCATATTCCCCAGATCCATTAGACTCCACAACTGTGGAGGACAAAGGGCGTACGCGCGCTTGCACTGGAACCAGCCGGTGGAGACCCCGGAACCATGCATGCGCTCGATGCGCGAAACGGTGAATCGAAGCCCGCCAAGGCTAAGATTCGTCTTTGTCTGCCATGGATTGGAGGGGATATCCCAACCGCACTTCCGGCAATGAAGGTGTGCCTCTTCAGTAACCCCGGCTGTTGGAAAGCCGGCAGACACCAGAAAGGCCCGCACCGTCGTTGCTTCAAGATGTCCTCGCATTTCCCGGTTGGCCGGAATAGCGACTGGAGGGGTTAGTTCCAGGTACCTTACCGATTTCCTCACCTTATTCGAGGGTCGGCGGACACCCACAGGCACGTGCGACTTTGGGCAAGCGGTAGGTAAGAAAAAACATTGTCGTAATCAAGAGTTTTTTGCGTTCCGCGGTTGAAATTTTTCCGAAGCCGACGACATTGTCGTTGTTCACATTCACTGAACAATCGAGCCAGCCGGGAAGAATGCGCCAAATCTTTGAAATCTATTGGATTTGCTCCGAGCACATGAGGTGACGGCGCTAAGAGGCGGCGCATCGGATCGAGCACGTGCGACACGGCGTTATTCACGATCCTTCGACAGGCGAACAATTGCGGCCGAATCAGCACGGCGAACAGACGAAAGAAAGTTAGCCCATGGACACCTTGACCCGTATCCGTGCCTTCATCGACGTCGTGGACGCGGAAGGCTTTTCAGCCGCCGCCCGGCGCATCGGAAAATCCAAGGCGCTTCTGTCGAAATATGTGCGTGAACTGGAAGACGAGCTCGGCGCCCTCCTGCTCAACCGCACGACCCGGCAGTTCTCGCTGACCGAAGCCGGCCACACCTATTATCGCACGGCCTCGGAGATCCTGAAGGAGATCGACAACCTCGCCGATCTCGTGCGCGCCAACAATTCCGACCTGCGTGGCCGGCTGCGCATCACCGTGCCGCGGACATTCGTGGATGCCGATATCGGCCAGTCGCTGATCGACTTCGGCAAGCTGCATCCCGAATTGTCGCTCGAAATCGTCTCTGACGACCGCTTCATCGACCTAGTGGAAGAAGGTTTCGACGTGGCGATCCGCATCACGCGGCTCGAGGATTCGACGCTGATCGCGCGCAAGCTCGATGACTTCCAGGTGCTGCTCTGCGCCTCGCCGGACTTCGTGGAGAAGGTCGGCCCGCTCAAGCATCCGACCGAGCTTTCGAAAATCTCCTGCATTCTCGACACCAACGGCCGATCCTATTCGAACTGGCGCTTCGTCGAGGCGGATGGTTCTCCCTTCACGGTCCCGGTCGGCGGACCGATCGAAGTCAACAGTCCGCTTGCGTCTGCGCGCGCCGCCGTGACCGGTCTCGGGATTGCCCCGGTGCCGGATTTCATCGCCCGGCCGAAGATCCAGTCCGGTGAGTTGGTGACGTTGTTCGATGACTTTCTGCCCAAGGACCGCGGCATCTACGCGATCTACCCGCATCGGCGCTATCTGCCGGCCAAGGTGCGCACCTTCGTCGATTTCCTTCACGGCTGGTTCCGCTCGCGGTGACTGCGCAGGGCGACGCGCCGTCAAGTCCCAATTCCGTCCCATTTGCAGTACATTTCGAAGACGATTCGTGCGGCTGACGCCGAAAAAGGATTCCACCCCATGAGAACAAAGTGCCTCGCCATCGCCGGCCTTGCCACGCTTTTCGCGCCCGCATTGGCTGTCGCGCATCCGCACATTTTCGCCGAAGCGCGGTTGGAGATCGTTTCCGACGACAAGGGCGAGATCGGCGAACTGCGCAACGTCTGGCGCTTCGACGAGCTGTTTTCCGCAAGCGTCGTACTCGACTTCGACAAGAACTCGAACGCGACCCTCGACCCGGACGAGCTCAAGGAGGTCGGCCAGACGGTTCTCGAATCTCTTTCGGAATACAATTACTACACGACGATTCTCGACAACGGGAAATCCGTGAAGGTGAACAAGCCCGACAGCATTACCGTCGACTACAAGGACAACCAGCTCCTGATGATCTTCGCGGTGAAGCCGGCAGAAGCGATGCCGCTCAAGGGCAAACTCTCCTTCGGCGTCTACGATCCGACGATGTACACGGCGATGGACTTCCCGACCGACAACGATCTCTTGGTCGTCGGCGAGAAGATCGAGGCCTGCGAGCATAAGGTGGTCAGGCCCGATCCCGACGAAGTGCTCGCAGAAAACAAGGACACCCTGACCGACGCCTTCTGGAACGACCCGACCGGCACCGACATGTCGAAGCTCTTTGCAACGAGGATCGAGGTCACATGCTGAACGCACGCAGGATTGGCGGACCGCTAGCGGCTGCGCTTTTGCTGGCGGCCCTTTCCGCAACAGCGGCCGCGGCCCAGTCGCCGCTCGGCATCGGCACCGCCGAACCGTCGGTCCAGACGACGGGTTTCCTCGGCGGTTTCTTTGCCTGGGTGAACACGGAGCAGCAGGGCTTCTACCGGATGCTGACCGGCACGCTCAAGGGCATGCGCGAGAACCCGTGGCAGCTCTGGTCGCTGATCGGCCTCTCCTTCGCCTATGGCGTGTTCCACGCGGCGGGTCCCGGACATGGCAAGGCAGTCATTTCCTCCTACATGATCGCCAACGAGACGGAACTTCGCCGCGGCGTCGTTCTCTCCTTTCTCTCGTCGATCCTGCAAGGCGTAGTGGCGATCCTCCTGATCGGCGCCGTCTATCTCCTGTTGCGCGGCTCATCGATCAGCATGACCGACGCCACCCACTCGCTTGAGGTCGCAAGCTACGCGCTGATCGCGGCGTTCGGAGGCTGGCTGGTCTTTCGCAAGCTGCGCTCGATGGGGCGCCCGGCTCCTGCCTCAACCGTCGACGCGCACACGGGGCACGGCCACCACCACGATCATCATGACCATGACGGTCACCACCATCATCACGCCCACGCTTCCGGCGAGGTCTGCGCGACCTGCGGGCATGCCCATGCGCCGGACCCGGCCATGCTGAAGGGGGATCGTTTTGCGCTGAGCGA